>JAILZY010000011.1 GCA_023512255.1 bacterium | reverse complement strand
ATACTATTATCTTTTACCTCAATACCCTTACCCTGCGGCTTATCTCCTCCTCCTAATTTAAACATGGGGAACATCTGATACATAGACTTGTAAGTAGATTTTGCCTTAAAAATCAGCTATTATTCTGGGAAAAAGGAGACAATGATTATTTCCCTAAAATATGTCAGCCTGAGGAAATTGCCGCCATCGTCTTAGCTATTGAAGGTCAGCCAGAGCTTTCCTCCAAATTACAACCTGATCTGTGGCAAAAGCGAAATCAAAAATTATTAAAATTCTATGCTATGGCTGGCAGAATTTATACTTTAATAGAAACGTGTGAGAAAAATCAAAGAAACAGTGAAAATCATAAACCGGATTTTTTTTATCGAGCATCGCGGTGGGGGTTTTGGTGTATGTTTCATTTTCTGTGCTCGCTGTTCAATCTCAAAGGAAGCTGAAAAATTAGTAACAAAAATATGTTCTTGATTTCCTGAGTTATTCTCATTAAACTTTTGAACAAACTTATTGGTCTTTTCGCTAATAAAGTGTGCAAGCCGGGCGGGCACAAGGTCTGCCTCTACAATTGATAGCGTAATTAATCCGCTGCGCACTTGTGTTACGTATTTAGCGAAAGAACCACTTATAAAAAACCACTTATATCGAACTCATTTAATTAACCGACTATATTCCAAAATACTTAACTGATTACTCCCCAAAACAAACCATCCTTTTGGAATTCTAACTCATATACCGATACCTGCTGAATAAAATCCACACAATTTTGGAATAATTGCCTAGTTAGGAAAGGCTCTCGACTAAAATAGAGGATATTTCCCATAAGCTTGCGGAAAGCTTCCCTTTTGGGCAACCTTTTAGCCACAACCCGCAAGCCTTGCTTAAGCTGGTAGACTCCCGCAAGCGGAGAAGAAAAATTTTTACCCTTAATTTCTTGCTCTCCCCAAAAAGGGGTGCTGTAGACTAAATAATCAATTCCCACCTTTTTAACCAAAGAAATTTCGTCACTCAAAATCGTATATTCAGAAGAATGGGCAGCAACAGTGGACTTTCCTGCTCCAGACTTTCCCATAAATAAATACCCTAACCCATCTCTTATTACCGAGGCGGCGTGAAGGAGAAAGCCCTCTTCTTGAGCCAGAATCAGTGAGTATAGAATTCGCAAGAAAGAATCAAAGCTGTAAACTGCTGCCCTGTTGATAACCCTAGCCCTTCGGCTGACAAGATCTATCTCGCCCTCAAGATCTGGCCTTCGGATGGTAAATTTCTTATTTTGATAAGAAACATCTACCCAAAGCTCTTCTTTGATCATCTCCTCAGCCCGCTTTTCCATTTCCTTCTGCCGAAGGTCAAGATGCAGATGAATAGGTGAGTGGCAGCCAGAATAAGCAGATCGCTGAGTATTGTTTGTCTTGAACCCATTAGGGGAGATAATAAAAGCCCGATATTTATCCGCTATCATTTGGATAAATCCTGACTCACTAGAGCTAATGATTAGGGGAATGCCGCCAATTTCCAATTCGATATTTTTCATTTCCATGAATTATTTCCATTTGTAAGCGACTGCTTGGTTAATTTTAGAGAATATAATAATTTCTGGGAATAAAATGGGTTTCTGCCCCCGAGGCGAGGGGCAGGCCATAGTCTCTTCTAGCAGGCTCTCCCCTGGCCCCCACAAAGTGGGAAGCCAGGGGAAATAAGTGAAATGAGAATAACTCTATAAAACTTTAATCAGCAACTTGGCAAGAGTTAAAAATTGCTCGGCCATGCTGAGTAGCTCCAGCTTGAGGTAAGTGGCCATGCTGAATAGTTCCAAGAAGACAACAACTGCTGATAACCACCCAGACTGTTAAAGTACGAAGGTTGATAGTCTAGGCTAAGAGCGCTGTAGGAGTAAGACCATGGTTGAGTCCACAGAGTGGAGGTTCCACTCGTATAAACAGGAGTTGATGGGGTTGAGCTCGACGGCTGTTTCGGCTTGATGGTATAAGTTCCGCTGACAACATCACTTGGGGTATAATCATCCTTGAAGGCCTTGGCTTTGACCGTAGTGGTGCTGGTCAGAGTCAGGGGAGCGGTATAGGTGGGTGAGCTTTCAGTCGGCTCGCTGCCATCTTTAGTGTAGCGGATAGTGGCCCCTGGCGTAGCGCAAGTTATTGATACAGAAACTGAATTAGTAAAAGTACCAGATGAGGGAGAGAGAGTGGGTTTAGCCACAACAGCAACTTTCCTCGTATAGGTAGCTTGAGCCGTAGTACTTGGGGTGTAGCCCTCTTTGAAGGCCTTGGCTTTGATCGTGGTGGTGGTGGTCAGGGTCAGGGGAGCAGTATAGACAGGTGAACTTTCGGTCGGCTCGCTTCCATCGGTCGTATAGCAGATGGTGGCTCCTTGAGTCGCACAGGTTATGGATACAGAAACTGAACCGGTGAAAATGCCTGATGGAAGAGAGAATGAAGGAGTAGCCACTTTTTCTGCTAATTTCGTATAAGTTGCGCTTACGACTTCACTTGGGATGTAGCCCTCTTTGAAGGCCTTGGCTTTAACCGTAGTGGTGCTGGTCAGTGTCAGGGGAGCAGTATAGACAGGTGAGCTTTCGGTCGGCTCGCTTCCATCGGTCGTATAGCAGATGGTGGCTCCTTGAGTCGCACAAGTTATAGATACAGAAACTGAGGGGATAAAAGTTCGGACCACAGGAGAGATGACAGGGGTAGCCATTTTTTCCAATTTGGTGTAGGTCCCGCTTACAGTATCACTAGGAGTATAGTAGCCGCTTTTAAAAGCCTTAACCTTAAGGGTAGTAGTCTTAGTCAAGGTCAGAGGAGTGGTATAGGCGGGTGAGTTTACGGTCGGCTCGCTGCCATCTTTAGTGTAGCGGATAGTGGCTCCTGGCGTAGCGCAAGTTATTGATACGGGAATTGAATCAGTGAAAGTACCAGATGAGGGAGAAAGAACAGGGGTAGCTACTTTTTCCCGGATTCTAGTATATGTCTCAGATGCGGTATTGCTTAGGGCATATCTTCCATTAAAGGCTTTAGCCTTTATGGTTGTAGTCTCAGTTAGGGTCAGAGGAGTGGTATAGGTGAGTGAGTTTGCGGTCGGCTCGCTGCCATCTTTGGTGTAGCGGATAGTGGCCCCTTGAATAGCACAGGTGATTGATACGGTAATTGAACCAATGAAAGTGCAGGATGGGGGAGAAAATATAGGGGTAGCCAAAGCGACTGAGGTCGGAGAAGACACAATCAGGGTATAGGCTTTATCTTCAGTCAGATCGGAAATCATTCTGGTCGCATCATCTGCCTGCCAACCATCACCGCCGTTGACTTCGATTAGGACTGGATCATTTGGGCTATTTGGCAGTGAATCTCCGGTGAGAGAATTTTTCAAATCAGCCAGGTTCAAAAGCCATATTCCGTCTTTGGTAGTGCGGGTGGAGAGAGGATAAGAATAAACCCCACGGTGGTTAATCGTAACCAATACCAGGGCACCCACCAGTGGGCTTTGATCTGGCTTTACAAGGCGTCCGCCGATAAAGACGTTATCTAGCGGTGGAGATACCTTAGGAGCAGTATAAAGATAGTAGGAGCCAGCATTGTTGTCTACAGATGCCCCTGATTGTACCTCATAATAGTAGGTTGTCCCAGGCTGCAAGCCGCTCAACTCTACCCAGTGGACCTTTCCTATGACGCTATCTCTGGCTAGTTTTGAGTCGCTAAGGTCGGGGCTGGTACTATAGTGGACCTCGCCCGGACTATCAATATCAGTAATCCAGGAGATAACCACTGAGCCTGCTGTCTGATATGATTCTCTGACCTCGGAGATGATCGGAGCAGGCAGAGCTGATGAGGTTAAATCATAGCTAGGCTCACCCTCCAACTGGCTCTGCCTGAACCTCATCCTTGGTAGGGAGAGCTTGGCCGGTGTCCAGGAAATATCATCCTGGACCTCAACCATATATCCTTCTCCAACCCGAATGTCAAACTCTGTTCCGATATTATACCCAGCCCAAATTCGGTAGCTTTCAGTCTTTTGTGATACAGGATTAAAGCGGATCACAGATTTGCAGCCTGGAATTGCTGACAAGAGCGATGATGAGCTATAGCCTGTCCTTGGGTCGTCAGGCATATTAGGTCCGTAAATAAAAGAGATTAAATTATACCCCTGGCTTAGATTAAGGGTTTGCGGCTCAGTAGCTAGCAAGCCGGTAAGGTTAAAAGTGGTGTCAGTGGATACCTCGGTATAGTATCCCTCACCAGGCTTAATCGGAAAGTCAGTGCCGATCGCGGTTCCATCCCAAGAGATATAGCTTTCGGTCTTTTGGGATTTAGGATCAAAGCGAATAACTTTTTGACATCCCGGAATGCTACTCAACAGAGTTGAGGCCCGGTAGGAAGCAGATGAGAGATTGTCTGAGGTTATCAGCTCCTCAAGGGGTTGCGAAATAAGATTATACCCCCGGGTCAGAGACATTGATATCGAATAGGACCGCTGAGTTATAGAGACAAATTCCAACCCCCTGATGACAAGTTGCCCGGTCTGAGGATCGAAGTAGGAATTCCAGTAATCCTTGGTATTGTAGAAAAACATCTTATTATCTGGAAAATACTTTTTAGACCGAATCACATAATAGCCTGTTTGTCCTTTTTGGATTCCATAGGCGGTGATAATATTCGCTCCTGGCCCATTCCATCCCCACTGGCCTCCAAGTCGGGGAACATTGATAGAATCAGGAACGATCGGGCTATTTCCCGACCGAGAGTCGCTGGCATAGGTGGAATAAAAACCTAGCTCCCCATTAGGACCACTGTATAAATAAAACCCCATCCGTCTCTCAGGGGCAGAATTTTTCCATCCAGGCGAGCAGTCAGTCAAGTCAGTAGGGGCAAAGCCATTTTCATCTACCGAAGAGTCATCAAGTATAGCTTGAGGATCTTCCTCATACCATATACCCCACCACCAAACTTGCTGTTTTCCCAGATTATGCAATACATATGTATAGGTATAAATTTGGGTTTCAGGATCATAGGCTATATCTTCGATAACGTAGGCGCCAGAAGTTTTTCTGGGCGACGGACTCAAAGTAGTACTCTCCGCTGCCTTATCCTGGGAATAGGCAGGCGGCGTATGCCAAAAAAATAGGCATAAACTGAGTATAAATCCAAACAATAATGATGTCAGGATCGTAAAAGACTTTCGTTTCATTTTTCTTTTTCCTCATTAAAGGCAGATTTAGGAAAAGTTAGGTCTCCATGTTTATAAAAGCCGCGCTACTGTCCCCTTGTCCCATCAGAGCTAGCCTTAGGCCAAAAGATGAATGAAGAGCCAAAGTGGCACTTTTAGGGAAAAATCACCACTCTTCCTCCCCCCAAAGAAGAGACGTGTGTGATTAGTGCTCATCCTGGAGGATGAGCCTGCATCTTATGCTATATGAAGTGCTGAATTTTGTAAAAAATATTAAAAATTATAACTCAATCGAGAATTTTTACACTGAACAAAGGGTCAGCAGGCTGGAACCTTGATCTATTAACTTACAGCGTGCATCCCCTTCGGAAGGCCGTAATTCTTACAGTTATTACTCTTGCAGCAGGCAAGAGCCAAGGTCTCAAATACTTCTTCGGAAACTATCTGGGGTTTTTCATAAACCTTTTTGACTGCTGGTTTTGCGACTGTTGTCTTTTTTTCTTCCATGATTCTACCTCCTTAACTTATAGATGAACGTTAACCTAGTTTACAAAAATAACTTAAGTTACAATAGGTTGTATTTGATTATTGGCTTGTATCTGATTATTAAACTGTCTGTCTCCCTCTTTTGCTTGCACCATCCAACAGGCAGCACTGGAAGGACCAAGGAGATCGCCATCTTCAAGATAGGCTAAGCCAGGACATCTGGCACACCAGGGGAGGTACCTACAGTTATTGCAGCTCCGAACATCTTTCATCCGCAGATTCCGAATTCTAAGCATCTGCGGTGAATGATACCAAATCCATTGAAAATCATGCTCTAGGACATTGCCACAGAAAATAGGCAACTGAACACAAGGGTTAATATCACCCTCTGGAGAAATGAAGCAGATATAATGACCGGCACTGCAGAGGACCTCTTCACTTATTTCACTCATCATACTGGCTGAGCAGGCAAAACTCTCCTCTCTTTCCCTATAGCTTTTGCGCTTAGTCTGAAAAATAGGATCAGCTAGGACCATCTGCAAATCTTCTTGACTTATTCGGTAGTTGAGCGGATCTCGGTTCCCATCATCCCGGACGGTAATCATCGGGTCAAAAGCATAATCAGCTCCAAGACTCACCGCCAGCTCATATACCTTACGATACTCGGCCAGGTTTTGCTTCATTATGGGGCACTTTACCTTAACCGCTACGCCTTCCTCCCTCAGCCACCGAATCCCTTCCATGCTCTTCGTCCAGGAGCCGGAAACACCGGTGATCAGATCATGTATCTTTGCATCTGCCCCATATAGGCTGACATGCACTTCCTGAATACGTAGTCTATGAAATGCTTGGGCCTCCTTTCTACCAACTAAGGTTCCGTTAGTAAAAATCTTAACCGCAAAATCCAACTCCCTCGCCCGGCTTATAATCTCAAGCAGATCATCTCGAAGCAAAACTTCCCCGCCTGAAAGGGTGAGAAGAAGACAGCCAACTTGAGCCAGCTCCTCAAAGACTCGCTGAATGTGCATCAGCCCTAGCTCAAAACCAGCCTCAGTCGTTCCTGCTTGGCCAGATGCGGTCTTTCTTCCCTTCCCCACACAGCAGTGAAGGCAGTGGAGATTACATCGCCTAGTTAAATTAATGTGTACTGCAAGGGGGATCTTCTTCTCCTGGACGTAGGATATAATATCTTTCATGATCGGTACCTAATTATTCCCTTGGGCCTTCTCATCCAATATAACCACCATCCCCTTACTGTACAAATCCTTAAAGAAAATCTCACAATCTGATCTGATCTCATCGGGTCTTGAGGATATATATTCTTCCTGGATTATCTGAATAATTTCTTCCATGGTTTTTTGGCCAGTACATAATTCCCATATTCTTGAGCCTACTGCATTCAACGTGTGTAAGGTATTGTCTGTCAGGGTCATGATTACGGCTTGCCCATCAATTATCCTTGAAGCTGTATTTTCATTTCTGGCGATATATTTTGCGAGCATATAAATCTCCCTGATAGTATGCTTGATAATCTGGTAATATGAAAATTTCTACTTTCCTTCCTATTATATCCAAGATTAAATCGAATTTCAATATAAAACATAAAATAAAATTTATTACTGATAATTTTAATTTAAACAATAAGGTAAAAAATATTTTTTATAATTAATTATTAAAATACATCGGATGCAAACATCTCTTATGTTTTACCCACCCCCTTACCTGACCAGCAATCCACAACTGCCCCTCGAAACAAACGATAGATAGAAAGCAAGGGATTGAGAATAAGATAGAAGTAATTACTCCATGACTGAGGAGGCAGACCATAGCGGTAAGCAATGGTCTGTCGTGAGGAGAATAACACCTTAAAGATCGAGCTGATGATCATCTTCTCATCGAGTAAAAACAGCAGAAGAAATTGTCTCAAATCTTGGCCTATCAAGCCCTGCACAAGCCTGTGTTCCCTAAAGATCGACCGAAGCATCCTCTGCTTCCATGAGAGTGGCCAATTAATCAATTCGCTTCCTATCCGCAGGTCAAACATTCGCTGAACCAGTCCCAAGGCAAAAACCAGATTATCGAGAAGGCCAAGCTCACTAGCCATGCCAGCTACTTTTTTCCAATCCATCTCATGCTCATAATGGTTGATAACCTGGCCGATATCAATCAACTGCTTGAGGAATGAATAGCGGGACATATGGGCATTGATAGTCAGATAGAGTAGGGTTATCTCAGGTCCCATCCGCAAACAGCTTATTCCGTTCCAAGAATAGGCGCTGCGACTGTTATGAAAGATTTCCTCCCACCAGCTTTTCACTGGCAGGGCATAATCCCGAGGGTTAGCTAGCCCCCAGTGCAACTCAACACATAGTCTCTGCCCGACTCTTTCTCCCTTCTCCATATGTAGTGTATAACAGTTATCTGGTAGAAGCCCCTTTCTGATAAAAGGGTCGCGGCAATACCCCAGCTCTATCAGTGAGGCTTCGGCTGCGGCCAGATCCTCTTGCCGAATCAGCAGATCAATATCAGTTACCACCCGAAATGATATGTCTGGATAGACTTCCTCCGACAAAAAAATACCCTTTAGTGGAAGGCTGATTATTCTCTGCTTTTCTAGGGCAGTCAAAACCTTGCTTGTTTCTGCCCACAGGAAAAGGTTTCTGGCCATATTCAGCCGAAAACTATGCTCTAATCTCTCCCTGACCTGCTTTGGTATCCCTGACCAGCCTATTTCTTTCAGGATGTGATACAGCAGAGGACTTACCCCATGCCATTGCGCCCAGGAAAGAATAAGATCCCAGTCTATCTCTTTCCCAAGGCAAGCTCGGATTTCAGCTACTGAATCCATTTTCCTGAAAAAAAAGCGCAAACAAGCCAGGAATAATTTTTCTTCTTCAGCCATCTCTCTTTTGTATCCTAACTGAAAACCTGATCAAGCCTCACTTCTTACTCTAGCCACTCCCTGAAATCAGTGATAAATTGATTGACCACCTCGGTAGTTTTGGGATGGGAACACATCTGGGTGAAGAATTTGGGCGGAACAGTCACAATATCTGCTCCAGCCTGCAGGGCCTCATTAATATCAGCTATATGACGAATGCTGCCGACAATGATCTTTGATGGACATTCCCAGTCGGCCAGGGTTCGTTTTACGGCGCTGATAACCGCTGTGGAATTGTAGCCGATGTCTCTGATTCGACCGCTGAAGAGGCTTACAAAGTCAGAGCCGGCATCTGCTGCCATGATAGCCTGATTATAGGACATACAGCAGGTGCAGTTCACCTTGATACCTTTATCCTTCAATCTCTTGATTACAGATAATTCATCCCAACCGATGGGAATTTTAATGTTAAGCCCCTCATAGCGAAATTCCTTAACAAACTGCTCAGCCTGCCTGACCATCTCGTCAGGCTCGGTGGAGAAAACCTCCACACTGAGAGGGATATCCCGCAAGCCAAACTCCCTGACTAGGCTGATAATTTTATGAATATGCTCCTTAAAATCACATTTTTTCTCTTTGGCTAAAATCGAGGGATTAGTGGTAATCCCACTGGCGAATCCTCTTTTCAAGGCCTCTTCGATATCTTTCAAGTTAGCTGAATCAATAAAAATCTTCATCGCTGATCTCCCTAAAGTTGTGGTTACTATGCTGATCTTCCTATAAGTGGTTCTTTCGCTAAGTACGTAACACAAGTTGCACAGCGAATTAATTACGCTATCAATTGTAGGGGCGGATAAGCTAATTGTAGGTGCGGACCTTGTGCCGTCGCCGCTTGCGTACTTTATTAGCGAAAAGACCGCTATTTAAGTTATGGTTAATCCTTGCGTATAGGTATTCTACTGCGATAGGTGCGATAGGTTTTTATAATGCCGGCAAACAGGTCAAGGGGCGCAAATGGTTAGTCTTTGCGTTATTAGGTATCCTTATTTGACCGATTCCCATTTCATTTCCGAGACCTTCATTTTGGGATGAGAGACGATCAAATGCCAGATTACTCCTTGGAATGATTCGGTATGCGGAGTAACTGTTTGGGGGTTAATGGTAGGAATAATCACACAGGCATCTGCGGCCTGAGCTGTATAGCCGCCATCACGGCCCACAATGCCAAGGATTTTGGCTCCAGTCTCACGGGCATATTGAATAGCAGATACCAGATTGGCGCTGATCTTCTTTTCCAGATTTCCACCGCCGACCGAAAAGATAAATAGCCCATCCCAAGCCCTAAGCCTGCTTCCTTTAAGCCAGTTTACAAATACCGTCTCCCAACCATCGTCATTGACGCGAGCAGTAAGCTCAGAAGCGTTATCCGTTGGGCTATAGGCTTCAAAGCCGGCAATTTTGCGAAAATCATTCACTGCATGAGAGGCATTTCCTGCCCCACCGCCAACGCCTAGGAAGAAAAGTCTTCCGCCTCTTGTTTTTATTTCAGCTAAAAGGTCTATCATTTTGTCTATGTCTGAAAGATTGATCCGCCGTATAATTTCCTGTATCTCCAAAAAGTAATCAGTTGTGTAAGCCATGCTGTTGTTCTCTCCTTAACTTTCCTTAAAATTTTTTCTTATAACCTGGGTTAAGTCTACACTTTTGCGGAAAATCTCTCCATACCTTGAAATTCTTTTGAAGTTATCTTTCATACCAAACCTTAGTAAAATCAAAGACTTAGAGAAAAAGCGAAAATATTAGGTTAACAAAATTTTCTCTCAATTGACAAGGGATTCTCATGAGCGTAAAAGTTGTCATCAATAAATATTTCACTCAAACATAACTGCTCAGAAGATGAGCCTTGGAAACTGTTTTTTAAATTTTCCTGGTACTTGATAACCTTTACTGCTTCCAGAAGACTTGGTACAATAAAGTCTGGCCTCACTCCGCTTTTTTCCATAATCCGGCACAAATCACACTTTGGATGGCCGATCAAAAAAGTAGTGCATCCGACAGAAGCCCCGGCCTGGATATCCGTAATGCTGTCGCCGATCATGTAGGAGGCAGCCAGATTTATCTGATGCTTCTTGGCAGCCTCGATGAGCAAACCAGGTTTTGGCTTTCGGCAGCTACAGTCCATCACGTAGCGCTGATCTCCGCTCCCGTTGCCGCTCCCCTTCGGGTGGTGAAGACACATGTAGATATCATCCAGACAGGCCCCACCAAGAGCCAGCTCTTTAATCATTTTCTCTGTGATCAAGTCTAAAACCCGCTTACTCAAATGTCCCTTAGCAATCCCAGGCTGATTGGTAACCACAATAGCCAGCAAGCCTATTCTATTGATCTCTTGTATAGCCCACGCCGCTCCATCCATCAGGTGAAACTGCTCAGGTGTAAAGGGACTATCAATCACCCCGATATCTTGATGGTAGATAATCTCGTTGATCACCCCATCCCGATCTAAAAATACTGCTCTTCTTATTTCTTCCATGTTACCTTATATATCCCCTTTTCTGACGGTGTGATGATTATTGTTGACCTCTAATCTTTCAACCCTTAAGTCTAAATTTTTCCTTAGCCTGAAGATAATATTCCGGTGTATCAATAGAAATTACGTATCCATCGAGTGGATAAGCATAGACTTCCATTCCTTCCAGAATCATTCTTGGAAGAAGATGATAGCCGAAATCATAGAATACACCCTTTGGAATCAGGTCAAGCACTGCAGGCTCCATCAAGAGCAGCCCTGCATTCACAAAATGGCTGAAAACCTCATCCGGCTTTGGTTTTTCGAGCATTTTCACTATCCGGTAATGATCATCAAAGGCAATAATGCCGCTTTTCAGTACATCCTCTTCCTCAATAAAGGCTACAGTCAGCACTCCTCTCTTTTCCTGATGAAAACGTCTCATAGCAGCCAGATCAGCATTAGTCAAATTATCTCCATATAAAACAAAAACTTCATCATCCGCTCCTATCCAATCCTCAAAAGCCTTTACCGCTCCGGCTGTGCCGAGAAGCTCCTCTTCAAAATGATACCGAATCTTCACCCCCCACGCTCGACCATCCCCGAAGTAGTTCTGAATCACCTGCGGGCAGTGGTGAAGATTGATAAAAATCTCCTCAATCCCATGCTGTTTGAAGAGAAGAATTCCATATTCCAGAACCGGCTTTCCTCCAACTTCCATCATCACCTTAGGTATGTTTCGGGTATATGAGCCAAGCCTTGTTCCTTTGCCAGCAGACAAAATGATCCCCTTCATAGCAGACTCATCCCAAGCACTTTGCTTTGAATATACTCTATTGACCTTTTCAACCCTTCTTCCAGGCTTACCTTTGGTTCCCACCCGAGGGTTCTCTCCCGGGAGATATCCGCCAAGGTGATTTGTGCCTCCCCGGGCAGGTCCTCTCGGTAGATTGGAGTCAGCCCAGTGCGCAGAATATTTTCGATGGCTGAAAAGATATCATTAATCGAGTAATTTATCCCGCTGCCCACATTAAATGTACCGCCATCTAGCCGCTCATCATTCATGGCCATAAGATGAAACCGGTTGACATCATCCACATAGATAAAATCACGTCTCTTTTCTCCATTTCCATAAATCACCGGCCTTTCCCTTTTGAGCATTTTCATAATGAAAGAGCTCATTACTGGAGGCACCACTCGGCGCCAATCCTGAGCCGGACCATAGACATTAAAATATCTCAAGACCGTAATGCGCATGCCAAAAAGCTTGCGGTAGCTCTCACAAAAGAGAGCCGCCCCCCTCTTGCTCACAGCATAGGTGCTTATAGGACACACCCTGTCTACCCTAGAGGGAAAATCCATGATCCCTTCATATTCAGCCGAGGTATCGGCGTAGATAAATTTTCTCACCCCGGCTCTTCGTGCTCCTTCAAGAACATTGACTGTTCCATAGACATTAATTTCGCTCGTTTCAAGAGGATTTCGCAGGCAATCGATCAGGCAATTTTTAGCCGCCAGATGAAACACGGTATCTACCCCTTCAAATAAGGGATAAATCTCCGGATCCCGAATATCTTTCCGGTGAAAGATCACCCGTGGATCAATATTCTCAAGGGTACCGTAAGAGAGGTTATCAATCCCCACTACCATATACCCTTCATCGCAGAGCCATCTACACAGGTTGCTGCCGATAAAGCCTGCACAGCCAGTAACCAGAATGGTTTTTTTGTTCATCTTGATTGGTCCTCGCAAATGGTGTTGTTATCAAAAAGGGGGTGGTTATCAAAATGTGGCTATTGCTCAAAAGAGAGACCTAAGATTTTTTCAAAAACTGCTATCTCTGATATAGGAAGGCTCCTTCAGCCGGCTTTTCTCTTGAAAATATCTGCTCATAGCCAGGCCGCTTAAGGTAGCCAGAAGGATAGTATTTGACATAAAATGGAGCAAGGGAGCAGTCATTACCCCAAGCCCAGGCAATATGACCATAATCAGATAGCCAGCGAAAACATCAGAATTATCAAACGGCCCTGAAAGCTCGTTGGCGAGGAGCCAAAAAGAGCGGTCTGCTCCTCCGAGGTATTGAATAATGCCCCGGACAGAGAAGAAAAATCCTACGCCCATGATGAGATAGAGGCATAAATTTATATCTCTTTGGTTATCACACCGAAATACTACCGTGTAGTAAATAATTACACAATCAATAAACTTCAATAATTCAAAAAAGACTGTGCTTGCGATCAATCGAGAATACAGCCGACAGGGTAAGGAGGAGGAAAAAGATCAGGATGGGCAGATCCAAACAGGTTCGCGCCTTTTGCCAGCCTCCGTTTGATTTACCCATCCTCCATCTCATCTCAACCAGAAGACTGATCAATAGCCCGAGGCAGACAAGGTGGTGAACTGTAGCAGAAGGCCAAAAGGTTATTGTTCCTTTGGGTAGAGGAGTAAAAATCAATAGCCAGAAGAAAATCATCTTTATTTTGAAGGTAAAAGGCCTATAAATTTACTGGCCTGCCAAGCCGGACTGACTCGTACACCGCTCCAAGCATTCGATTAGCCTGATACCCGTCCCAGCCGCTTCCCAGGGGCTCACGATTTTCCTTAATGGCCTGCACCAGTTCCTTGCACTCCTCTTCCCAGGAAATATCCTCACCGGGAAAATCGATAAACTCCTCTTCCGGCACCCAGCCCTCTGGTCTCCTTCTGCCTATTCTTAGCCTCTGTGGGCCGTAGCTTCCGCCCAACCCTTCCACAACCACATACCCCTCAGAGCCAAAAACCTCAAAAGAGAACAGGTTTTTCCACTGAGTCCAGCTAGTATGCATAAAGGCAATTTGTCCAGCCTTAGTCTTAAACAAAGCAAAGGCGTTATCCTCAACCTCCATCTTCCAAAAATAGGTTGAAAGATAGCCAAAAGCCTCATGGAATTCCCCGACAAACCAGCGGAAGAGGTCTACCACATGCACTCCCTGATCCAGGAGTTCACCCCCGCCGCAAAGGTCCTTATCCGCCCGCCACTCATGCTCATATCCTGGCCTACCTCCGTGACCATACCTACAGCGCAAAAAGCTAATTTTACCAATCTGACCCTCAGCCACCAGCTGCCGCGCCCTGGCTATGCCTGGATGATGGCGGTGGTTAAAGCCGGTTTTAAGCTTTACTCCTCTCTCTCTGGCCGCCTCTACCATGAGCTTGGATTCTGAGGCATTTCTCCCCAGAGGCTTTTCACACAAAACATGCTTTCCCCGCTCTAGAAAGAATAGAGTGATAGGAGCTAAAAACTTGTTTATGGTAGCCACGATTACTAACTCGATATCGTCTCGCCGTGTCCCCATCTCTTCCCAACTCTGATAGGCCTCTGCACCAAACTCTTGAGCCAATTTCTTGGCCCGTTCAAGATTGAGGTCACAAACCGCCACCAGTTTGCACTCTGGCAACTTCCTTATGGCCGCAGCTCTCTTATTCCCGATTAAACCTGCTCCTATGATGGCTACTTGCATATCTTGATCTTCTCCCTCATCATCTCATCAACTCCACAAGACCCGATTACTATCCCTTTTGGCTAACCCTTCTCAGGGTATATAAATCTCCCGACATAACCTCTTGAATCCGATCCGGTCCAAACCGCATCCAATCATCCCAAACCGCACTGATAAGACGCCCGCTCAGACCGTCAGAGGCCGAGGAGGCTAAAAATACCGCCAAAGCGGCTGCTAGCTCAGGTGGGGTACCCCCTTTTTCTTTTCTCTTCTTAGCCTCCCGCAGCTCTTTATCCCCAGCTCTATCTTCTGCAGCCAATACCTCATCCAGCATCCTTGTATTTACCGCCCCCGGAGCTATAGCATTGACATCGATATGATACTCTCTAAGCTCTTCGGCCAGAGTTTCTGTGAACCGAACAACAGCCGCCTTCCCCGCGGCATAGGCTGAAAAGTAGGCTCTTGGGGCAGTGGCTCCACCACCTGACAGGTTGATGATTTTACCTGCCTTTTTGGCTATCATAATAGGCAATACCTCACGGATACATCGGGCAGTACCCAGCAGATTAATATTGATATTGTTAACCCAATCATCAAAGCCTACTTCCCAAAATTTCCCGATCGGTCCCTGCACAGCTGCATTGTTCACCAGCACATCAATGGTGCCAAAAGTATCCAAAACCTCGGCCACAAGCTTCTGTATGTCCTTTTCCTCCGAGATATCAGCCCGAAAGCTGCGAATAACTCCAAACCTTGACAACTCTTGGCTAGTCTTGGTCAGCTCATCCTGATTCCGACCAGCAATGGCTACCGAGGCGCTCTCAGCCAAAAATGCCCTGGCTATGGCTTTCCCTATCCCCCGGCTGCCGCCAGTAATAATGGCAATTTTACCCTTAAGTTTCATAGCCTTGCTCTAAATGGTTCTTTCTCTATACCCATAATCTCTATACCCATAATATACCCATACCCAAGAACTATACCTATACCGCATGAATTACCGCCATTCTCTCTAGCCGCGAAGGAGTCCATACATAGCGACTCTGACCTTCATCTTCGCTATTCATCAGGTTGACCAAAACCTTTGAGCCTTCAAATTCAAAGTTAAATCTCATTTCCCGAAGCCCCATCATATGCATTGCTGTTCGCAGCCGCTCATGCCCTTTCTCGATGTAAAACAGGAAAAATCCTCCTCCACCGGCACCGGTAATCTTGCCGCCGAGAACACCGCACTCTTTAGCCACTTCATAAATCCGATCAAATTCCGGATTAGAGATCTTAGAAGACATCTTTTTCTTATACTCCCAGTGCTTATCCATCATCAGGCCAAAATCGGTCAAGTTGCCACTTTCGATCAGCTCCTTAATCCGATAGCCGCTCTCTTTAATATAATGGAGACTTTCTAAAACCGTTTTCTTATTAGTCTGAGCGCCCTTGTTCTGCTCACTCAAGATATCCATACTCTGACGCGATACTCCGGTGTAGAAAATCAGCAAATTTCGCTTCAAATCATCTAACACACTCGATGAGACATCAGCCCTGATCACAGTAACCCGGCCATCCTTAGCGATCTCAAAGGCAGTCAATCCACCAAAGGTAGCAATGTATTGATCTTGCTTGCCAATCGGTTTTTTCAATAACTCAATCTCAAGATAGCAAGCTTCCTCAGCCAACTCAGGAAGGCTGATATAATCGCGCTTTAGCGCATGAATGGCGTTCAGCAGCCCAACGGCATAACAGCTTGATGAACCGAGCCCTGTCCCGTCTGGAATGTCGGCTGAGGAGATAATCTCGATAGCCCTTTCAATGCCCAACATCCTCAGGGCCCCCTTGGCAATTTCATGCTGTAGATCATCCCGGTGTTTGACGGTTTCAGATTTGGTGTATTTTACCCTGACCAGATCGTCGACCACTGGTCGATTCAAGTTAATGAACATATACTTGTTGATGGCCGCGCTAAAAACAAATCCTCCGTATTGAGTGTAGTATGATGGTAAATCGGTTCCTCCTCCCCCCAGAGTTATTCTAAATGGTGTTCTGGTAATGATCATCTCTTTAACTCTCCTTGGAAAAACTATGAAGAAAAAAGCGTTATGAAAAAAGCTATGAAATTATTTCGACCTTATGCCAGAGCGAATGCCAGATTGCATTTTAAAATCAATCAGTTAACTTTCACAAAATGTGTGAGTTAACATTCTGGAATATAAAGCTTTTCAGGTGTTCGCTCTGGATTCATGTTCAATCAATAGCCAGTCGACATATATCTGGCAATATCTCATACCTTCTTCCGCATTCACACTTTGCCAAGTCCGTCGAGTTGCTCATCTTAAGTCTCAAACCACATACGCACATCCAGCCCTGAAACCTGGCCGGATTTCCAAACACCAAGGCATGGTCAGCTACCGAGCGGGTAACCACTGAGCCTGCCCCTATGGTTGCGTAGCAGCCTATTCTGACCCCAGGAACAATAACCGCGCCGGCGCCAATACTTGCTCCCCGGCCGATAGTAATTGCCTCAAAGGGCTTGCGAAACCCTGATCGGGGAAACCGCTCATTGGTAAAAATAACCTGTGGCCCGATGAAAGCCTGATCAGCAACCGTAACTCCCTGCCATAGGGAGTTACCATTTTTGATCACTACCCGATTGCCTATCGAAACACCGTTTTCCAAAAAACAGTGCTCTCCGATATTGCAATAGGCTCCGACCATAACCTCCTCCTGAATATGGGTCCAGGCCCAGATGCGAGTGCCATAACCAATATTTTTTGTTTCAACGATGGCTAAGGGGTGAATGAAGGGTAAAGGTAAAGTGGCAGATTGGCTGCTCATGGGAAAAGCTCCAGCACTGATTGAAAAATTTTCATAAGTTTTAACATATAAGCTCCATCAGTAAATGGGGTCTGTCTGGTTTCAATACAATGGAAAAAGTGATTGATGACCCGAAAAAGCGGCTCCTCATGTCCATGCTCAATCAACTCTTCCCGCTTGTCTTCGATCCAAAAGAGTTTGAGCTTATGCTCTGCTGCCAGATCATCAAAAATTAATTGCTTGTCTCGATCACAGACCAGTAGCTCACGCCGGCGCTCGGGCAAAGTCCAACTCAATCCAATATGGACAGGGAAGGTATCGGTTTCCAGGCGAATAAAGGCCGTATCGCAAAGCTCATCCGACAGGAGGTTTACCCTATGGCCTGCTTTGGGTCGAAAATTCTCCTCCGGCAGTAGATAATTGAGCATAGCCAGATCATGAAACACAAGGTCTTCGACTACATTGATCCCATTGGCCAGCATGGTTTGCCGCAGCCGGCTTACATGGTGCAGCCGAAGGTCGTTACCATACCGTAGGGATTGTATGAATAAGATCTCTGAAAAAAGATGTTGATCAAATAGCTCTTTTATTTTCCTAACCGGCTCGCTGTAGACAAAGGTAGAATCCATCATAAAGATGCACCGATTGGCTTTAGCCAAAGCGGTAAGACATTCCAGCTCTTCAATAGTTTTGGTCGGCGGTTTGGTTATTAGGACATCCTTTCCAGCTCTCAGTGCCTGTTGAGCCAGATTGAAATGCGTTTTTGGCGGAGTAGCGATGATAACGGCCTGAACCGTAGGATCAGCCAACACCTCCTCAGGATCAGCCAGCACCGAAGTTTCGAGGCTTGCGGCCAACTCCTGACGACGAGCCGCTGAAGGATCAACCCCTATCACCTGCTCAGCCGCTGGATGTCGAAACGCATTCCGAAACAGCTTTGATCCCCACCATCCCAAGCCCAAGACTGCTATTTTCAACATGGATTTGTCCTCATCTTCTGCTGGCAAAAAAGTTCTTGATTTGATCGACCACAAAACGAATCTGCTCTTCGGTCAATTCTGGATACATCGGCAGGGAAAGGATCTCTTTGGCCATCTTCTCGGCTACTGGAAAGTCTCCCCGCTGATACCCAAGATGAGCGTAAGCTTTTTGAAGATGAAGAGGAACAGGATAATGGAGCCCGGTGCTGATCCCATGATCTGCCAGATATTTCATTAAGGCATCCCGCTCCTTGACCCTGATTACATAAAGGTGAAAGGAGTGCGTGCGGCCTGATTTTATCCGAGGCACAGTCACTTCGGTCACATCCTGTAACCATTGGCTATAGAGATTTGCATTTTCCTGCCGCATCCTTGTCCAGGCGCTGATATAATTCAGCTTAACTGCCAGGACCGCTCCCTGAATCCCCTCCATCCGGTAGTTATGGCCAACCACATCGTGCTGGTAGCGCACCGGCGCACCATGATCATGGATCAGCCTCATGGCTTCATAGAGCCTACGGTCATTGGTAATCACCGCTCCTGCTTCTCCATAGGCTCCAAGGTTTTTGCCAGGATAGAAGGAAAAGCAGCCGACCAGGCCGAGCGTTCCGACCGGCTGGCCGTTAAATCGAGCGCAATGGGCCTGAGCACAATCTTCGACCAGCAAAAGGTTATACTCTTTGGCCAGGGCCATAATTTCATCCATATCTGCTGGCTGGCCATAGAGATGAACCGGGATGATTCCCCGCAGTCTAGTCCGCTCCTTTGCACTCATTGCTGACAGCTTTTGCCGAAGCTTTGAAACATCAAGGTTATAGTAGTCATCACAGTCGATAAAAACAGGCTCTGCACCGCACAGGCTCACCGCCTCGGCAGTAGCAATAAAGGTATTGACCGGAACAATCACCTTATCGCCAGGCTGAATGCCGGCAGCCCAAAGAGCCAGGTGCAGTGAGTCTGTCCCTGAGCTGGTCCCAATGCAGTATGCTGCCTCATGAAGCCTGGCAAAACCCTCCTCAAACTCTTTTACCTTCGGCCCCATGATAAAGGCGGCACTGTCTAAAACCTCCTGAATGGCAAGATCAATTTCAGGCTTGATGTTTTGATACTGAGTCTTCAAATCCACAAAAGGCACAATCATCGGTTATCAACTCCCTTAAAGCTTAAACTTGCAACCATTGATTTATTCATATCTACTTGCATAGATACTTGTTCATCCCTTTCCCCTTGTTCAAAATCTCCTCCTGATATTCTGTTTATTCTGCTTCCCTTACCAGTAATAACAACTGATACCGTTCTCAATAAAATCTCAAGATCAAACAAAAGAGAGTAATTTTCTATATAGTAAAGATCGAGGATAACCATATCATCATAGCTGACCTCACTTCGAGCTCTAACCTGCCACAGCCCACTAATCCCAGGCTTTACCTGAAGCCGCCGCTTATGCCAAGGCTTATAAAATTGATATTCCTCAATCGAGCAAAACCGCGGTCCTACCAGGCTCATCTCTCCCCGAAAGACATTGATTAACTGCGGAAGCTCATCCAGGGAGTGCTTGCGTAAAAAGCGGCCTACCCTGGTAACCCGAGATTCATCCTTAACAAAATATTTTCCGCTGATTCGTCCCTGAATAAAGCTCTCCATAAATTGAAGATGGCGCTTTTTGCCAGCTTCATATTTTTGCCTCTCTTCTTCATTGGCTGACTGATGATTGAGCATACTCCGAAATTTATAAGCCACAAAAGGTTTGCCTCCTTGGCCAACTACCTGGCTTTTGTAAAAAACCGGACCTTCTGAATCCCACTTTATAGCCAGGGCAATGATCAAAAAAAATGGAGAAAAAAGGGTAAGCAAAATAGCCGACCCTAGCAGGTCAACCGCTCGTTTGACTGTCCGCTGAATAATTCCCATCTGCCGGGGCACTATTCGGTAAGTAACTAACCCGCTAAACTCCTCAGCTTCCATTTTCTCAACTACCTTGGAGAATAGGTCTGAAACCACATGAATTACCACCCCTGCCCCTTTGCACCGATCAATCAGCGCGATCAATGCTCCTTTGCCGATGTTATTGATAGCCAAAATGATTTCTTTTATTTTATGTTTTAAAATGATATGCTCTAGCTCATAGCTATTCCCCAAAACCTCATGACCACACACCACAGTGCCTGCTTTCTTAAAATCATCGACAAAGCCAACCACCTCAAAATAACTTTTGGGATTATGCTCAAGATAGCTACAGATCTTGCTCCCGTGCCGTCCAGCTCCTATGATTAGGGTTCGTTTTCTTACCCTACCTGTCCTGACCAGAAAGTAGAACAACTTGGGTACAATCAGGGTCCTGGCTAGAACCATGAGCATAAAACTGATCAAAAAACCAAGCCCTATCGTTAGTCGGCTTGTGGCAATGTATTCTGTTTTAAGAAAGAAAACGATTACCATAAAGGCAGCCAGACACCTGAGATAGCATTTCAAAAGCGACTGAAGCTGATGAATAGGATTGGTGATTGCCTGATACTTATATAAGCCCTCAAGCTGGAATACAATGAGGAAGATAACAGTGATCAGCACTATGGAAGGGGCATAATAGGTCGGAAACCGCTGCTGCGGCACGCCGCCACCGCCATTGTATAGCCCTGAGGCAAAAACAAACCAAAAAGCGCTATGGAAGCCAGCAAAGATGAGCAAAACATCTAATATGGCCATGCAGATTTTATGTTTAGAAAGCATCATAATACCTCACTCTTTGTCTTTTACTTCACTCTCTGTCTCTTAACCCGCTGTTCTTGTCTTTATTTTCTTGTCTTTATACTGTGTCTTACCCGTACTTTGTCTTACCCGGCTATTTTCTCATAGAGTGTTTCATATCCTTTGACCATTCTTTCCCAAGAGTAGTGGCTTTTGACCCATGCTTGGGCTCCTTTAGCATAGCTGTTCATAAGGTCAGGGTGGTCTAAAGCCCAGCGCATTTTTCGGGCCAGGTCCTCGGCATTTCCAGATTGAAAGTAAACAGCATGCTTATCCAAAATATCTTTATTTTCGGGAATATCACTACAGATCAAGGGAACCCCCATGACCGCTACCTCTAATAACATCATTGACATGGCTTCAACCAGCGAGGGGAAGATAAATAAGCGGCAGTTGCGGACAAGGCCAAACAGCTTTTCTTTGTCCGCAATGTGGGGAATAAACACCACTCGCTCATCAGCCATCTGCCGAAGACCTTGAGCATAATGCGGCACCTGGGCCAGATCACCGACAATAACCAACGGTAGATTTAGATTGAGCTTATTAAAGGCTTCAAGAACCAGATGACATCCCTTGGTAGGATCGATACGGCCAGCAGCAAAAAGAATATACCTACTAGGGGATAACCCCATTTCTTTCAAGTTTTGCCTGGCCAGCTTATGATCAACTGGGTATTCTCTTATCCCATTAGGCAGATAAACTACCTTGCGCCCCCGCACCTGTTTAAAATACTCAGCATCAGCCCGTGAGACACTGGTCGCACAATTTGACAGCAGCAGGTATGGGTATTCGGTCAATCCCATTAGAGTGCGGGCCAAGGGACCCCACTTGCTTCGAGCAGCCCTGATTGGGCTTCCGTGGGAGGTTGCAATTACCCGATACCTAATTCGCAAAAGGGGCAAAATAAAGCAGGCCTCAACGTTATGGACATGTATAAGATCATAATTCCCCTTAAATAGGGCATGAAGCGCGGACAGGATAAAAAATGACACCGGCTGAAGATATTTGCCCGGCAAGGTCGGAATGCGAACCAGCCTTACTCTCCCTATCTTTGTACCCTGCGGGGTATAGCGGCTATTGCAGTAAACAGTCAACTTTTGCCTGCTTGAAAGTGCATGGACAATCGGCTCAACCACCCGCTCAGCCCCGCCCTTTGAGGGCAGTCCCTTGATCCCAAGATAAGCGATCTTTAACATTCGGGCACAACCTCCTTGCCGAGAGCAAGATTAAGTTTACTTTTGATGATCCAGATAAGCGGCACCCAGATATTCTTTCGCATAGCTGGCACGGCAGTGCCGGTCATCCAGCAGTTGCGCCGGCACTCTCGCACCTTCTGCCGCACTGCTTCTGCTTGTGGGCCATACCATATATCATCAAATGATTGGGTTTTCAGATCCCCCATGATCCAGGGCTCAGCCGAGCCATTGCAGGCCATAACCCTACCCCAGGGATCAATGAAAAAGGTATCCGTAGCTGCACCACAGCCAAGCGGCCTGGCTTTGCCTTGAATATAACCAAGGGTTCCAAGATTCAAGTATGCTCGGGCCCAATCTTTAAGCCGCATCCGCAAGCTGCTCCTGTGGCTTTGGAGAAGAGCTTGGATGAAGCGCTTCATCTGGCCGACAGCCTTATCCACATCCTCTATCTTGTTGTCAAGTTTATGGAAATAGAATGAGTTATGCATCGTGGCATTCCCGAATTCTATCCCCATACTGGAGCAGAGCGTGTATAATTCCAAAAGATCAGAGCAGTTGCGATCCGAGATCACAATGCCAAAGCCAATGTCTCTTATGCCCATAGCTTTGAGTTTTAAAATAGTCCGCAGAGCATGGTCAAAGCCGTTCTTGATTCCCCGAAGCTCATCATTGAGCTTTGGCAGCCCCTCGACACTTACCCGAATGGTGATATTAGGAAACCGCTCGCACACCTTGATGATCCGGTCAGTGAAATAGCCATTGGTGCTGATTTCTAGCCTTTTGGTCTTTTTATCCAGAATGCTTACGATATCCATGATGTCATCCCTCAGCATCGGCTCACCACCGGTAATGTTGAGTCGAATCATGCCGCCAGGGATTTTCTCCAAAATGGCTGGATTAAACTCTTCGCTCTTTGAGGTAGGTGCCTGCCAAGTATTGCACATCTGGCATCGAGCATTACAGCGATATGTAGTAATAACCGCGCATTCCATCCTGTCAATAACCTCTTACTCTATACTATAACCTACTGTAATCTATAACTTACTCTAGCCGTGGGTAAAAACTAGCCACAGCCTTGTTGTAGTGTATGTCTTGTCGTAGTACAGATTCATCTACAGATTCATCGGGGTCACTCGGCAGGTTAGGGTACCGTCGGTTGTGCGGGTAGCCCGAATCTTGACGAAATTTGGAACGCCGCGAAAATAAAAGGTTTTATTGCCATTAGCATCTAGCGTGGGGGTCTTCTGCTGAGCAAAATCACCATCATCCTTGGGTTGGTAACAGTTGCCGAATGTTCCCCCAGATATGGCACTTCCCAAAATCTCTACTACCCAATTACCGGAGGTAATATTCGATACCTCACACTCAACCGAAATGGCATTATAGCCCCGGCAGTCAATCTCATCGCTGGTGGCAGTAGCAGTAATAGCGTTATGGGCTACTGTTACCCCCCCCTTGCTCTGCTTAGCCACATCAATGGTGTCATATTCGTGCGACAAGCATCCCGCAAGGTTTACCGGTGCAGATCCTGAGCCATCGCCCTGAAGCTGTTTGAGTAGCCCCTTGAGCAAGGCAATAATACTAGCCTCCGCATTTGGATCGCATACCGCATCTACACATTTAGCGCCAATATCGTCAGACGCCCCAGCATTAATCCCTATGATTTGAGCACTTATTGATGACATCTCTTTCTCCTTTACTTATTTTCCCTTAATTGAAAGTTGATAGATTTCCATAAGTTTTCGATAATGTACATTCGCGGAATGAACACAAAGAGCATATTTTTGAGCTTTTTGCCCCATCTCACGCGCATCATCAGGATGCAGGCTCATCCAGTCCATAGCCTTGGCCAAGGCATCAACATCACCAGGCGGAACCAAAATACCGCCTTGGCTTTTGGTAACCAGCTCAGTCATTCCCCCAAGATCAGAGACAATGGCCGGCTTTGCCGCCGCAAAGGCTTCGGTGAGGCTAAAGGGCTGATTCTCATACCATAAAGATGGAAGCACTACTGCCCTTGCCCTGCTGAGAAGTCGTCTAAGCTCTACTCCCTGTTTCATACCCACATACTGAGCATTTGGCGGCAGAAGTCCAGTGAGCTGATCGGCCACCGATCCTTCCGCTCTGCCTGCCAGAACAAGGCGGGTCTTGGTCGCAAGATGCGCAGCCTTAAGCAAGGGATAAATCCCCTTTATCGGATCGAGTCTGCCCATAAAAAGGAGATATCCCTCATCGCCCCGCTCATCAAGAAATAACTCATCTGGTAAAAAGAGCGGCAGATGTTCTATCCGCGATGCTGGCAGGCCACGGCGCACTAATTTATCCTTCAAAAAAGCGCTTGGTGAGAGAAAAAAATCAACCCTATTCCATACTCCTATCAGCCGGTGAATGTAGGTCTCTAAAACAGCCATACTACTTGCCAAAAGAGAATTTTTTTTGCATCTTTTCACTATCGCAGGCCAAAAAGACCACCTCCCGCAAGATTCGCAGATCTTACCGCTACCATCTATCAGAAAGTGGGTATTGGGGCAAATCAGCTTATAGTCATGAAGAGTCCAGACTACGGGCAGTCCGCGGCTTTTAGTCTCAAAAATAACCGATGGGGTAATATGAGCATGAATCCCTTGCAGGTGCACAATATCCGGCTGGATACGGTCGAGAAGATGGCCGAAATTTCTCCTAGCCTCACGAGAATAAATGGCTCGGCCTAACGTTTTGAGGCCGCTTGAGAGGTTTTTCCGGCGATTCAGCTCCTTGAAGTCAATGTAGCTGACGAAAAGATCGCTATTAACATCAGGGATATTTTTTGGATCCTGCATGGCAAAATGGGCCACCTCATGACCCTTTTCCCTGAGCAGCCGAGCGAGGTTAAAGGTGTAAGTGCTGTCTCCCCCGCCTGGGAAGTGCTTAGTGTTGACCAGGATAATTTTCATTATTGCTGAATATTACGTCTACAGGTCTAGCACTGACAAGAGATGCTGCAGCATAGCCTACGCCAGCTATTATCCAAAATGTATCCACACCAAAAGCATTCATGGTAAGATTCATAAGGAAGGCGCATAAATTCGCAAGTGTCAGACCAATGAGAAGGTCCCGATAGTAACTATCCTCTTGAATACGGATAGCTTTTATGAGCGAATGGAAATATATTCCTATGATCGAAATAAGACTTATTAACCCCAGAATACCTGTTTCAGCCGCACATTGGAGAAGCATATTATGGGCATCGGGCCAGCCCCAGATATTAAATTTTTTTTTAATATCTCTTACTAAATCAAATTTATCTAACTCTTTAAATGTGCCAGCTCCTATTCCATACAGTGGCGACTTCAGGAATATATTCCATGCTCCCCAATACAATGCCAGATGACCTTTAGTAGAGTGCTGCTCCAGGGTACTAGCCTCTTTCATTCTTGCCTTGAAGGGCTGGTAACAGGTAATAACGCATACCAGAATAAGCAAGAAAATGAGGATACTTTTAAATTGCCTTCTGAAATACATGACTAGCATGGCAGAAAAGGTAAAAACAGTTATCCCAGCTCTTGAAAAGGTAAAAATCAATAATATTCCTCCTAAAAGGAAGGCAAGGGAAAGAAGAACTTTTTTTTGTACCCCAAGGTGCTTGCCGCCAATAAGTACAAGGAGGATAATCAGCATCTGGCATGAAATATTAGCAGTTTCAACATAGCCGAGAAAGCAACTGCTTACCCTAGTGAAAATTGCTCGTCCTGCGGACCTCATGGCTTCCTGGAAAAGTATTCCATGAGTATTCAAGCTTATCTTTTTTCTAGATACGTCGATCAAAAGCTGAGGGAAAGGAGCCCGGCCAATAAAAACTGTTAACAGCCCTATGCCGATAAATATTAGCCCAAATATAATCACAAGGTGAAAAACCCTAATCATTTCTTTCTTATTTTTTATTGATGTACAGATAATCTTAAAAGTAAGAATGAAATAAAAAAGCTGTATGGTCTCTTTGATAGTTATTCCTGAATTGATCGAGTTAATCAGGGATAACATATAGGCAGCCAGAAGAGTAAAGAGTGGAATATCAATTTTGTCGAATTTTAAAATCTGTTCTCGATGGTAAAGCGATTTTAGGATATAGGCGATAAATACCATACTCCATATAATCTGGTAAGGCTTCCCATCAAATGAACCAAAATGTATTATGGCAAGATTATAAAAAACACAAGAAGATATACCAAAGTAAAAGATAAATTCATATTTACAAAGTGATAGAAGAAAAAGTATAATTCCGGCGATAGCAGGTATTATTAATAGATTATACCTAACAATTAAAATTCCGCAGAGCAGGCTGACACCAAAGGCTATGAGAGCATCTTTTAAGTTGATAGACAATGCCCTATATCTTTCCATCCCTGCTTATCCTCTGTCAAGTGGCACAGAACGATACCTTGGATTAGTTAACCCCTCATACCATTCATCTATGGTTACACACTGAAGCCTTCGTGCTACAATATAATCCATTAAGGCTTGGAAATCTGAAATTGCCCAACTCACACCAGTAGGGGATTCAACTAAATCATGGAATAATAAACAAAGAGTTGCTCCTGATTTAATGGTATAATCTATCCACCCTTTAGCAGTGGATAGCGGAATAGAAGCCTGACATGATTTAACATGTAACAAGCGCAAATCTTCAACCGGCGGGAAATTATATGTTGAAGCCGTATCCCTGCCAGTCAACATCCCACAGGCTGACATGGCCAAAAGCGTCTCACTGCTGTATGTTCCATAGGGATAAGCTACATGCCGACTTGATCTGGTAAATCCTAAAACATTTAAAACATTGCGACAGGCAATAAGCTTCTCTTGTGCTTGCTCTTGGGTTAATAAAGAAAGATTAGAATGATCCGATGTATGATTTGCTATTGCCCATCCTGCATTATACATAGTGGTTAAATCTTCTTGCGTGAGCCACCCTGATGTCCCAATTACGTTAGAGATCATATATACCGTGCCCTTCAAGCCCCGCGGCTGCATATAATCATAAGCCACACTGTAGGTAGAAGCATATCCGTCATCGAACATAATAATACAGCGCGGCAGGGATTCCATATCTACATAGAAGCTATCGAATGATAGTTGTGGTGCGGCTCCAGTTGTGCGATTAAGTTCAAATCGCATTCTGATCATGGTATTAGCCCAAGATTCTCCGCCAGTGCTGGTAAAATTATCCCGATGACAGCCCAAACAATTCCAGCCTACAGATAAATTACTCAATCCAAACCAGGCCATCTGCATATATTTTGAAAAATTAGATACGGAGGACAGGCGCAAAACTACCTGTACGATTCCATCTCGATCTTGAGTTGTGGGAATATATACCCACACATGGAAAAATCTTGTCCCCCAAAATGACCGATTGATAGTTTTTGTCATTGCTCCCCAAGAGGCTGAAGTATGAGTAAAGCGAATTGATTTAGTGCCGCATTTAAAATTCTCTGTATCGGCAGATATAGCCACAGCCCCTGTTGTGCTCCATTCACTAAGTGTTTCAAAATCCTCAATCAAACTTCCTTGATTTTTTATGTAATTTTGCGGTAGTGCTAACCTAGGCATAACATGCTCCCACAAAAGGTTTGGTTAAACATAACGAGCTTTAAATGATGAAATAGAGCATAAGACTATTTAGGCTTTCCCCTATATTTTTGATCAAAAAATTACAGCCATCCTCTCTTCGCTTTATTGTACGAACTTAGAAATTACAGAAAGATTTTTATCTAGTCAGTGTTTGATGGCTGCCATAATTTTTTCTTTTATTCTATCTTTTAGATACAACTCTTCCTGGTTAAATTTTAAAAGATATATGATAAGTGAGTAAGACATCATGAAAATAGATATGAGGAATACTATGGTCAGACTATGACTTTCTGGATGGATACTGCCTGGAATAATTTTGCTTATGGTAAAAGTAAGAAAAAGAGAGATGAATCCCGCAGTCAATGGCTTCCAGAGAGCTTTGCTTAAAGGGTGAATATTCATCATCCAAAATAGAATTGATATCCTCAATAACGCTGCCACTAATAAAGCGGCCACAGTGGCCAGGGCTGCTCCTAGTATTCCTTGGGATGGGATGAGCAGACAATTGCCAATAAAATTGACAATTAGAGCCAAAAAACCATTCATCATAGTTATCTCGGACCTACCAGACATATAAATGATCGAGTCTGGATAGATCGATAAGGCATTTACTACACTGCTGAAAATGAGAATTCGCAGACAGGAAGAGCCAGCAGCAAACTTTTTACCAAAAATGCTAAGGAAAAACCCAGGAAATAGGAAGAGACATAGAAAAATCGGGCAAGCTGCCATAATATCCCACCGGGTGATTAGCTTGAGGAGATGACCCAGCCTACTAAATTCTTTTCTTTCATGCAGCTCGGCAACCAAAGGATTGAATATTGGTCTGAAGGTTTGAAAAATAACCTCAGCTAGATTGAGAACCTTTACCGCCACACTGTAAATTCCTACTTCGGCTGCACTGACAAAATAGCCCAACATCACAATATCTTCCTTCATCATTATGTCATGGATTAATGTTGACAGCAGCATCGGAAAGGAAAACCTGAACAGCTCTCTGATTTCAAAAATAGGGTATATTCGCTTATCGACCAATGGCATCCACTTACTGGCATAGGAGAAAGCCAAGACCGCAGAAATAAAAGATGCTCCAACATAGGCCAGGATAACTCCAGCAAGCCCGCTTTTCATCACGGATACAAAGAAGAGGGCCAAGCCAAGTCTCAAGCCAATCCAGGAGATTTGCTCGATATAGGCTGTGTGCTCCATGATCTTCAGCCCCCGGGTTGAGGCAGTAAAAATTTTCATCAGACACTCAAAAGGAATTGATATGGCAAAAAGTTTTAGCACGAGAGCCAAACTCGGTTTATGGAGAAGAGAAGAGATAGGACCAGCCAAGAGAAATAGCAAAGCCGCACTCAGCAAACTTATGAGGAGACTTAAAAAAGCTGCCCCTAAAACCGTGCCTTTCATTCTTTGGACATCGTTTCTTTCCCTATAAACAGCCACATATCTTGTTACTCCATTTGGAAGCCCAAGAAGGGATAAAAGCGTGAGCAGTTCGCAAATAGTTATGGCTAAAAAATAGATGCCAACATCACTAGGACCTAATGCCTTAGCGATGAAGAGAGCCAGAAGAAAAAGCATCCCCTTGGCCCCTACAGAACCCACTAAACTAATGCCTCCTCCTTTAACGATTTTGGGCAATTCAGAAAAACAGGCTTCTTCAGCCTGATTTTGGCTATTTACCCTCTTTTGGCTATTTTGGCTATTATTTGTATTTGTATGAAGTTCTGGCCGAGAAATTTCCTGATGCTTGCAGCAGTAGTAGCTATCTTTATTCATAATATTGAGAAGAAACCTCCAGCCCATACATACTGGCGATTCGCATGCGCAAGGCAATCTGCATAATTTTGCATATTCTCTTGGGTAAGAATGAGAGTATGTTGCTGATAAAAATTAGCTTTTTTATAAAATTTGGATTTCCTTGCGAGATGGGATATCCATACTCTTTAAGCCCTTTTTGGGCAAAAAACTCATATTGAGCTAACTCAGCAGAACTCATGAGAGTTTCCCACTTATTAATGTTAGATGTCTGAATCGGTTTAAATATGAGATCTGAATGCTGTTGATCGATAAACTCACTGCTCTGTTTCCAGAATTCCAGCATCTCGTTTTCAAACGCAATACCCAAAAATGCGCATATTTTTTCTATTACCGATACAGGATGCTGTAGTAAGTCCTCATATTTAACTTCGATCACCGAGCCTTGCCTGGTTTTTATAGCCCGAGAAATCAAGAAAAGTTTAATTCTCCACTCAAGTGCCGCCCCAGCAATGCTTGAGGCAGCGGGATGGTTCTTTTTCTTAAAACTTAGATAAACATCTCTCCCATCTCGAATAATATGGATAATTTTAGCCTTTGGATATGCTTCCAAAAGAAGGTTAAGTTTACGAATAAATGCCGGAGATTTATCACCACATATTGATTTGCCATACTTTTGGGCAAAGGTTTTATATAGAAATCCTATCACCTGATGATAAGAGAAGCTGTTTTCAAGGATCGGAAGCAGCTTGGATTCATCTAATTTCCATTTCTTAAATTGATAATTATTGATTAAATAATTTACCAGATTCTTTCTGACAGAAAGAGGAAGAGGCTTTGGATCTAAGAGCTTTTTTCGAGTGAGAAAAGGCATGAAAAAAGCGGCTTCCTCTGGGATGGCTATTGATGAGTGACTGTTGAGAATAAGCCTGAGCAGGGTTGTTCCAGATCGCTGAGTTCCAACAATAAAAAAGTGTGGATAGCTGAGTATGTCGCTCTGTTCATATTTCCTAAGACTCATTGATGAATTATCGCTTCCTGCGGCATCTGCTTTTTTCATTATTTAATGCCTCCTGTATTAATGCCTACTGTGAAACCTAATGTACCAAAGTCATTGAATAAATAATTAAATTCGCTCTTATAAGCAAATACTAGATGAGGGGAAACCCCGTCTAGAAAGATGTCTAGAGCTTCTGACTTCATAAGAGTTTCTTTATATTGTTATTCTGGTGAGCACGTCATATAATGCATGGCGTCTAATTAAATAAGAGCGATTAAATTACGATACTAACCCTAGCCGCTCTCTGGCATAATCAACTATCGAAGAGGGCTCAGTTGCCCTTATTCTCTCAAGCCCCTCCGCCCTCGACATCCTGCCAGAGCGGACAAGATTGGCTATTTCCCAGGCATAGGGGTGAAAATGATACCTGGCCTTATGGTTCTCAATAGCCAGGGAATTGAGCAGGCAATTGGTGGAGTGCACTCCAGTATCAGCCGGCCTTTGCCAGCCAAGAGCCTCAATTCGCTGAAAAATCCTCTCCTGGCTGTATTCAAGAAAGGCCAAGGGATGGACGTTCCAGGGAAAATGCTGAGCTCCAAGAGCAAGATTGGTATCAGTTAAAAAGTATGGTCCAAGCTCTTCCTTGCTGAGAATAGTGCACAAGGGAGCCAGAAGTTTTTTTTGGCTAAGATTAACAAAACTAGGGTTTAGCCGCATCACCGATGATTGAATAGGAGCCTGACCAGGAGACCAGCCAAATCCTAAGAGAGGAATCCGTTTCTCAATAGCCATTCGCAAGCCGATAGATTTGACCAAGCTGATACAGGCAGTGCAGATCGGACTTGCCCGCTCAAGGCTCTTTCGACTATAAAGCTCATCAGATGAGGCGGCAGTGGCAAATATCTTCTTAAGCACGTCAAACCGTGGCTTAACCAGGATGTGGTCAACACCCAGTTTTTCCACCACCCGGTGGATATTTTCTTGCGCCGCGCTCGATATAAATCCATTATCAAAAGTGAAAGCCAGGACCTTAAGACCAAACTCATTCTTCAAAAGATCAAGGATAAAGCTGCTGTCCTTGCCGCCGCTATAGCTAACCAGGATGTCATATTCACTTCGACCCCGATATTTTTTAATTAAGGCAGCAAATTTTAACTGATACCTATTCATCTGTTGCCTTATTAAGGATGGCTGAAATCTTAGACAATATTGGCAAATACCCTGAGCATCGAAGGTAACACCAGGAAAGGTCGCGGGAAGTGTACAACGGCTACAGTATCGCATAGGCGTGGGTCTTTCTCGCCCTCCCTTGTGCCTCACAGGCAGGCTTTCTCCTGCTCAACTGAGGGGGGAAGGGAACGAAGGTGCCAGGTGGCTCGCACTTTAGCCTCAAGGTCCTTGTAAATTCGGGAAAGCTGCTCTTTGGAAATGGATAATAGCTCAGCCGCCTGCTCGATCGAAACCCCATGTTCACGAGCATAAAGGGCCAGATCAAGCATAGAATAGGGGAGACAGAAGTAGAATTCCTGATCGCTCACCGGCAGACTGTAGGTGTCAGGGCTTGGTGTCCGATTGATAATCTCATCAATCACCCCAAGATATCTGGCCAGTTGGAAGACCTGCGTTTTATAGAGATGAGCTATTGGCTCAATATCGACACCGCCGTCGCCGAACTTGACGAAAAAGCCTGCCTCTGCCTCAGATTTGTTAGTTGTTCCACACACCAGGTAGTTGCTGCGCTCAGCCCAAAAATAAAGATTTATCATTCTGACCCGCTGCTTGATATTCTGACAGGCAGAGATGACTAGCCACTGCTGATAGGATAGCCGAGCAGTTTTCCTGTTTTGGTGTTTATCCACCACAGTTATGAACCGGTAATTAAGCCTGTCTTTCTCAAGGATATTCTGGGGAAGTGAAATATTGAAAACATACGAGTCATCAAAATCTGGGAAAATAGACTTGATAACCTCGTTTCTGCGCTCATAAACCCCAAAAGCCTCAAGTTGACCGCTAATATCCACCATCTCAACCCTGATACCCAATTTTGCGGCCTGCTTTTTGGCATAGATCTCACTTACGGGATTTGACTCGCGCTCTGGCAAAATCAACCCTAGCACCCGTTCTCGGCCAAGTGCCCGAACCAATAGTTCTGAGACCAGGGCTGAATCTATACCCCCTGAGAGGCCAATAACCACCCCCTGGCGTTTAAACCTAGCCACCACTTGCTCCCGAATAAAGGCGCAAATGCGAGCACACTCACTCTCTGGGTCAATGCGAAGCACCTCTTGCGGTGAATATCCATCTCCCTTTGCTTGCTGCTCAACACTTTTCGACATCAAAGAGCTGTTCATTAGTTATCCCTTCTTTCATAAGTATCTCTCTTCTTTCGTAGCGATTTAGAGGTTCTTTCGCTAAGTGCGTAACACAAGTGCGCCGCGAATCAATTCTGCTATCAATTGTAGATGCGGACCTTTTGCCGCCGCAGCTTGCGCACTTTACACTTTATTAGCAAAAAGACCATTTAGTCTCTCCTCTCTCATGGCCATTGCTCTGCGATCAATCTTTCCAGTAGCAGTTTTAGGAAATTCAGTCAAAAACTCTACAAATTTTGGTACCATAAAAAATTCTAATTTATCCATACAATAGGCAATAATCTCTTTTTCACTCAAGATCTTACCTTCCTGAAGCATAATGAAGGCCTTGACCGCCTGGCCTAAAAGATCATCAGGAACTCCAATGACTACAGCCTCCAAAACCCCATCTATCTGGTGAAGAACATTTTCCACCTCCCGCGGAGATACCCTCTCACCCCGCGTTTTAATAAGATCGTCCTTTCTGCCCACAAAGAAAAGATAGCCTTCCTCATCCATTTTAAAATAGTCACCAGTATAAAGAACCACCTCCCCAGGATACCGACCAGGTCTCAGAACCCTGGCTGTCTCTTCAGGATCTTGCCAGTAGCCTCGCATGACATTGCTCCCCCTGACCACCAGCTCACCAATCCTGCCAGGCTCATCAATTTCATTTCCCTGCTCATCAACGATGAACGCCTCCACATTCGGCATCGGTTTGCCCACAGAATTCGGCCTTCGGTCCAATTCCTCAGGTGGAAGATAAGATACCCGCTTACACTCAGTCAGCCCATACATAGAATAAATAGCTACCTGGGGAAACAGGTCGCGCAACTTCCTTATATGACTTTCAGGAAGGGCGGCTCCCGTATTGGTGATGTATCTTAGTGAAGAAAAGGTATAATTTTTCAAGCTCTCAAGCTGCAATAGGATAGCCGCAATGGTCGGAACCAGGGGAAAACCTGATACCCTCTCCCTAATCATTTTGTCAATTACCGCGTAGGGATAGACAAACGACTTTTCCAACACAACCGTCCCTCCGAACTTAACGGCCATAAGCACCTGGTAGAGACCATAATCAAAGGATAGAGGCAAAACATTCATGATAATGTCATCTGGTGTGTTTTTCAGATAGCTGATAATGGAAGTGGCCGCTGAAACCATATTGAGATGAGTCAACATAACCCCTTTTGGATCCGCAGTCGAGCCTGAGGTGTAGATAAGAGCAGCTAGATCAAGATCAATATTTCTCCTCGGCGGACAATGATCAGCCTCACCAGCAGTCATAACCTGAGACCATGAAACATCTGGTGGACTTTGCCCAGCTTCATCTTCTCCAATCATAATTTTAACCAACCCAGGCAACTTTAGATCCCGCAAGACCTCATGTTTATTGCCATGACTTATCAATACCCTGGCTCCACAGTGGCTTAAGATATATTCAACTTTGGCAGCTTTTGCGGCCGCACTCAGGATGACAAAGACAGCTCCGGCCTTTAAAATTCCAAACAGGGCAATTACCGATTCCAGAGAGTTATCGAGAAATACTGCCACCCGCTCGCCTCGTTTAACCCCAAGGTCGAGCAAGGCCCAAGCTAACCTGTTAGCCTGACGTTCTAATTCCCCGTAGGTAAACCGCTGTCCTCTGAAGATAACGGCCACTTTGTCAGGAAATCTTTCAGTGCTCTCGGTGAGAAAATCTTGCAGTAGCATTTTTCAGCCTCTGAGTTTTGCAAAAAGGCATCCCTTCCTCTCAAGATAGGCTATGATTCGGTTGATAGAGTCTAGATTCTCAGGTATTAGCTCCTCATCTTCGACCACAATCCCATAGGTATTTTCAATAAAAGCCACTAATTCCAGCATACCGGTAGAATCGATAATCCCTTCATCAAGGAAAGAAACATCGTTCTTTAAATCACGAGTGCTTTGGCCAATAAGAAAATTTTCAAAAATGAAATCTTTAATTTGTTTTTCAATTTCTTTCATAATCATTATCCTTATTAAAATTATTATATTAAAAACTTAAATTATTTTTTATATATTATATTATTTTAACCATTATCACAGATAATTTACAAGAATAAACGATATCCCAAGTTTTATAAGAGATAAGAGATAAGATCTAATTCAAGATGAGAGACTTCAATCCTGCTGCTGCCTAAGATGCCTAAAAATATTGATCATATGGCGAGATCTTGAAAGATGAGCCCCTTGACTATACACTGCCTGGTAGACAGAAAGAAGCCCCTCCTCAAGCTCCTGGGACGACATCCTGAGGGGAGCAAAGACAACGTCAAAACAGCTATAGGCATCCCAGTGGCTATCATCCTGCCTGAGCCTACCTTCCCTGATAAGGGATGCCCTCAGCTGGCTACCAGGGAAAGGGGTTAAAAAATGAAACTGGGCCAAGATTTTATTTTCAAGGACAAAGTCAATAAGCTGTTGAAAAACGCTTTTATCATCATGATCAAACCCGACAATGAAGGATCCCAACACCTGAATGCCGTGGCTTTGAATCTTTCGGCAGCTTTCGGCATACCCTGCCACCCGTTTGCACTTCCACTGGCTATGGTGAAGAGAAGTCAAATTTTCAGCCACCAGACTCTCAAAACCGATGAATACAGTAACACAGCCGCTTTTTTGCATCAAATCAAGCAGTTTTTCATCTTCAGCTATGGAGACATCCGACTCAGCAAAGTACCTTATTCTTAATGGAATAAGTGCTGAGAGGAGTTGATATGACCTTTGGCGGTCAAAAAACATATTATCGTCATTGAACACGATCCTGTGATTTTTTAATACCTCCTCGATGGCCTCGATTTCATTAATTACCTGCCCCACAGTTTTAGTTCTAAACCGAGGTCCGTATACCTTGGTAGCAGTACAAAAAGAGCAATCCCTGGGACAGCCTCGGCTAGTCTGGATAGGGATAAGATTATATACGTCCCTATCCAAAAGATCATAGCGTGGAATAGGAGAGTGTAAAAGATCGACTTGACCGTCATTCAGGTAAAATCTCTTTACCTCCCCCTTTTTGAAATCTTCCAAAAGCTTTGGCCAGAGCGTCTCTCCTTCACCAATAACCACACAATCACAATGGCTTGCCGCCTCCTCAGGGAGAACACTTGCATGGATGCCACCAATTACGGTAAAAACTCCTCTTCTTTTGAACTCCCTGGCAATCTCATATCCCCGAAGGGCCTGCTCGGTCATGATACTGATGCCGACAAGATCAGCCTGCTCTTCAAAATCGATCGGACTGATCCGCTCATCAATCAGTTTCACCTCAATTTCCTGCGGCGTACAGGCAGCAATGGTCAAAAGAGCAAGGCTAGGGAGGAAAAATGTCGGAAGATACCGATTAGTATCGAAAAACTCCTGAAGCCGCGGATTAGCACTTGAATATGTCCTTTTTCGACTTCGGGAGGGGAAAATCAAAAGTATTTTCATAATAATGCCTAAGTCTAAATAATGCCTAGCTTGCTTCAAGCCCTTGCCTCTTATTGGTTTTCTAGCTCTTTTTAGCCATTATTTTTCAGCAACGTCATTTTTTCAGCATAGGGTGCGAGAGAACCAGTCAACAGTTTTCCTAAGCCCATCTTGGGTATTTACCACTGGCTTGAAACCCAAATAAATTCTGGCTCGCTCAATAGCCGCCAGCGAATGCTTGACATCACCGGGCCGGGGTGGTTGATAGATAGGCTCAATCTTTTTTGACAAAATGGCCCCTAGCTCTCTCAACAGCTCATTAAGTGAGATTCTCTGCCCGCAGGCAATATTTATTGGGCTCCCATCACTTACCTCACTTCGGACGGCAAGGAGATTAGCCTGAATCACATTTTCAACAAAGGTAAAGTCTCGTGATTGCTCTCCATCACCAAATACTGTGGGAGGAGTGTTTCGCAGGAGAGAAATTATAAACTTTGGTATCACCGCCGCATACTGCGAGTTGGGATCCTGCCCTGGGCCAAATACATTAAAGTATCTCAAGCAGACAGTCTTGAGCCCATAAAGGCGCGAAAATATCTGGCAATACTGCTCCCCAGCCAGTTTAGTCAAGGCATAGGGGGAGAGGGGCCGAGGGGGAAGCTCTTCATGTTTGGGAAGCGTCGGACTGTCTCCATAAACCGAAGAAGAAGAGGCCATGACAAATTTTTTCACGCCACAGTCTTTGGCGGCCACTAAAAGATTTACCGTCCCATCAATATTGACCGAGGTGGAAGAGATCGGATCGGCAATCGAGCGAGGCACAGAAGGCAAGGCCGCCTGATGTAGAATATAATCTACTCCCTGAGCTGAGCGTTTGACTATTTCGAAATCTCGAATATCCCCTTCGATTAATTCGATCTGGTCAAGAACCTCAGCGATATTTTCCCTCTTACCAGTGGAAAAATTATCCAATACCCGTACCTTCTCTCCCTGAGAGATGAGAGCCTTGACCAGATTTGAACCTATAAATCCTCCTCCTCCGGTAATTAAAAAAAGTGCCATTGATGGTATGTCTCCTTTCCCTGGATTAGCCTTACTCCTTAAGAATTAAGTGGTTCTTTGGCTAAGTGCGTAACACAAATACGCAGCTGATCAATTGTAGGTGCAGATCTTGTGCCCGCCGCAGCTTGCGCACTTTATTAGCGAAAAGACCATTAAGCCTAAGATTGGCTGTTGTCTGAGAAAGATAACATACCACAGTTAAAGGGCATTTTTCCATAAGGATATCAGCAGATTTTTTCAAATTTCTCCCTATTCGCCCCAAACTGCTTGCGCCTGGTACGCTCAACGAGAGCACTTGTGCGCCTGGTACGCTCTACGAGGACACTTGGCCCCGTATGCCAAAATCATTCACCACACCTTACCTAGCGCGACCAAATCAAAAACGCTATTATATATCAGACACCATAAACCCTATATCAGAACAACCATAAACCCTCGAAGAGGCTTATTAGGGTTATGTCTCTTAATGGTAGCTAATAAATAAGAGCGATCAAAAAAGTACCGAAGTAGTTTTCTCACCAAGTGCGATAGCAGATCAAATTACCCAATCAATCACAGGAACGGCCCCCTGTGGTCGCCAAAATTGCGCGCTTTGTTAGCCAAAGGGCCACTAAAACTATAACTATGCCTCAAAAAATTATGAATAAGAAAATTATGAGTATAGCTTCGCCCTCTCAGTACCAAGATTAAGGTGCCTACTTTCAGATTTTGAGGATTCTGATAATCAATGATTGTCAATTTATTAATTTGAGACAAAAATTCTATCGAGCCCAAAAGATAAGGAAAAAGATGCCTCCCTTGGGCTCCTTTTGCTCTCTTGCCGAATCAAAAAACAACAGCTCTTTTCAGCTTAAAAAAGGGCTCTTATTTCCCATCCCGTGAGCCATTTTTGGGCTGTTGGTAATGGCTATAATAATAGCGGTAGTAATAGTTATAATAATAACCGCCCTTTCTGAGATCCAGACGATTGAGAATTACTCCACAAATTTTTGCCCCTGCATTCTCAAGGTGTTGCTTGGCCTTTTTCACCCCACGGCGATTTGTCCGGCCCACCCGCACAACCAGGATCACTCCATCGACCCGGGATGAAAGAATACAAGCATCACTGACCGAATTCAGGGGAGGCGAATCAAAAATGATGACCTCAAACTTTTCCTTTAAAATATTGATTAGCTCCGATAGCCTTCTTGACCCGAGTAGCTCCATAGGGTTAGAGGGAATCGGACCAGAATTTAAAACCTTCAAATTATCAACCGGGCTATTCTGCAGATACATAGATATTCTCTGATCAATAAAGGGAGTGTTTTTCTTCTCGACAGCTACCTCACGTATACCGTTGAAGAGAGAAAAACCATTGCCTCCCTGATGAGGATCAAGGATCTGATAATCATCAGGCAGACTCTTATCTTGAAAATAAAATGCACCGCTTTTCAAAGAGTAGACACGCTGTAGGGTTTCAGACAAGTGTAGCTTCAGCGGCCCTTCGATCTCCTGGGGAGAAATAAGATTCATGTTCAGCAGAATCGAGCCGAGTTTTTTTTGCGTACCTACCTGTCTCTTTAGAGCCCGAGCCTGCTGATCTGCCGTGATTCGACCGCTTTCCACCAGTATCGATCCAAGCCGATCTTCCACCGGACGATTTTTCCACTGAACATCAACCAGATTCCCATTCCGAAATATAAGATGGTAAATATCCCCGTTGGCTGAAATATTCAAAAGACCGCTTTTCCCCTGGATTCCCAGGATAGAAACCAAATCACCAGGCCCATATTGAGACAAGTCTCCTCCAGTCAAATCAGCACCGTACATCTCCATCAGGATATTGGTCAAACCTCGATTTCGATCATGACCGAAGATTTTATATATCGAGGGGATTCTAAGGTCTGTGTCTACCAAAAGTACCCTCTGTCCACCCTCAGCCATAGTCAAAGCCAAATTTACGGCCGTAGTTGTTTTCCCCTCTTGGGGGAGACTGCTAGTTACCAGGAGGAGTTTGCCGAATTTCCCGTTTAGAGCATAGTGAATATTGGTCTGGGCCGTTCGATAAGATTCGGCAAAAGAAGGGGATAAATCCTTTCCTAAAACCAACGGGTATGGTCGTCTGGCTAGATGAGTATTTCTCTTACGATCTTCCCGAGCTGACTCACTCATGATAATTTTTTACCCTTTCTACTTCTGGTATGATTCCCAGCACCGGCAGACGAAGATAGATTTCCACATCCTCTTCTGTTTTAATGTTAGTTTCCATATATTCCATCAAAAAGGCCAAACCTACCCCGGACACAAGCCCGACAATTACTGCCAGGATGATATTTAGCGCCTTTCTAGGCCTGATAGGAGATCGCGGCAGGTCAGCAGGTTCAATGAGCCTGATGTTTGATTTACCTGAACTTTCATTGATCTGGGTTTCTTTCAATTTGTTCAGCATAATTTCATAAAGACCTTTATTAGTTTCAACCTCCCTTTCCAGAACCGCATAGCGAAGCTCGTTCTGATTAGTTAAAAGCGCATCTTCCTCATACTTTTTGATGGCCTTCTGCAGCTCTTCCTCCCTAGACTGAAGGATACTATCCTCAATCAGAAGATTCTTATATACTTTTTCCAACTTATCATTGAATTCATTCCGCAGAATTTCTACCCGACTGGCCAGATTAGCTACCTTGGGATGCTTGTCCTTGTAGCGAGTTTTTAGGTCATACAACTCAATCTGAGCCTCGGTCAACTCCTTGCTCAGATCTACCAGAACTGGATCACCGAACAGTCGGCTACTCAGTATTTTCTCATTTCGCCTGGCCATGATTTTTTCTAGCTCAGCCAGCCTAGCCTTCAGCTCCATGTGCTCTGTTCGAAGCTTGATATACGAGGCGCTTAACTCGCCAATCTTTTGAGTATCAATACCCTGCTTTCCGCTCAAAGAGAAAATTTTATTCTCGGTCTTGAAACGGTAAAAAGCCTGCTCTGATTCAGTTAACTTTCGCTTCATGTCATTGATTTGCGATAAGATCCAATCCACAAACTTCTGAGCGGCACTACCTCGGGTATGGAGGTCATATTCAATGTAGGCATCCACTACTCCATTGGCTATCTTCTGCGCCCAGACAGGGTCCTCATCTCTGACTGTTATATTGACCAAACGGGTGTCTGTGACCTGCTCAGCAGTAATTTTTTGCTTCAAGTCATTAACCAGAGCGATCATCTCTAGCTCCTCCGCCTGCTCAGGAGAAATGTTCGGCAGGGGGAAGGCCTCTTTTGTTTTTTCATCTATAAAGGGAACATAGCTTTTCAAAAGCTCTTGGAGCTTGGTGATGTTATCATGGATGAACTTTTTGAAATAAACTGGGCCACCTCGAGCAGCCTGATGTTTTTCCTGATCAAGAGCACGCTCTTTTAGATGTAGATTCCTGACTACCCGCTCAAGCACAGGATAGCTGACCACCATTTTAAACTGGGTATTAAAGGTCAGACTCTCAGACAGATAGCTCTCATAATCCAGATATTCAAGCTCCTGGCCACTAACCACCGACCTAGCATTCTCTTTTTCAATCACCAGTTGGGAATGAGCCTCATAAATGGGCGCAGTGACATAGTTGCCGATAATAACTGTGGTAACCGTTATGAGCAGACTGGCCAAAACGAACCATTTTCGCTTGCGCAGAAGATAAAGATAGTCGAGCAAATGGATCTCTTTTGAATGCAAGTCCATCATTATTTAGAACCTTCCTTATAACCTTCTTAATAGAACTTAAAATTATAGAACTTAAAACCTTCTCTTGATTCTTAGATTTTTATCCTAGGCTTCTTACCAGAAGCTCTCTGGCACAAATAGACGATCTCCAGGCTGCAATTGAATATCCGGGCGCTTTCCTTCTTTGACTAAGTCAAGATTAATTTTAAATATCTGCTGCTGCCCAGCGAAATTGCGGGTCAAAATAGTCCGATTCGAGGCTGCGGACTTATCAAAACCTCCAGCCATAATGCAGGCATTTAGAGCCGTCAGCCCCTTTTGATATTCATAAGCGCCAGGCTTCTGTACCCGGCCAGAAATATATACTTGCTGCTCCGAGATATTGGTGTCCTTTTTGCCAGCTAAAAAAACGATGTCCCCTGGCTCAAGGTAAATATTTTTGGCTAGATCCCTTCCTTTGAGCAATTCTTCAAGGTCAATTAAAATAGATTTAGCCTCTTTCTCCTCTATGGCTTTGGAAGCGTGTTTATTATCTTTGATTTTCCTATCCTCAACAGGAGATCGAAGGATACTTACCTGATTGCCCACCTTATCACTCACCCCACCAGCCATGGAGATAATTTCCAGAAGGGAGGTCGGCCCGGTAAGGATATAGAGACCAGGGCGTAAAACCTCTCCCAAAACTAATACCTTCTGACTTCGATATTCCTTAACCATGACATCAACTTGGGGATTTACCAAATAATCCGCAGCCAATAGCCGGGTAATCAGCTCATCGATCTCTTTGACCGTATAACCAGCAACCGCAATGTTTCCTAGCAGTGGATAATTGATTGTCCCGTCCTGAGCAACAACTACAGTCTTATCCAGTTCAGGCTCGCCCCAAACAGTAATGGATAATACGTCTTCTGTTCCTACCTTATAAGAGTTCTGTATCGCCCAAACACGGCCAGGTAAAAAAAGTATAAAAATGGATAAGAAAGCCCCCCAAAAAAGAGAAATTATCCCTTTGGTCAGATGAACTACTTTTACGATGTCTAACAGACTTTTCCCTCCAATACCTTTTTCCAATAAGAGCATAGTTTATAATGTCGTTATCTATCCCGTATCTATTCCGCTAAAGTTTATTAGGCTATCTCGATAAGATAATGTATCTTAAGGTAGCCACTTGTGAGCTTTTATCTTCAAAATATAACCTAAATATTGAGTAATTTTTATAACCTATTTATATCTTGCAAATAAGATACCAATAAGATATTTTTATAATTTACTGATTGAAATATGAAGACAACTAGCATAAAAAATAAATTTTGAATTGATAAGAAAGGAAAAAAAGAGAAAAGAAGTGAAAAATAGCAACTAAAAGAATAAAAATAATGATTTTATCTATGAAAATTTTTGCAACTGGAGTTAAAATATTAATTAAATTAATAAGTTAAATTAAAAAACGAATGAAATTTTATTCACAATAGCGACACAATAGCGAAAATCTTTACCCTTAAGTGACTAAATGGTCTTTAAGAGGTCTTTTCGCTAATAAAGTGCGCAAGCTGGGCGGACCTAAGGTCGCACCTACAGTTGATAGCGTAATTAATCTGCTGCGCACTTGTATTACGCACTTAGCGAAAGAACCACTAAATTTTAAAGAGGCGAGTTTACTAAAATCTTCCATGTATGATTCGAGGTATGATTCGAGGTGATTCAGAGTGATGGGGTAATGATTCAGAGTGATTAGGTAATTTAGAGTAATAAAAATGGCAAGTTATAAAATTTTTCAAGTTATAAAATTTTTAATGATCGGCACTTATCAGCTGAATTGCTCACTAGATCCCAAAAAGCCTGAGCTGGCGGAGAGAGAGTTTTCCACAAGAGGCGAGCCAGATAGAAATTGCGGGTAATTTGAACATCAGAGAGTGTAGCAGCCCCTATACTCCTCCCCTCTAGTTCAAATAAAAGAGCAGTCTTAGGGATAAATGAGATGCCAAGGCCTGCCATAACAGCCCGCTTTATCGCCTCGAGGCTGCCCATCTCAGCGACAACTTTAATCCTATCTTGAGTAAGATTCATCTGGGACAATACGTTCTCAAAAAGGCGCCTGGTCCCTGATCCCTTCTCCCTCAGAATTAGAGGAAACTCTATCGCCTGGGCTAGAGTCGGCTCTTTAGGTATATGTGGAAAATGAACAGGAGAGTAGGCGAGCACAAGCTCATCATTACCTAAGATACAAGAGGCAAATTGCCGCTCATCAGGCGAGCTACCTACTGCGCCAAGCTCTATTTTCCCCAAAGACAGATCATGGAAAACACTGCTCGTATTTCCTGTAGCCATGTGTACCATGACTTTTGGGTAAATTTTAATAAAACCAGCAATGATTTCAGGCAAAATGTAGGAGGCTGGAATCGTACTCGCGGCCAAGGAGATTTTGCCCTCAATTCTGCCCAAAAAGCGGCTGACCTCACCCAAGGCTTCCTTGCGGCAGGCGATAACCTTCAATCCCTGCCGGTATAGAATTTCGCCGGCTGGAGTAAGATGAATACGGCCTTTGCGGCGGTCAAAAACCTGAGTGCCAAGTTCAGATTCAACCGCTTTGATGTGGGCGCTAATTGTGGACTGCCTGATGCCAAGTGAGGCCGCGGCCTGTGAGAAGCTGCCTAACTCAGCGCACCTGCAGAAAACCTCAAGGTGATGGAGATCGATATTCATAGTGGGAAATCCTTAATCTTATTTTAATATCATGCTCTTCAGATTATCTTAATATCCTGCTCTTTAGACAGGCTGAGGCTTTTGATGATGATAAATATTTGACTGATGATGACTATTTGACAGTTCAACTACGACATCAGCAATCCTCTTCACCTGGTCCCAATAATGGGAAACTGCTAGGATGGTGCAGTGCTCTCGCAGGCTGAGTAATAACTCCTCAATCACAGATGCGGCTTTGCCGTCCAAGGATGAAGTAGGCTCATCGACAAGCAAAACCTCAGGTTCTAAAATCAGGGCTCGGGCAATACAAAGACGCTGCTGCTGTCCACCGGATAGCTTAAGAGCACTGTCGGTCAGCCGATCCTTGACCTCCTCCCACAGATAGGCTCTCTTGAGAGCTTGCTCCACTTTATAACTGATAAGACTTCGGTCTCTTATACCAGCCAGTTTCAAGGGAAGAGCAATATTTTTAAAAATACTCATTGGTAAGGGATTAGGCACCTGAAAAACCATCCCCACTGCTCGCCGCAATTGCGGCAGAGAATAAGATCGAGCATAAATATCATGAAAGCTTCCGTTGAATTTAATTTCTATCCTACCTTTCATCCGAGCCCCGGGGATTTCTTCCCATAATCGATTGAGAGTCATCAGAAAAGTTGATTTGCCGACCCCGGAGGGGCCAACAATAGCAGTAAGAGAATTTTCAAAAAACTGGAGCGTAACATCCTGAAGGACAGGGTGATTATAGTATGAAAAACACAAGTTTGTAGTTCTTATTTTTACTGGCTTATTCATCAAAAGGACCTCTTGTCAAAGATGATAAAAAGTCTGCCAGATTATCCGCCGCTTAACAATAAAAGCAAATAAAAATAATGTCATACAGATAATTAAGAGGATGATCGAGGCGCCGTATCCAGTCAAAAGTTCCTCTGGGCTCGAATATTCAGAGGAAATATAGTAGATGTAAAATGGAAGAGCTTCATATGGTGCGAGCACAGATCTAGGCAAGCCGGCTGTGGCCACTACACCAGTGAGCATGATCACTGCAGTATCTTCAGCGCATCGGCCAATGGCCAGAATAAGACCACTTAAAATGCCTGAGAGAGATTGAGGGACAAGAACATATAAAATATTTTGCACTCTTGTGCCCCCAAGCGCCAAGGCTGTCAGGCGTGTATTCAAGGGCAGACTCTCCAGAGAAACCTGAGTGCTGCGGATAATATAGGGTAAAACTAGAAAAGAGAGTGATAGACTAGAGATTAAAAGACAAGGATAGATCTGCTTAGAATAGTGCTGGTGTAGAAAAACAGCCACAGAAAATCCAGTAAGACCTATGACAATCGAGGGAATGGTGGCCAGAATATCAAAAAAGAAATTAACTATTTTTCTCACCTTACCCTGGGCATACTCTGCCAGATAAATACCCGAGGCCAGGCCAACTGGAGCTGCCAAACCGACCGATAAAACAACTAACAGAAAGGTCCCCATCATAGCTGGAAATAGGCCGTGAAAGACCTGTTTCCTGAGCAGGAGCGCATCAAGGGGTCTGGTTTCACCAAAGATAAGCTTAAGATTTATGGCTCTTATGCCTTTGAAAATCAAATGGCCAACTATGAAAAAAACAACGCTGACTAGGGTTATCCCGCTGATCCACGAAAAGGCGATAAGCAGTTTCTCACCGAGCCGATTCATCATTTTTCTCCCTTATTTTTCTCCTTCATTCCTATGCCATAGGCCCCTGGCCCCCAAGACAAGCAAAGTCGCCAATAGGTAGAGCGACATTCCACAGGCAAATATCGATTTAAATTCCAGGCTTTCATAGTCGGCAGCAAACACTAAGGCTATGTGAGAGGTTAATGTTCTGGCTGAGTCTAAAACAGAGCCAGGAATCTGAATCGCATTCCCAGCAAGCATCAAGGCGATAAGGGTATCTCCAAGGGCTCTGCCCCCTGCCAGGATGAGCCCGGTCAGCACACCCCGCCAGGCACAGGGTAGCGTGACGTAAAGGAATTTTTGCCCCTTGCTCGCCCCTAAGGCCTCAGCAGCCTGGCCATAGGATTTGGGGACATGATCAAAGCTGTCGGTAAAAAAGAGAATCATGGTCGGAGAAATTAGCACTGCCAGCATCAGTGAAGCAGACAGAATACACATTCCAGAGCCGCGTTGAAATATTTCTCTTATTCTGGGAACCAGCAGAAAAACACCCACAAATCCATAAATAACCGTAGGTATGCCGGTCATGAGCTGAACTACTCCTCTCAAGAAGCGACCGAAGACCTCATGGCCAACTACACTAATCAGGACAGAACATCCCAAACTCAGCGGAAAGGCAAAGACAAGACTCAAACTGGCAATGCTCAGACTCCCCACGATCATAGGATAAATGCCGTATAAACCAGAACCTGGCGCCCACGACTGAGCCAGTAGATTTAAAAAATGCCCTCCTCTGATGATCAGAGGAAGGCCCAGCAGGAGCATAAATCCAAATATACCGATAGTTATAGCAATACTAATCACTGTCGGCAGAAGAAATAATTTCTCAGCCGCCTTTTCGGGGATATTGATCATTTGATTGAGATAAAGCCATTACTTTCAACGATTTTTTGACCTTCGGGCGTAAAAAGATAATCAATAAATTTTTTAGTCAACCCTGAAGGCTCTCCCTTAGTATTACTATAAAGCCCTCGACTAATAGTATACTTACCCTGTTTCACATTATCCAGAGTCGGCAACACTCCATCGAAAGCAACCGGAGCTACCGTCTCATCAATATGGCCAACGGAAACATATCCTATGCCATAAGGATCCTTTGATATGGCTGATTTCATGGCTCCGTTTGAGGCGACGAAATTAGCTTTTGGACTAATCGCTCCCTTATCCAAAGCCTTTTCCCAAAAAACTTCACGGGTGCCGCTGGCCTCATCTCTGGTGTAGACATTGATCCCTTTATCTGGACCGCCAACGAGTTTCCAATTGTCGATCTTGCCTGAGAAGATATCTATAACCTGGGCTTTGGTCAGATTTCTAACTTTATTATCAGGATGAACAATAATACCTACGCCATCAAGGGCCCACTGGAACATTTTGAGATTATACTTTTGGATCTCCTCATCAGTTGGTTTTCGTCCAGAATTACCTATCTGAACCAGCCCTTCCCCTACCTGTTTGATTCCAACCCCAGAGCCACCACCAGCAATGGTTATCTGGATCTCTGGATTAATCTCCATAATCCGCTTAGCCACCTCTTGCATCACTGGGATATGGGCTGTACCACCAGCTATTTTTAATACTCCCTTCTCATCCTTGAAAGAATCTAGGGCTCCGGCCTGCACCCCCTCTCCCGCACTGCCCAGGATTAAACAAGCCATAATCAATAATACGGTAGTTATTTTTTTCATCTTTATAATAGATACCCGCTTAGATATACGCTCTGACATACACTCTCTCCTTATCTGTAAACATGGTGATTATTTAAGGTATATAACTATATAAATAACTATATAATAAATAACTATATAACAATTAGTTTCTGGATAACTATATAACAATATAACAATTAGCTTCTAGTGCATACATAAGATTTTAGGGCCTCGATGGCTGTGTCAATCTCCTGTTCGGTATTAAAGTAAGAGAGGCTGATACGAACCGTTCCTTGAGGGAAGCTGCCTAGCGTCTGATGAGCCTGGGGGGCACAGTGAAGCCCTGGTCGGGTATAGATTTGCCACTTGCGGTCAAGATAGTGAGAAACCTCTGATGGCATCGCCCCTTCCAAATTGAATGAAACTACAGCCAACCGATCAGTGACCTCGGCTGCATAAACTTTGGCTTCCTCAATCCCGCTGAGCTTATCGAGCAGATAGCTCACTAGATGCTGCTCCCGGCTAATAATTTTATTGAGCCCTTCGGAGAGAATAAATTCGATCCCAGCACAAAGACCTGCACACCCTGGCGTGTTCAGGGTCCCAGCCTCGAATTTATCCGGCGGAAAGTCAGGCTGGATGGTTTTCTCCGATAAGCTGCCCGTCCCACCGCACATAAAAGGCTCCAGAGAATCAGGCTCCTTGATAATCAAAGCTCCGGTCCCCTGCGGTCCGAAAAGATGCTTATGTCCGGTTATAGCCAAAAAATCAAATGGGGTCTTGGTTAAATCAATCTCTATCGCTCCAGCCCCTTGAGCAGCATCGACCAGAAGCTTCACTCCCTTGGACTGGCAGACCTGCAAGATTCCCTCAAGATCAAGCCGGCTGCCGCAGACATTGGAAGCTGCCGTAGCGATTACCAGTCGGGTATTATCACTTATGGCCTCCTCGATCTTCTGAGGGGATATCAGGCCATTTGTGTCTCCCTCAACTATTTTTAGCCTGATCAAGCCCTTTTCTCTCAGGCGGTTGAGCGGCCTTAGGACAGAATTGTGCTCCATCGAGGTGGTAATTGCTTCTCCCCCTCCTGATCCCAGCGTTCCATAAATAGCCAGATTCAAGGCCTCGGTGGCATTTTTGGTCAGGATAATATTTTCCGTTTCGGGAAAGTTGAATAGCTCACCGATGACCTCACGGGTCCGATAGATAATCTCGGCGGCCTTGATCGACAGCGAATGCGAGGAGCGGCCCGGGTTAGCGTTGGCGTTCTTCAGGCAATCAACTATAGCCTCGATCACTGCGGGAGGCTTAATTCCTGATGTGGCTGCATGGTCAAAATAGATCATCTGCGGCTTGCCCAGCTAACTTGCGGTCTAGTTTTTCTAAAAATACTAAAATACTCACAGTTCAGCCCTTTTTAACTATCAGCTCTTATTAACTAAATGGTCTTTTCGCTAATAAAGTGCGCAATTTGGGCGGACCCAAGGTCCGCCCCTACAATTGATTGGGTAATTGGATCTGATCTCGCATTTAGCGAAAGAACCACTAAAACTAAATGTTAACTATAACTAAATGGTGATTACTTTAGCTGACTTAAGCAGTGTTTCGGAAATGTCATACATATTGGACACCTTGCCTACCCCAAGTTCCTGGGTAAGGTTGAAGTAATTCAGACAGGTTCCACAGACCAGAAGCTCGACTCCCTTTTCCTCAAGTTCCTTCAGGTAAGAGAGGGTCGGGGCTCCATTGACTGTCAGCTTTACCCCACTGTTCATGAAGCAGATTGTCCTTGGCTGAGCGGAAAGTTCCCTAATTGTGGCTATAAAAGCCACAAGAAGGCTCATGCCAAGCTCATCGCTCCCAGAGCCAATCCGATCTCTAGTGATAAAGAGCACTGTGCCTCTACCCAAAGGCCAAGATGGAGCCTGAGAAGAGTTACAGGAGCAGTCCGCGGACTGGGGCTCTGCGCCGGGTGAGACCGGCTGAACATCCTGCCCTAGACCTTCGCAGCCTGCAGTATAGATGTGAAACTCACCTCCCCGTTCTTCTACCCGCTCAACCGCTACCCCGTTTCGGTTGAGAAACCTGATCACATTCTCCTTCGAAGCCGCGCTGCTGACCATGACCAAAAGAGGCTGGCCAGCTGCCTGCTCAAGGGCTTCCTTTGTTTTTATTACCGGCTTAGGACAATCCAACCCCCGAGCATCAACCGTTATCGCCATACGATCTCTCCTTGAAGAATCAATTAAATTATCACTTAGATAAACCTGAATAAGCCTGACCTAGATAAACCTAAACCTTTTTTTCTTCTCTGCCTCATCATCCCGCTCCCATCGATAAATCTGGTCGATCTCCACCTGGCTATCGAGCAAAACCCTTTCGGCTTTCTCCCGCTCCGACCAAGGCAGCTTGCAGCAAAAGCCGCAGTTAGAGCTAAATTCCCTCGGCACCGGGATCATTTCTATCTCCTGGTCAGTTTTTTCAAGCACTTTTTTGGCCTTCAGGGCAAAGTGGGTAGTGTGGAAGGTGATGATCGCATAGACAGCCATACTATATAAGCCTCAAGGTCATAATAATAAGCCTCAAAGTAGCGGATAAAAATTATGGACGCTCTTATATATCAGACACCATAACCCCTCAAAGGAGCTTAGCTCTTATTAGGGTTATGTCTCTCAATAGTAGCTAATAAATAAGAGCAATTATGGATAAAAATTACCCCGGCATCAGGCAATTCATGCAATTATAATCTAGTTATAGTAAATAATACTTGCTGGTTTCAGAAAGTCAAGAATAATATCGAAAAAATCTATAGTGGTTATAGATATAGTCGATAGTATGGCCAAGCTTATTTCCTGTTGGGAGCAGAAGTAGTGTCTAGGGATAAAAATACCGGTATAATTACCTCTGGAGTGGTTTTACTGTCTGTTTTGATCCTTACCTGTCCGCTCAGGCGGGGATTATTGTCTATCGGTTTTGCCGAAACAATGATCTTCAAAGACTCATTCGGTTTGAGACTGAGCGGCTGGTTAATCTGCTCTGAAGCAGCTTTTTCTGAGGCGATTTTTACTGATATGCCAGCCGAAGGAGAGGTTTGCATCGATAAAATTGACATGCTCTCCTGGCCGGTATTTTTCAGCACCACTTCCTGATTAGCTGCCTGATCCGCTTTTATCTGATTAAAGTAAACATTGGCTGGAGTAGCTTCCAGATCGACCTTGACCAGGGCCTCGATAGTCAACTGGGTAATCGGATTGGCCGGATCATTAGAATGAACATAGATGATCTTGTGCTGCTTACCCCGGCGATAGGCAGAATTGAAGCTAACCTCGATCTTTCCTGTCTCGGTCGGCTTGATCGATTTTTGAGAAAGCACGGCCGCGGTACAGCCGCAAGATGTCTTTACCTCGGTAATATTCAACACCTCATCGCCGGTATTCTGGAAGGTAAAAATATGACTAACCGTCTTATTCTGATAAATTTCCCCAAAATCGAACGATGAAACAGGAAAGAGAATACGGGGTGCGGCTGCAATCTGGTGGGCTGGGCAGAGGATAAAATAACTTATTGAAAAAGCTGTTAACATGGCGAATAAGGGTATCGAAATCCTATGCTTGTTCATTGGTTATCACTCCCTTGTTTATTTCTTATGGTTATCCCTTATTTGTTTTCAGATCTTGTAAGCACTCGAATATCACCGATTCGTCTAGTGAAACCGATAGAATCTAAGTATTCCAGAATCTGAACGGTTTTTATTCGACCAAGATCTGCTATCTGGTCCCGAAAATCATGGAGGGTAAGCTTTCCCTGCTCCTTGATATGCGCCTTTATCATCTCTCTGAGCTCATGGAAAGGCTGGCTATGCATAATGGTATCTTGAGCAATTCGGATGAAAATGCCTTGATCTATGAGCACCTTTAATAATCTGTCCACCTCCTCTCCCCTATGGGGGATATTCTGATATAGCTGCGTTATCTTTAATGGCCGCAGGCCGCTGGCCAAAAGTTCCCGTTCCATGGTCTTGATAATCTCTTTTTGCCCTGAGCTGAAAGATAGGCTGTGGTCAGCCAGCCTGATCGTTGGGCCGTCAGAGACGATTGTCCGGCTCATCTCAAGCTCCCTGATGAGATGATGGAAAAGCCGGCTATCTATTTCTACGGCTATCTTTGACCTGAGGAGCTCTTTCCCCATCCCTTTTTCAAGAGGATTTTTACGATGAAAATCTTTCAATGTATCGATCAGTTTTTCCTTGATACAGATTGCCTGCCTACTGGATATCAAAAATTCTTCATCATCAAGGGGGCAAATTTCGCCCTCAGCCTGTAGCCGGGCCAGGGTCTGGTCAAGCTCTTTGCGAGAGAGGGCAGTCTTGCGAATCAGTTCACTCCGAGTGCAGGGATGAAATTTATACCGTGAAAGTGTCTCGATGATAAACTGCTCGAATTTTCCCTCCTCCAGAAGCTTTAGGTGAGCCGCTCTGCTGTTGCCCTCTGTGGCACTATAGCGCCTTGAGTAGGCGTCCAAGATAACTCCTCCGCCGATAGTATGGGCAGGGCTGAGCGAGCGGATAATATATCGGTCAAAGACCGCGGGTGCAACCTTCTCTTCCAGCCTGAACTGAACAATAGCCTGCTCACCAGGCTCGATTTTCTCCCTATCCATGTAAATCACTCTAGCTATGACTTCAGTAGTTCCGGTATGCAACCGGACCCTGGTTCTATTGGTCAAGGGAGCAAGGTTAGATTCCAGATATCGGAGCCTGGCATCCAGGATAGTGGTAGGCAGAAGGGAGCCTGGTGAGGCGATAACATCTCCTCTCTTTAGCTCAGATATCCCTATATTGGCCAGGTTAAAGCCAACTCGCTGCCCAGCCTGGGCTTCTTCTACCCACTGATTATGAACCTGGAGAGCGCGGATTTTGACTTTGCGACCTTCAGGATAAACCACGGCTGTCGATCCAGCCATTACCTCGCCATCCACTAAAGTGCCAGTAGCCACTGTGCCGTAGCCAGGGATTGAAAAAACCCGATCCACAGGAAGTCTAAATTCCTCCCTTAAGCTAGCTCTCTCAACCTTGTCCACAGCTTCCATCAGGGCTTTTTTCAATTGTTCAATCCCTTCTCCGCTTCGGCATGAACAGTTGATAATCGGCGCCTGTCGAAGGAAAGTTGGCTCAATCAGCCTGATGATTTCCTCATGAACTAGCTCAAGCCAGTCTCTGTCCACAAGATCAATCTTATTGATTACTACCAGCCCGCGCCTGATTCCCAGGAGGGCAAGAATATCAAGGTGCTCTCTAGTCTGAGGCATAGGGCCATCATCGGCGGCGACAACCAGTATGGCCACATCGACCCCAGAGATGCCCCTGAGCATATTCTTGATAAACTTTTCATGGCCTGGGCAATCAACAATACTCACCAGCTGTCCATTGGGAAGCCGACAGGGTGCGAAGCCTGATTCTATCGATATGCCTCGCTCCTTTTCCTCTTTCAGCCGATCAGTGTCTATGCCAGTAAGAGCCTTGGCCAGAGCAGTCTTGCCATGATCAATATGCCCAGCAAGACCAATAACTACGTTTTTCATAGAGATAAATCACCTGAATTTTTACAATTTATTAATTGCTATGCTTTTGCACTTTTTCTCCAAGGCCTTGATTTTACTGGATTTGCTATTAGAGGTAACTTTCAAGGATTTCAAGGCGATAAGAAATTTCTGCAAAAGTGTAGTAATTGCTTAGTGGTTTCCTCGCCAAGTGTGTAACACAAGTGCGTACAGCGGATCAATTATCCAATCAATTGTCGGGGCGGACCTTGTGCCGCCGCAGCTTGCGCGCTTTATTAGCGAAAAGACCGCTTAGACTTTTGATAAGGTCATTGCTTCGCCCCCTTGATAAAGTTTCTGAATAAAATTTAAAGAGGGTAAGGGGAATCGAACCTCCTACGGCCCTTGCACAGGCCGACCGACGGATTTGAAGTCCGTGGGGCACACCAGTACCATTACCCTCGATAATTCTCAAAATAATTCTTAAAAAATTTTAAATTTCCGACTCCCTGATGAAAATTATCAAGAAATTTATCAGGAAATTCGGATTTGATTTTGAAAAAATTTACCCCTACTTCCTACCACTGTAGGGCGGGTAATTTCTGAAAAAAGAGAAAACCATGACCGGATAAGGTAAGGGAATATTTCAATAGGGGATGTTTTCTGGGAGGATGGTGAAAAGAAGAAAAGAGGCACTCTTAGACCACAGTTGATAACCTGAGACTGCGTGCCCGAATCAAACGCGGCTTTAATTGAAAGGCATGATTTAATTTTTTGGATAACAGATTGAAGTTTTAAAAAAAATGATAATAAAAACATCGTCTCATCCCTCATATTGCCCCGACCACCGGCCAGAGTTAGCTCCCCAGGGTCAATATTGTCCAACAAATCCATACAAGTGAATCTTTTTCAGATACATAATTATTCTTCTCCTCAAGATATAAAATTATGCCTACTCTTAAAAATATATTATATTCTTACCACAAGCTGAACTATCTGTCAATGGAACTTATAGGTCAGGGCCAGATGTTTCCATCTTTATTGCAGACTCCCATAATCTCCTCTATCCAAGGGTGTGGGGAACATTCGTTCGGCTAATCGGTGCGGTATCCGGTGGCTCACCTCTATCTAAGGGTGTGGGGAACATCTGCTAGTCTTTTTAATCAGCTTGACACAATAAGGGAAATTTGATACAAGTATAGAGGTCAGAAAGTGAATGAAGGGCGATTAGCTCAGCGGGAGAGCACTGTCTTCACACGGCAGGGGCCACTGGTTCGATCCCAGTATCGCCCACCATTAGATTTTTCAGTATTGCTCTCAAGGTAAGAAAAGAAAAAGTGAGGGTTTTTGCCTTTATTTTCAACTTGTAAGCATTTAATACGCAATTTTTCATTTCCCATTTTCATTCCCACTTTTTGTAAATTCAATAAACATTTTAATGAGAATATCAAGTCTTTGGTTTAGCTGTCCAATTTGATTATCAATTTTTTGGTTTAGCTGTCCAATTTGACTATCAATTTTTTGGTTCAATTGGCCAGTTTGACTATCGATTTTCTGGTTTAGCTGTCCAATTTGACTATTTAGCTGTCCAATCTGACTATCGATTTTCTGGTTTAGCTGTCCGATCTGACTATTTAGCTGTCCAATCTGACTATCAATTTTTTGGTTTAGCTGTCCAATTTGACTATTTAGCTGTCCAATTTGACTATCGATTTTCTGGTTTAGCTGTCCAATCTGACTATCAATTTTCTGGTTTAATTGATTAGCTTGATTATCAATTTTCTGGTTTAATTGATTAATTTGAATATCAATTTTTTGACCGAGAACATCTTTGACTTGGCTTATTTGTGTATTTAAATAGCGAAAATCAGCTTCCTGTTTATTTTTAAGTTCTACAATATCTCTTCTGATTTCTGTCGTTTTTTCTTCTACAGCTTCATAAATTATTTCTAGTGATATCTTCTTGATTATTTTATTAGCAAGCTGTTTCATAGTTACCCCATCAATTAATCTTTACCTTAATTAACAATAATTGTACCTCAATTGATATTCATGGTCAAATAATTTTGATTTCTGAATCCCTTATTTCATAAGGGTAAGACCTTATTTTTCAAGGTCATAAGACTTTAAGCTTATTTGGGTAAATATAATGGACTCGGAAATTCGGACAGCGAATTAAGTGACACTAATTTTTAAGTCATTCACTTCAATAAATATATCAATAAGAATCAATAAGATAGCCTCCAGAGTTTTGATTATCTTCTGAAATACTTCAAAAAGCTCTCTCACTCCTTGAATCGATCCTGCCCCAGTGCCTTTGGTGGTTCCCAAAGGCAGAAGGCAAGGCGATACTGCTTTCTGTTGACTTGCGGTACGAAGGAGATAAAATATAGCTGTCATTTGTGATTCAACCCGTTAAGAATACTAGGCCCCCTTAAGCATATTAGGAGAAAAGGATGAGCGCCGGGTCGATTAAGATCACCATACTGGTTGATAATACCCCAGGGCGAGCAGGGTTGATTGCCGAGCACGGGCTATCGGTTTGGATCGAGGCCGAGGGCAGGAGGATCCTGTTTGATACCGGGCAGGGCAAGGCTCTGCAGGAAAATGCCCATCAGCTTGGGATTCGGCTGGATGAGACTGATATGGTTGTATTAAGTCACGGCCATTATGACCACACGGGTGGATTAGCCGATATGGTACGGATTGCACCCAGGATGCGGCTGGTTTTACACCCTGATGCTGTGCTATCCCGCTACAGTCTCCAGCCTGGGAGGCCGCCTCGGTCAATCGGAATGCCTACTGAAAGCAGATCTGCCCTGGAGCAGATAGACAGAGAGCAGCGGCTGATTTGGGCAACTCAACCGCTTAGCTACACCAGCCGTATTGGCCTCAGCGGGCCGATTCCCCGCCAGATACCCTTCGAGGAGGATGAAGCAGGGGGCCACTTTTTTCTTGACCCTGAAGGCAAGCGCAGGGACTGCCTGGCTGATGATCAGGCTCTTTGGATCGAGGCTCAGGAGGGTATAGTCATCTGTGTAGGATGCTGTCATGCCGGACTGATCAATACCTTGAGCTATATACGGCGGCTGAGCGCAAATTCCAGGATTTTAGCCCTTATCGGCGGCTTTCATCTACTTGAGGCCGATAGCTCGCGCCTTGAGCGCACTGTAGAAGCTCTATCTTTTCTGTCGCCTAAGGTGCTGATCCCATGCCACTGCACGGGAGAGCAGGCTATTCAAAGGGTTAGGGGGACTTTTGGCGAGGGGCAGGTATTAGTTGGCTATTTGGGGTTGACTGCCCAATTTTGAGCTAGTTGCTTTTGGCTTAGCCAGCTTTTGCCGTTTTTGCAAGTTTCGCTAAATGGTTCTTTTGCTAAGTGCGTAACCCAAGTGCGCAGCGGCTCAATTATGCTATCAATTGTAGGGGCAGACCTTATGTTCGCCCAGCTTGTGCACTTTGTTAGCGAAAGGACCACTAAATCCTCTTGGGGGAAATTTCTCTCACATCTTTCCCTGCTCATAGCCGACCTAAGATTAATAAAAACCTAAGGTAATAAAATAAAAGCTAAGGATAAACCTTATGCCAGAGCGAATGCTTGATTGCAATTTTAAAATCAATCAGTTAACTTTCACAAAATGTGTTAGTTAACATTCTGGAATATAAAGCTTTTCAGGTGTTCGCTCTGGATTCAGGATAAATAACACTAAGATTGAAATTGCAGATTGTTAGCCAAATTGCAGATTGTTAGCCTAGGCGCAAGATCCTACAAGAAAGAAGAGGGAATAGAGCACCTAGTCAGCGGATGATTTGGGGCCTGGCCAGGGGAGTAATGGGAGATCTCAGACATGGAAGAAAAGACCACTATCAAGCAGGTTCGCCGCCGCAGCGGTGAGCTAGTGCATTTTGATCGAAAAAAGATTCAATCCGTGCTTTATCGGGCCTTTGTTGAAGTCTTGCGGGATGAAGCAGAGTCTGAGCAGAGAGCCAATGAGCTAGCCGACAGAATCATTCCCCTGCTCAGGGAGCGGTTTGGGGAAGTACCCTCTGTTGAGGAAATTCAGGATGTGGTTGAAGAGGTGCTGATTAAGGAGGGGTTTGCTCAGGTGGCTAGAGCTTATATTCTATACCGAAGGCGGCATCAGGAAATTAGGGAAATAAAGAGCTGGATGGGGGTGCGGGATGAGCTGAAGCTGCCGGTCAATGCCGTTCGGGTTTTGCAGAGAAGGTATCTTAGGAAAGATGAGCAAGGGAGGATAATTGAGTCACCGGCTCAGATGTTTCGCCGGGTAGCTAGGGCTGTGGCTGAGGCTGAGCGCCAGTATGGCTCTGGGTCTAGAGTCAAGTTTTTCGAGGAGGAATTTTATACACTAATGGCTAGCCGGCTATTTATGCCCAACTCCCCAACCCTGATGAACGCTGGAACTCAGATGGGACAGTTGTCTGCCTGTTTTGTCATTCCGGTAGAAGACTCTATCGAGAGCATATTTGATGCGGTAAAAAATATGGCCCTCATCCACCAGAGCGGCGGGGGAACAGGCTTTTCCTTTTCTCGGCTGCGGCCTCGAGGAGACATGGTTATGTCCACGATGGGCATTGCCTCTGGTCCTGTTTCCTTCATGGAGATTTTCGATACCGCCACTGGGGTGGTCAAGCAGGGAGGCAGAAGGCGAGGGGCCAATATGGGTATCCTGCGGATAGATCATCCTGATATTATTGACTTTATCACTGCTAAGGGAGAGGAGGGAAAGTTTCGAAATTTTAACCTCTCCGTAGCCGCGTCCGATGACTACATGCAGGCCCTTGAGGCGGGGAGGGATTATCCCCTGATTAATCCCAGAAATGGTCAGGAAGTCAGGCGAGTTCCGGCTGGGGAGATTTTTGACCTAATTGCCCACATGGCCTGGAAGAGTGGTGATCCGGGCATGATCTTTCTCGATACCATAAACCGGGCCAATCCCACGCCTGAGCTTGGCCAGATAGAGGCCACTAACCCTTGCGGCGAGCTTCCCCTGCTCCCATACGAAAGCTGCAACCTAGCCTCCATTAACCTGGCCCGCCTGGTTAGGGGAAAAGAGATCGATTGGGAACAGATGACTAAAATTGTTCATCTTGGGGTCCGATTTCTCGATGATATCATCGAGATAAACCGCTTTCCCCTGCCCGAGATCGAGAAAATCACCAAAGCAAACCGCAAGATAGGCCTTGGGGTTATGGGCTTTGCTGACCTTCTGTTTGAGCTTGGGATACCGTATGATTCTGATCAGGCGGTTGAGATGGCCGAGCGGATTATGAGGCATATACAGGAAGAGGCCTGGAATCAGTCTCGACTCCTGGCTAGAGAAAGAGGAGCCTTTCCTAATTTCCCGGCCTCAGTCTATGCCCGAAGGGGTGAGGCTGCAGTCAGAAATGCCACCACAACCACAGTTGCGCCTACCGGTACCATCAGCATTATTGCCGGCTGCTCAAGCGGCATTGAGCCGGTCTTTGCCCTGAGCTTTATCCGCAACATCATGGATGGGACCAAGCTGACCGAGGTCAACCCGGTGTTTGAAAAAGTGGCTAAAGAGCGCGGCTTTTTCAGCCAGGAGCTTATGGGACAGATCGCCAGACTAGGGTCGATCAAGCAGCTTCTTGAGCTCCCTGAGGATGTCCGCCGAGTGTTTGTTACCGCGCTTGATATTGCACCTGAATGGCACCTTAAGATTCAGGCTGCTTTTCAAAAATACACGGATAATTCTGTGTCCAAAACCATCAATCTGCCTGCTGAAGCTACAGTGGATGAGGTAAAAAAGATCTACCGTCAGGCTTATCATCTTGGCTGCAAGGGAATTACCATCTATCGCTACGGCTCAAAACCAGATCAGGTTCTCTCCCTGCCTGGGCAGTATAAGGAAAAGGTAGAAGAGGAGGCCTGGTACACTACGGCTGAGGCTGAGTACTCAGGGGGCTGTCCCACGTCGCCCGGCTGTAGCCTATAATCCTGGAGCTGCATATTATAGGAGCTGGATATTAATATATTATCGCTCTTATTTATTAGCTACCATTGAGAGACATAACCCTAATAAGAGCTAAGCCCCTGCGAGAGTTTATGGTTTTCTGATATAGGGTTTATGGTGTCTGATATATAAGAGCGTATATATTATATAATAAAAATAAAAAAAATATAAAAATAATTAAAAATAAATCGCTTATATTTATTTAACCATCTACACTGCTCCGCTCGATGTCTGCTTCGTCGAGCGGCTCGTCCACGGCGTTGCGCAGCCAGACAGGATCGAAGCCCGCGGCCGATGAGCCCTCGATGCGGATTCGCACCTTGCCTCCGTCGGATTTGTCGGCCAGGTTCGCGATGGCCGGGAATGCCTTGAAAACCTGTTCTCGGGTGGCCTCGCTCGGTCATGCCTTAAAGACCTGTCCCCTGGTGGCTTCGCTCGGTCATAACGATCCTCCCGCGTGCGATCAGACTTGGCGCAAAAGTACCATCATCCTTAGGTTGATAACGCGATCCTACCGCTTGCGATCAGACTTGGCGTTTAAGCTCTGTCCCAAAGAGCTTACCCTCAAGATCCTCCCTAGTGCGATCAAACTTAGCGGACAGGTAAATTGGATTGCGGCATATCTCCGCTTACTTATCATAAGCTTCCCCAGCTGGATTATAAGAGCAGGCATGATATTTTTCAACTCGCCCGTGGTGGTCTTTGGTGCTGTTTGGCTGCCGCGACCTTGCAGCAAGGCTTCGAGAGCTTTTTCGGTTCGTCTGAACGCCCTGGCGCGATCAGGAAGTGCTGGTGCGTGCGGAACACCGTAAAGTCTAGCATCGGCTATATGAGCCAAAAACAGGAAGTGCTGGTGCGTGCAGAGCCACCTTGCTACCTGCCGCACCTGCGAGCAGCGCTGCTGGGGAAGTGCTAGCGCCTGCGGAACCATCCCTGAGGGGATCACGCAGGTTTGGGTTGCCCTGGATGTGTGGCCGCGTTGTGTTGAAGAATTTGGCTATTTCTTCGTTGGTCATTCTTTTTCCGTCCAGTCCCTGCAAAGAACTTCCGCTTGTTCCAAAACAAGCTCTGTGGCGCGGGCCTGTTTATCCGGCGGGTAGCCGTATTTCCTGAGAATCCGCTTGATGATCACCCGCATCTTGGCCCGGACGTTTTCCCTGACGGCCCAGTCGATGGTGATACTGCTGCGTACCGCCTTGACGAGTTCCTGAGCGATCAGCCGCAGTGTCTCATCGCCGAGCACAGCCACGGCGCTGTCGTTGACCTCCAGCGCATCGTATAAGGCTACCTCGTCATCTGTCAGCCCCAGCTTCTCGCCTCGCCGGTCCGCCTCGCGAAGATCCTTCGCCAGCGCAATCAATTCTTCGATCACTTGGGCCGTTTCAATGGCCCTGTTCTGATATTTCTTGATTGCTTTCTCGAGGAGCTCTGCAAACGACCGGGCCTGGACGATATTCTTTCTGCCGCGGGCTTTGATCTCGCCTTCCAGCAGCTTGCGCAGCATCTCCACCGCCAAGTTTCTTTGCGGCATGCCGCGCACTTCCGCCAGGAACTCATCGGACAGGATCGAGATGTCCGGCTTCTTTAACCCGGCCGCCGCGAAGATGTCGATGACTTCATCAGAAGACACCGCCTTCGAGACGATCTGCCGGATGGCAAGTTCTATCTCTTCCAGGCTGCGGCGGCCGTTGCCCGTGCTTTTCGTCAGCACGGACTTCACCGCCTGGAAGAAGGCCACGTCGTCCCGAATCGTGAGCGCCTTCTCATGTGGAACTGCCAGCGCAAACGCCTTCGACAACTCGCCAACCGTCTTCACGAGCCGGCTCTTGCCGTCATCCTGGGCCAGCACGTGCTCCTGCGCCGCAGGCAGCACGGACAGCCGCTCTTGCGGACCACCGCTCTTCCAAGTCGACCAGTCGAAGCCGTGGAAAATGCCGCAGCACACCTCATACTTCTCCAGCATCATCGCCACAGCCTCTTCCTGGTCGATGGCTGTCTGGCCCTTGCCACCGCTTTCGGTGTAGTTGGCCAGAGCGTATTTGAGCTGGTCAGCAAGGCCAAGGTAATCCACCACAAGACCGCCCGGCTTGTCTTTGAAGACGCGGTTTACTCGGGCGATGGCCTGCATCAGCCCGTGGCCGCGCATCGGCTTGTCCACGTACATCGTGTGTAGGCACGGGGCGTCGAACCCCGTCAGCCACATGTCGCGAACGATCACGACCTTGAACGGGTCGTTTGGGTCTTTGAAGCGGTTTGCCAGTTCCTCACGCCGGGCCTTATTGCGGATGTGTGGTTGCCAATCGACCGGGTCTGATGCTGAACCCGTCATCACGATCTTGATCTTGCCCTTGTCGTCATCTTCGTGATGCCAGTCCGGCCGGATTGCCGTAATGGCCTTGTATAGCTCGATGCAGATGCGGCGGCTCATGCAGACGATCATTGCCTTGCCGTCCATCGCCGAAAGGCGTTCCTCGAAGTGTGTTACCAGGTCCTCGGCGATGAGCTTCAACCGCTTCTCTGTGCCGACCAGGGCCTCAAGTTGCGCCCACTTGGTCTTCAGCCGCTCCTTGTGCTCGACTTCTTCTCCCTCGGTCGCCTCCTCGAACTCGGCATCAAGCTTAGGTCGTTCCGTTTCCTTGAGCTCCAATTTCGCTAGGCGGCTCTCGTAGTAGATAGGTACGGTTGCTCCGTCCTTCACTGCCCGTTCGATGTCGTAGATGCTGATGTAGTCTCCAAACACGGCGCGGGTGTTCTTGTCGGAGAGTTCGATAGGGGTGCCGGTAAACCCGATGAAGGAGGCATTCGGCAGCGCCTCGCGCATGTGCCGGGCGAAACCGTCGATGAAATCGTATTGGCTGCGATGGGCTTCGTCAGCTATCACGACTATATTACGGCGGTCGGACAGCAGCGGGTGTTTATTTTCGTTGCTGGTCGGGAAGAACTTGTGGACGGTTGTAAAGATGACTCCGCCGGAGGCGGTCTTCAAAAGCTCCCGCAGATGCGCCCGACTCTGCGCCTGCACGGGCTGTTGGCGAAGCAATTCGTGGCAGCGTGCGAATGTACCATAAAGCTGGTCATCCAGATCGTTGCGGTCCGTGATCACGACTAGCGTCGGGTTCTCCATCGCCGGATGTTGCACAATCCGCCCGGCGTAGAACGCCATCGTCAGGCTCTTGCCCGACCCCTGAGTGTGCCACACCACACCGACGCGGCGGTCACCGGTCTTGGCGTCTTTTTGGTCCCTGGCAAAATAGGTCCCTTCACCCTCTTGCACCTGCCAAGGGAACAAGGAAGGCATACAGGCGCGAATCGTTTCCTGCACCGCCACATTCACTGCGTGGTACTGGTGATACCCGGCCATCTTCTTGACCAGCACCCCGCCGCCGACATCCTCGAACAAAATGAAGTGCCGGATTAAATCGAGGAACCGCCGCTTCTCGAACACACCTTCCAGCACCACCTGAAGCTGCGGCAAGCAGGTGTCTGCCGGTTCTTCACCCTTGATGGTCCGCCAGGGCATGAATCGCTCACGGTCAGCCGTCAGGGTGCCGATCCGCGCCTGCACACCATCTGAAACCACCAGTGCTTCGTTGTATATGAACAGCGAGGGGATCTGCTCTTTGTATGTCTGAAGCTGGTTGAAGGCCGACCAGATAGTGGCGTTTTCAGTGGCGGCGTTCTTGAGTTCTATCACCGCCAGCGGCAGGCCGTTGACGAAGAGCACCACGTCAGGCCGGCGGATAGGGACGATTTGCAAATCACCCCTACCCTCGACCACAGTGAACTGATTTACGGCAAGGAATTCGTTGTTTTCCGGCTCATCGTAATCGAGCACACGAACAAGATCGCCGCCAAGCGAGCCGTCGGCCCGCGGGTATTCGACCGGCACGCCCTCGATCAGATACTTGTGGATGATATGGTTGTTGACCAACAATGACGGCGAGTCCGGCCGCGTCAGCTTGCGGAAGGCTTCTTCCAGCGCATCCGCCGGCACCTGTGGGTTGAGCCGCGCTAGTGCATCGCGTAGCCGGCGTTCAAGTACGACCTGGCCGTAGTGTTCACGCTCCGCGGCAGGCATGTCCGGCGCGATGTCCGGGCCGAAGAGGGTTTGGTAGCCGAGGCCGGACAGCCAGGAGAGGGCGGCGGATTCGATTTCCGATTCGGTTAGATGCGCCATGGTTCGTCGCCTGTCGGGGCAACCCTATGTGGTTGCCCTTGCAAGGACCTATCGGGATTTTCCCGATCCAATGCCCATTGCAACGGGTTGTTAATAATGTATTCCCGGATACGATGTAACGATTCATCGTTCCGGATGATGTGTTCGTAATAATTGCGTTGCCACAATTTGCCCGCAAACGGCGGCTACCCGGATGTTTTCACCCCGCGGATGTATTCGTTGGTTGTCATGGTTTTAAACCATTGGATGATGGCCGGTAGGGGCGCACCTGTGTGTGCGCCCGAATACGCGTTGTGTGCGCCCGAATACGCGTTGTGTGCGCCCGAATACGCGTTGTGTGCGCCCGAATACGCGTTGTGTGTGCCCGAATACGCGTTGTGTGCGCCCGAATACGCGTTGTGTGCGCCCGAATGGTTTGGTTCACAGGGGCGGACACGCAGGTCCGCCCCTACGGGGGTGGGGGCATTGATGACGATAATCCCGTGAAAATGGTTTGGCATGATTATATGTTAGTCGGTTTCAACCCATGGAAATTTTCTGTTGATTTCGCACCACCATTGTTCGACCATCCGTCCCGCATCGTTCAACCGCATTTCCCCATCCACCAAATCTCCGAACAAACAGGCGCGATCCTGCGTGCAGATGGTGACGAAATACGCCCCTGCCTGCGAATAATCGTATCCGCACAAACGGATGGAACGGCGATGATAGCGTTGCGGGTTGTCCTGTTGGGGCACGTTGCAACGTGCCCCTACGATTTTATGTTGTCCATCCCGGTTCTTGTTCATAACCCCCGGTCCTTCAAAAACCGCCCCGCGTCCTTCACCCGGATCTCCCCGGAAATCAATTTCGGCAACAGCGCATCACGCAGCGCGGCAAGGGTGCGGGATTCGTGCTCGTGGTCGACAACCTTGAGATAGAGCGGGCGCGTCACGCGATCAAAGGCGTCCATGACGGTGGTCGGCGGCGTGACGACACGAATCGGCCTGAAGTTGGACTTGCTGATTTCCAGGAACGTCGAACCGTTGGCGTGACTTACGATCTCATCATGTGCTGCGCCGGCCCATCGCAGCAGGAAGAGGTTCGATGTGCCGGGACGCGGCTTCATCGCAATGAAACCCTGGTTGACGGCCACGGGTACTTCGGAGATTGCCAGGTAACCGATGGGCGCTCGAGAAGAAAGAAGGACCGTGCCTTTCGGCAGCAAGCCGGAGCTGATCTGCGCCAGTCCGGCGTCAGTGATCTTTCGCTCTGTGTCGAGCAGCACCGGCATCGAAAGCGCCGACAAGTCTTTCGGCGTGACCCAGTGATGGGTTCCTTCCGCCCAATACTCGGTGCGCTCCGTCTTGGGCGTACTCCCGCCGACGACTTCCGCCAAGTCGCCGATGGCCTTCACCTCCCACCCCTCCGGGATCTCGCCCAACTTCGAGTCCACCAGGCGGTCGGGGAAGAGTTCGGCGATTTCGGGTTTCATGTTGGGGCAGGCGGCGCGGCTGACTTGGGCATTGGGCCAGTCGGGGTGTTCGCGGCGGACGGCGGCCTTGGCCCGCACCGGGTCGAAGTCCACAAACCAGCTCTTGAAGATCGCCCGCGCCATCTCCTCCAGCGTCCGGCTCATCCGCCGGTTCAACTCGATCTTGTCGTCCAGCGTGCCGAGAATGTGGGCGATGGCGCGTTGTTCGGGGAGGGGAGGAATCCGCACTTTGCGTGCATGTGCCGCCTCACGGTTAAGACCCGGTACCGCACTATCCGCGTTCATGTGCTCCAAGCCCAGGGACTTCAGCAAATAGTACTTGAAGCGAAGCACATTTGTGTCGGGATCGGTCACGTAGAAAGTAGTATCAATGGGCCAGCATGGCTTCTCGCTGTAGTGCACAGCGCCGACAGTTCCCTTCCGTCCGATGATAACCGTCGGTCCAGAGGTCAAAGCTTCAGAGTGAACACCGACCGTGCCGTTCGAGCCAAAGACGGGAATATCGCCAAACGGATCGCGCTGGTGTTCAGGCAATCCTTTACCGTAAGCGAACGGTGCGAAGTCGCCTACGGTAACCTCGTGCCACTCACCCGCCATATCCGATGTCCTCCAGGTTGGCCCAGATGATCTTGTCTAGTCTCGCCACCTCGGCCTGCTGCTCGCGAAGCTGCGCCACCAGCCGCTGCATCTTCTCCGCGAAGGGCTCGCCGTCGTCTTCGACCTCGGCCGCGCCGACATAGCGGCCGGGGGTGAGCACGTGGCCGTGCTTGCGGATCTCCTCCAGTGTGGCGCTCTTGCAGAAGCCAGGGATGTCTTCGTAGGGCGAATCATGATTCGCCCCTACATCCCCGCGCCAGGCATGGTAGGTGTTGGCGATCTTGCGGATATCCTCGTCGGTCAGTTTACTCCAGCCATCACCTGCCATAGCCCAGCTCCTTTTTTAGTTCTTCAATACTCGGCAGGCTGTCTTGTAGATCGGCAGGCAAGGCTCCTGTCAGGCGATAGGTCGCTACGCCCATCGGCTTGCTCACATCGCGCAAGGCATACTCTGCCACCAATCGGTTCTGGCTCTTGCACAGAATCAGCCCGATGCTGGGTCGATCGTCGGGATGGCGCAGCAGCTCATCCACCGCCGAAAGGTAGAAGTTCATCTTGCCTGCATATTCAGGCTTGAACTCGCCAATCTTAAGCTCAATGACCACAAAGCAACGCAAGCGCAGGTGGTAGAAAAGCAGGTCAATGTAAAACTCTTCGCCGCCTACCTCCAGTCGATACTGACTGCCAACAAAGGCAAATCCTTTGCCTAACTCCAGGAGAAAGTCGCGCAGATGATTCAGTAGGGCGCGCTCCAGATCGCGCTCTTGTGCCTGTGGGCCAAGCGTGAGAAAGTCGAAGACATAGGGGTCCTTGATGAGTGCCCTCGCCAAATCCGATTGCGGCACAGGCAGCGTGCGCTCAAAGTTTGTGATAGCCTTACCCTGTCGCTGGTAGAGCTTGCTTTCGATCTGATGCACCAGCACATTTCGGCTCCAGCCGTGTTCAATGGTCTGCTGTGCGTACCAAAGCCGCTCGGCTGGGTCTTTCACGTAGTCAAGCAGGCGTACATTATGCCCCCAGGGAATTTGTGCAACAAGCTGTTGCACAATTGGTTCATCGGGCCAAGCTTCGGCAAACGCCCGCATGTATTTGAGATTACGCGTCGAAAAGCTTTTCATCTCGGGAAACTCACGCCCAAGGTCCAGCGCCAGGCGGTCAATCACCTTTGCGCCCCAGCCTTCCTGTTCTTGCCTCTGGAGAATCTCTTTGCCAATGCGCCAGTAGAGCAGCACCAGTTCCCGATTTACCGAAAGGGCGGCGTGAACCTGTGCTTGGCGAATGCGCTCTTTGAGACTTTCCAGCAGTTCTGCATAGCCATTGGGCAATTGTGTAGCAGGTTGCTTGACTTTTTGTTTAGCGGCCATACCCCAACTCCTCCAGATTTTTCGCAATAGCCACATCTAGTTTCGCCGCCTCGGCTTGCTGCTCTCTGAGTTGGGCCACCAGCCGCTGCATCTTCTCCTCGAAGGGCTCGCCGTCGTCTTCGACCTCGGCCGCGCCGACATAGCGGCCGGGGGTGAGCACGTGGCCGTGCTTGCGGATCTCCTCCAGTGTGGCGCTCTTGCAGAAGCCAGGGATGTCTTCGTAGGGCGAATCATGATTCGCCCCTACATCCCCGCGCCAGGCATGGTAGGTGTTGGCGATTTTTTTGATGTCCTCCTCGGTCAGCTCGCGGTGAACGCGGTCAATCATCGTTCCCAGCTTGCGGGCGTCGATGAAGAGCGTCTCGCCGCGCCGGTCTCTGTAAGGGCGGGTTGGCGACCCACCCTTTTTGTCCCGTGCGATGAACCACAGGCAAACAGGGATTTGGGTAGAATAAAAAAGCTGCCCCGGCAGAGCCACCATGCAGTCCACGAGATCCGCCTCAATTATGTTCTTGCGGATTTCGCCCTCGCCGGACTGGTTGGAGGACATCGAGCCGTTGGCGAGCACAAAGCCCGCATAGCCGGTTGGGGCCAGGTGGTGAATAAAGTGTTGAACCCAGGCGAAGTTGGCGTTGCTGGCGGGAGGGATGCCGTATTTCCATCGTTTATCGTTCTTGAGGCCCTCGCCGCCCCAGTTGGACATATTGAAGGGGGGATTGGCAAGGATAAAGTCGGCCTTGAGATCAGGGTGCAAGTCGCGCTGGAAGGTGTCGGCGTGCTCCTTGCCGAGGTTGCCTTCTATGCCTCGAATGGCCAGATTCATTTTGGCCAGCCGCCAGGTGGTGTGGTTGGATTCCTGGCCGTAGATGCTGATGTCGCCAATTCTGCCGCCGTGGGCCTCGACGAACTTTTCCGACTGGACGAACATGCCGCCGGAGCCACAGCAAGGATCATAGACCCGGCCCTTGTAAGGGGCCAACATCTCGACCAGCACCCGGACCACGCAGCGGGGCGTGTAGAACTGGCCGCCTTTCTTACCCTCGGCGCTGGCGAACTGCGAGAGGAAGTACTCGTATACCCGGCCGAGGATGTCCTTGGAGCGGTTTTCCTTGTCGCCCAAGCCGATGTTACCGACCAGATCAATGAGCTGGCCGAGCCGCTCCTTGTCGAGGCGCGGGTGGGCATAGTCCTTGGGAAGCACGCCCTTAAGCGAGGGGTTGTCGCGCTCGATGGCGACCATGGCGTCGTCGATCACCTTGCCGATGGTGGGTTGCTTGGCGTTGGCCTTGAGGTGCGACCAGCGGGCTTCCTTGGGCACCCAGAAGATATTGACGGCCCGGTACTCGTCCGGGTCCTCCGGATCGGCTCCCTGGTTCTGCTCGGCTACGAGCTTGGCGTGCTGCTCCTCGAAGGCGTCGGAGATGTACTTGAGGAAGATCAGACCAAGCACGACGTGCTTATACTCGGCGGCGTCTATGTTGGAGCGGAGCGCGTCGGCGGCGCGCCAGAGCTTGGATTCGAAGCCGAGATTCGCGCCGTTGTTACTCTCTTTTGCCATGTCAGCTCTCCTCTCCAGACCTGCCTGTGCGTTGCACGCAGACGGGGAAGAATCCCTGCAGGAGGTCCTTGTCCCGTTCGCCCAGGCCCCTGAGCAAATCCTCGATCTGCTTCAGCGCCAGAGGCGACGGTTTGGCGCGGCCATTCTCCCATCGGTTGATGGTTGTGTAGGTCTCGCCAAGCTTGGCCACGAATTTTTCCTTGGTGAGCATCGTTCGTTCCCGAAGCTCACGGACTAATCGGGATATGTCAGCCTGGGTATTCAACGTTGTTCTCCTTTCAGAACCGATAGGGGCCTGATCTAAACAAGATCATATCACGCGGACCCAATAGATGATATATATAGATGATATATAATACAATAAAATGAAGTGATGTCAATAAAAATGGATCGATGTCAGATGTTCCCCATGTTTAAATTAGGAGGAGGAGATAAGCCGCAGGGTAAGGGTATTGAGGTAAAAGACAATAGTA
>JAILZY010000084.1 GCA_023512255.1 bacterium | reverse complement strand
TACTATTGTCTTTTACCTCAATACCCTTACCCTGCGGCTTATCTCCTCCTCCTAATTTAAACATGGGGAACATCTGCCCATTCTCTGTATCCAAACAACATTCGGCAAGCCGATAAATAGATATCGGTAGATAAAGGCCGAAAGTTGCGGTCAACGGCATCAAGTCGAAAGAAAGCTTTACCCCAGTCGGCGATCGTTTTTATCCGCTCACTGGCTGCGGCCAGATGCATATAGTCATCTCGACAAAAATGGGCCGTAAAAAGCCGATGCCAGAAGACAAAATAGATAATGAGAATAACCGATAGAGCAATGCCTTTGTGTTTATCTACGTATTCGACCACAACCTGGAAGCGGTTAAATATTTCCGAAATATAGAGCGCACAGCCGCTTAAGATAAGGACTAAAGCCAGGGAGAGGTAAACTATTGGCTTTTGAGATTCGGAATATGGAGGATATAAGTTCTGCCGGTAGTCCAGTGTTTTGGTTGGGTACAATATGGAGATCGTGGCTAATATTCCTACCAATGCTCCAACAATAACTAACCCAAAGACTGTTTTGTTACCAATGAATTTACCCACATTAGATTCATTTATAGGCCATCTCTTGAGCGTACCTTTAGATAGGGCTTCACTTTTTGTTCTTTGTTTTTTTGACATAGTTGAGATTAGACTCTAGCTTTGAAGGCATTGAAAACCCAGACTCTATAAGATACCATTTTTATAATAGTTTTTTGTCTAAATGTATATTAACATAAAGGGGAAGTCAAGATTAGTTTCCGATTTATTTTGGGAAAAGTGAAACAACTCACTTGACAACTTCAGCGAATACTGTTATTAATTTAATCACCTAAATGAGATATTTTTGAAAAAAAATCAGGAGTTGTCACCTTCTTCACCACTGGAGGTGGAGAAGGAAGGCTATTGTTATAATAATCGAATAATAATGGAAGCCATGAAGGCTTTTTTTCGGATGGAATATCCGAAGCAAAAGCTTTCATGGCTTTTTTTGTTTTTCACTAGGCTTCGGGCAGGAATTATTTTCGGGAAAGGCTAAGATTCTGCCGCCGGGGCAGAAGATCCATTATCATTTTATATCCCTGGGCCGTATTCAATGAAGAATATGGCCCAGCTTAATGCAAGACAAGAAAATATGACCCGGCGCATTTAACTAACCTATACAAATCGCAGCGCCTTGCAGGATGCGAGTTTACTTTTATGGCTGGAGAATTCGGGGGCTGATCAAACCCTCAAAACTTGCGGTTGCGATCATAAGGAGGTACTTTATTGGTCATCGCAGTGGTCGATGGTCATGGCGGTGGTATCGGAAGTTACATCGTCAAGCGGATTAGAGAGGAGGTGGAATTGCAGTCTCTGGAAATCATCGCCCTCGGCACGAATTCTCTAGCTACGTCGGCTATGATGAAAGCCAAGGCTAATCGAGGGGCTTCTGGAGAAAATGCTATCAGCTATGTTGCCAGTCGAGTAGATATTATTGTTGGAGCGGCTCAAGTGATTATCCCTAATTCCATGTTGGGTGAGCTAACGCCTAAGATGGCCGAGGCGATTGCCAATAGCAGGGCCTATAAGTTCTTGCTCCCCCTCCCTATGGAGAATATCTCCCTGATAGGCTATCAATATGAGCCTCTGCCCCATTTGACTGATAAGCTTATTCAAAAGATTAAGGAAATGATGAATCGAGATTGATGATGAGGGTAAAGTATCATGTGCGAAGCAAATGTCTACCTTGAAATAGCGGGACATGAAGAGCTTTTTATGGAATCGGTCGATATGATTCACCCTGAAACTGACGGCAGATTGTTGATTGTTGATATCTTTGGTGATCAAAAAATCATCCAAGGTAAAATAAAACATATCTCATTGCTTAACCATAAGATCCTTTTAGAGAAAACAGAAATCGGCTGATATGCCTTTTATAGCCGCCAAAAGACTTATCGGATCAGATCGCTGAGATTAAAAATTGCCTCATGAAGAGGCAAAAATTTCGGATCAGATCACAGTTTAAGACTAGACTTAAAAGATTGACAAAAAAGCCATGAAGGCTTTAGACCTGAATAGAAATTCAGGATAAGGAGGTAATGGGAAGGAGATACTGATATGAAAAACTTATTGAATTTGTTTAGAAAATCGGAAAAATTTCTGAGTATAGCCGCATTCTTACTCATGATTATGGTTTCAATTCCTGCTTCAGTAATTTTCGCTGGTGAGCCGGCCTCAGAGACTGGCCAGAAGGAGCAGCCGGTGAAACATCTCACCCTGGACGAGATTGTGGTCACAGATGAGGCAGCTTATGAGCCCTCGGTAACTGTGGTTGGTGAGAAGACCATTGATAAGGGGAAAAATACCACCATTCCTGAGGTTTTGAAGTATGAGCCTGAGATAGACATTAACAGAAAGGCTTTGATTGGCGACACAAGCGACACCCTTAAGATCAGAGGGCTTTCAGGAAACAGGATCATGCTGAATATTGATGGCCGGCCAATCAATGCTGCCGGAGTGCAGGGCGGCTATTTCATCGACTGGAGCACTATCCCCCTGGATAACATTGAAAGAATTGAGGTTATGAAAGGCGGCAGTGTGGTCAAATATGGCCATAATGCCGGAGGTGGGGTCATCAATGTCATCACCAAAAAACCAACCGAAAAACCGACCTTTTCATTTTATAGCAACTATGGGGCAGGGGAGGATATCAGCTACAGCCAAAATTATCGGATCACCCATACCTATAAGATTGGCCCGCTTGGATATTCCATGGCCGCAAGCTATCAGAAGGCGGATGAATTTCTGTGGAACAATGATTATGAAGCTCAAAATTATGCCACTAAGCTTTATTTGGATATGCCGGCTGAAGCTACCTTGTCTTTAGGGGCTCAATACACCGATGTAGACCGCGGCTTTGCCATCCAGAATAGGCTATCTGATAATCCTGATGATCCAAAATTTTCAGTAAAAAGAAATCCCGACTATCCCCTCTCCCTTGGAGAGAGCTTCTCTCCTGGGCAGGGTAATATAACCACTCCTGGTCCAGGCGCTCAGTGGGAGAAGACAAAATATCTTCTCGATATTGCTTATAAACAGCCGATTAAAAATGCCGTGCTTGAGCTTAAGGCTTACAAAAATCGCGAGCAGAGGGATGAGAAAAATTACTCGGCGAGTTGGATAAACCCTGCCTATCCGAATGGCAAACTGGTCTTTGACCGAACCGTGAAGCCTGATAAGTCATATGGCGGCGGAGGAGAGCTCTCCCTACCATTTAATAAAAATCACGACCTTTTGGCTGGAATCGAAGGGAAGGTAATCGCTACTGGAGGCCAGGAAGTTCATTACGTAGATTATAAGTATGGCACAAGGGGAGCGGTTACCAATAGCAGCGGCCAAACAAGTCATCTGTGGGGAGGATACGTTCAGGATAACTGGGCCGCAGCCGAAAGCCTCCTGCTTACCCTAGGTGTCCGCTATGATACCTATAAGGCCACAGAAGAAGGATTGGGGGTGGAAAAAAGCATAGAAGAGGAAGGTTTGAGCCTCTCGGCCACCGGCACATACAAACTTGCGGCCAGCGACACTCTTACCGCCTCGATCTATAGAAAATATCTCACCCCTTCACCGCCCGATGCCTGGTGGTGGTATGAAGGATATATGAACGGGCTATATACCACCCCCTTAAAAATGGAAAAAAATGATGCCCTAGAGCTAGCTTTCAATCATGATTTTTCACAAAAGGCCTACACCAGACTTTCTCTTTATCATTATAAGATCGATGATTATATTAAGCGTTACTCCCGCCCTGATAGAAAGAGAGGATGTTATAACATCGACCAAGTGAAACTTACCGGAGGATCGATCGACGGAGCCGGTGAAATCATGAGTTGGCTGACACTTAGGGGAAACATCACTTGGCAGACAAGCAAAAAAGAGGGCGACATCATGGATACGGCCAAACTCACCGATGAGCTCGAATACCTGCCTGAGTGGAAGGGCATGGCCGGCTTTGATCTGAAGCTTCCCTATCAAGGGGCGACTTTCAGCGGCAGGATAAGGTTTGTAGGCGAGCAAGAGACCATCAACAACAATAAGCTCAGAGAGCTTGACTCCTATACCACCACAGATATCGAGCTAAAGATACAGGTGGCCAAGCGTGGTGAGATCGGCCTGTATGCGGAAAATCTCTTTGATAAACAGTATGAAGAGCTCTTTGGTTACCCAATGCCTGGAAGGATTATCGGAGCATCGGCCAAAATCGGGTTTTAATCTACAAAATCAGGTTTTAATCTATTTATTACCTCAAGTAGCAGAGATTATTACCTCACTAGCAGACATGTTTTCAGAAGAGAAAAAGGGAGTATAGTGTTAAAGATAAGGAGATCGACATGATGAGCTCATTAGCTAGAAGAACCAAAAGATTTAGCCAAGTTCAAGTTATTGTAGGTATGCTGATGATTTTTGTGGCCCTATTGGCAGGGGCAGCTAACTATGCTTTTGCTGCTCGCGGAGGCTCAAGACCGCAGCTTTATCTAGTGAGTGTTGGAAGCGGCGATCCTGACAACATCACCCTGCGGGCAGTCAATGTGATCAAGGACGCGGATATCATTTTCTGTGATAAAGAGATGCGGGATAGGTTTCCCATTCTCCTTCAGGGGAAGGAAATTCACGATCCTGGGTTTGGCATTTTCGCCATCTATGGGAAATCCCCGGAAGAGGCAAAGAAGAACAAGCGGTTTAATTATGAAGAAAAGATTAAGGAATTTAATGAAATAAACTCTATTATCCGCAAAGCCGTCAGTGAGGGAAAAACCGTAGCCGTGTTGGACAGCGGAGACCCGACCATTTATGGGCCTAATATGTGGTACATGGAAGCCTTTGAGGACCTGAATCCGCAAATCGTGCCTGGCATTAGCTGCTTTAATGCCGCTAATGCTGCCTTAAAAAAAGGCGTTACCTCAGGTAAGAAAACGCATTCGGTTATTCTCACCGCCTCATTCGGAAATGAGGAGTATAGCGGCCTAGACAGCATAGAAAACCTTGCAGCCACTCAGGCGACAATGGTCTTTTTCACCATGTTTCTCGATCTTGAAAAGGTAGTGAAAAAGCTCAAGACCCATTACCCCCCGCAAACCCCTATTGCTATCGTGCTGTATGCAGGCTATCGGGAGAAAGAGAAAATCATCCAGGGCACGCTAGATACGATTCTGGAAAAAACGAAAGGAGAAAAACTGCCCTTTGAACACCTGATCTATGTCGGCGATTTTATAACCAACCGTTATAAGACGGCTGATAAATAAGAGCTGATTGTAGGGGCGGACACAAGGGGGGCGCTCAAATTGCACGCTTTTTTAGCGAGAGGACAGCATAATAAGAAGCTATAAAACCAATAAGGAGAAAATTACCAAATAAGGAGAAACCTGATGAAAAAGACTTGGATAACCCTTTTAATGACTCTGGCGATAATAGGCTTGGTATCAGCATCAGCTCAGGGACACATGCTCTGGCTAAGTGCCAGCAATTATTCTCCACGGGTAGGAGAGAAGATTACTGTAGACATTGGCTTTGGACATAAATACCCTCATACCGAGGAGTTGAGTGAAGAAAGTATTGAGAAGATTTTTATCCGCGCCCCCAAAGGGCAGGAGCTGCCGATTGAAAAAGTGGCTTCGGCTAAATATGCCTTCTCACCCAACACCGAAGGTCTGTATGAGGTAATTATCAAAATGAAGTCGGGCTTTGTCTCGGATACTCCCACTAGTCGCAAGATGGGGAGCAAAAAAACCCTGCCGGACGCTATTTCTTGTTTTCAATTTACGATGAATGCCAAGGCGCTGATCAATGTCGGCGCAAAGGTTAGCGCTCCTTCTAAATCCGGCGATCTGCCGCTTGAAATTGCGCTGCCTGAAAATTTCGGCAAGCTGAAAGTAGGGGATGAATTGCTGCTGAAAGTGATCTATCAGGGCAAGCCGCTCAGCGGAGCCAAGGTCAGCGCTACTGATAAAGAAACAGCTCTTCAGCATGAGGGCAAGTGGGGACAGGAGGTTAAAAGTGATGCTCAGGGAATGGCGCGGATAAAGTTGTCTTCTAAGGGTCCCTGGCTTATTACGGCCACTCATGAGGTGCCCTTTGCTGATAAGACTGAGTGCGATAAATCTACCTATCGGATAACCTTGACTCTTGGCCTTGAATAATTGTGGAAGGAAAAATCGGCGGGGTCTTCTGATCCCGCCGATTGGGGAGGGATCCTTCATGCTGAGGTAATCGAAATTTGGCATCTGCCTGCTCCACCTCTCTGCGGCTCAATAGGCACCAAAGGAAGCGGACTTTGGGTTGAGGGTATTCGCTTGGGCAGAGAGAGAGTATCGGATCCTAAACGAGAAGGAATCAAAAACATGAATAAAGGAAAAATAAAGGGAGAAAAAAGCACTGCTCACCTAGAGAGACAACTTACCCTATTTTCGGCATTTATTTTAGTTGTGGCCAATATGATCGGCACTGGTATATATACCACCTCAGGATTTATCATCAAGGAATTGGGTGATCCTGGGGCTATGCTCCTTTGCTGGCTGTTGGGGGGGATTTTTGCCCTCTGCGGCGCCCTGTGTTATGGAGAATTGGGAGCCATGTTTCCTCACTCAGGGGGAGAATACGTGTTCCTGCGGGAGAGCTTTGGTCAGGCAATGGCCTTTCTCTCTGGCTGGATATCGTTAATTGTAGGATTTTCTGCTCCCATTGCCGCTTCGGCTGTAGCCTTTGCTACCTATTTTTTTAAAGCTTGTCCAATCACCACTGGAGGGAGTGTAGTCATTTCCCTCCTAGGGAATAACCTAGTTACGATTTCTCCTCATACCTTGCTGGCTGTAGCTATTATTGTCTTTTTTTCTCTAATTCACTCTTGGGGTTTATTTTTGGGCAGCAAGGTTCAAAATGGATTAACCATTTTCAAAATCGCCTTTATAATCCTATTAGTCATGGCTGGTTTTTGGTTTGGCCGGGGCGCAGGAGAAAATTTTCTCACTCAGTTGAATTTAGGAACCATATTTTCAGATAAATTTGCTGTTTCTCTAATATTTATTTCCTTTGCCTATAGTGGCTGGAATGCAGCGGTTTATCTTGGTGGTGAAATCAAAAATCCTGCCCGCAATATTCCCCTGGCCCTATTTAGTGGGACATTTTTGGTTATTTGTCTCTATCTTCTCCTAAATGCCGTTTTTATCTATGCTTTGCCAATTACCGAAATGAGTGGGGTGCTAGAAGTTGGAGAGCGAGCTGCAGCCGCCTTATTTGGCCATCATATTAGCCCCTATCTTGCCGTGGCGATTTCCATAGGCATTCTCTCAGCCACAAGTGCCATGATTGTAGCTGGCCCCAGGGTTTATTACGCTATGGCCAAGGATGGGATTTTTTTCAAGCAGTTTGCTATGGTTAATCCGATATATAAAACACCATCTCGATCTCTTTTTCTTCAGGCATCTATTGCTATCTTTATGGTACTTACCTCAGCCTTTGATACGCTGCTTATTTATATTGGCTTTACCCTTTCTCTGTTTGCCATGATGACTGTGGTGGGTCTTATGATTCTTAGGATAAAGTATCCTGAGGTAAAAAGAGAATATAAAACCTTTGGCTATCCCTTTAGTGCGATTTTTTTTATTTTGGGTAATCTTTGGATTATATATTATTCGATAAGAAGCAGACTTGTTGTTTCTTTGTATGGTTTGGGAACTATTGGATTAGGCTATCTTGTTTATCTTTATTTCAGAAAGAGTGCGAAAAGGGAAGATGCAGAAGATCCATCGGCAGCGTTAGAAGTATTGAGTGTAGAATAAGGTTATTATTAAAGTTTTAGGAAAGGGGTTTTAAGGGGAAAACCCTTTTTCAAAAGGGTTTTCCCCTTAAATAAGATTTTTCCCCCTTAAAAAGGTTTCCCCCCTTAAACCTCTTAATAATAATGCCCCATCACCAATTCAATTTCCAGCTCCACGAATTTTGGGGATAATTCCACCAAGAATCCCCTAGCCCTCCCAGAACAGATGCGCTGCCAGGCCAAAGCAATGATGACCAGGATGGAGATGTCCAGAGGGAAGAGGTCATTCCCCAGGTGTTGTTGCCCCACCAGGTGTTCCAGGTGTTGTTGCCCCACCAGGCGTTGTTGAATAGACTGCCAGACCATAGCGAAGAGGCTGACCAGATTGAAGGAGCGTTCAGGGAGGATAGCCAGCTATTTCCCCACAGGCCTCCCAGAGTAGTATTTCCCAGGAATGGGTTTGTTGACGGAAATACTGAATACCAGCTCGGCCACAAGGCAGTGCCGCCTCCGCCAGCTGCCGCGGTCTGCTCTTTGGCTGGAGTTGCAGATGTGGTCGCTTCCCGGCTAGCATTCCCCAGCACATCCACAGCTACGATTTTGAAGGTATACGACTGGCCATTTTTTAGGTTCTCTACGGTATACCCTCTGGTGTTTTTCCCAAGGCTTATTCCTGCACCATACTCTTTTCCTTCCCCAATATAGAGGATTTGATCCGCCAGGTCTTCATCTCGGTCCACAGGCGGGGTCCAGGAGAGGATGACTTTTCCATCCCCTTTGACTGCGGTCAGGTTAGTAACCTCAGGCGGCGGCGTAGTATCTTCCTCAACCCGCAAACGAAATGCCTGGGAAGCTATCTGCCCATAGCCATTATCAACCAAAATCTGAACGATGTGTGAGCCGGCATCTTGATTGGATGGTTTCCATTGAACCAGGCCGGTGTTAGGATCAATTTCCATCCCTTCAGGGCCAAGCGTCAGGCTGTAGGTAAGCAGGTCGTTATTAGCTGCCTGGCTATCGACCTTGAGCTGATATTTGAAGGTGCGGCCAGCCTTGATCTTATCCACAGAGTTTGATGAGATGATTTGTGGAGGCTGAATATTGGCTGGTACCTGCTGTTGAGAGGAAGGTGAAGGTTGAGCCGGATTTTGACCTGTTACAAGCTCACCCCATTGTGCCTGCCGACTAGGATCAATAGCGCCATAGCCAGCCCCTCCTAAGAAAGTGCTGGAGCCATAAAGGTTGGAGCTTCCGGTAATGGCTAGGTAACCTGAAGAATACCCATAATTTTGGCTAGTCGTGGCTGGCTGAGCCTGACTGCTGCTGCTTCCCTGGCCGCTATAGGTTTCCCCAACCTGAAGCTCAAGGTCGATTCCCTCTTTGGCTTCTGAGCGGCTTACATGGATGACAGCAGCCTTGTTTGGCTGGCTAACAGGGACATTTTGGTAATACTCCTGACCGTAGATATGGACAGGATCGCGAGCCAGGATCAGATAATCCCCCTCTTCCAGCCCCTTGATCGTGTAGCGGCCATCAGCATCGGTTATGGCTTGAGATCCATAATAGGGATAAGGATAAACATCTGAAGAATAAACGCTGCTATAGAAAGGCGAAGAGAGCGATTTTGGAATGGCTGCAATCAATATTTTGGGAAGTGGCTTCTTATCGAACTCATCAACTACCCGACCGCTGATTGAGGCTTTAGGCTGGAGAAGGATATCGATCCCCTTTATCGGACCTGGGGCAGAGACACTGATCGGGCTTGCTGCCTTCGGATCGGTCCCTGGCAAGCGGTATGAGCCATCGTGGTAATCCTGACAGCCTGAGGCCGTAACTAGGTAGCTTCCTGGACGAAGCCCGCTGAATTGGTATTCTCCGGCTAAGTTGGTGTAAGTGGTCTTAAGATATGATCCCTGCTCAGTGGCCAGGCTGACCGAACATCCGGTAGTGATAGGCTTGCCGGATGCTGCGTCTTTGACTGTGCCCTTGAGAATTATGCCTGCGGTCAGGTTGAAATTGATATTCTCGATCACCTGCTCGGCCGCGATCTCTATCGGCGCTGCTTCATTTTCGTCAGTACCTCCATAATACTGAACCAGGTAGTTTTTCTCAGCCGGTGAAACAAACAGCAGGTATTTTCCCGGCGGCAGCCCTATCAAGATATACCTCCCTTGACTGTCAGTGGGAGTCGAGGCGTAAATCCCCCCGGTGATCATCTCTGGGGCAGGATACTGTCCATAGTTAGTTAGCCCGCCGCTTGGTGGGGTGATACCGCTTGGCGGCACAGGAGGCGGCTCCACAGGAGCAACTAGTGTGGATACAGGCATGACCATAGGCAGAGCAGATATCATGGGTTCAACTGTCAAGCCAGAAGCTGGCTCAGCAGGCATCGAGGTAGGGGAGGGGCCGGCATAAGTTCCAGCAGGCTCAGCAGTGCCGGTGCAGAAAAATCCAGAATTAGCGGCAAAGCCAGCCAGATCGTCCATGAGATTTTCTAGCTCCAAGGGATAACATTGATTCAACAGCCCACCATCGACCTTGAATTTCAAAATGATCAGCTCATCGGCTGCTCCGCTTGGAATGGAGGCAACGAAAGAGTATCCGCCGACTCTAATTCTTCCAGGCTCAATCAGGGAGGCATCGAACATGCTCAAGGAAGAGGCTAAAGTCCCCTTTTCAAAGCCAAGGTATTCCAGAGCACCTGGATCATAGACTACTTCAAAGCCAAGGGAGAAAACCTCGCTCGAGCCTGTGCTGAGGATAATCGGAATCTCAACCTCTTGGCCTATTTGGCCCCGAATCATCTTGATATAGAGAGATCCCCGGCTAGCATCTGAAATAGGTTGCTCTCCTTTCAACATAAGCGCCCCTGCTCCTGCTTCTGGTGGAACAGCGGCATATCCATAGCTTACCTCCACTGGCGGGACAGAATAGGCTAAACCGTAATAAGAGACATATCCACTGCTGCCGCTGGTAGTATATCCACCGCCACTTGCCTGGCTGCTGCCGGAATACCCTAACTGGGACACCATCTGGGCCATAATTGTTACTCCAGAAACTGGCTCACCACTAACCGCATCCCGAACTGTGCCTCGAATCATTCCGCCCCGAACAAGGGAAAAGTCAAGGCCGCTTTTCTCCTCGCCTAAAGTGACAGATACCAACCCAGGGGAAGCTCCTAAGCCGTATTGGACTGGTAGATATTCCCTCTGGTGATCTTGGGCTTCAAGCTGGTAGCTTCCAGCCGCAAGGCCGCATATTCGATAAGTGCCGTCCTTGCCGGTGTAGGCTTGGGCTTGATAGGTGATCTGAGAAGCGCCGCAGTAGTCAGAGTAGGTGTAAGGGGCTTCATCGTAAGCAGGTGCCTCGCCTTTGTTTCCGCTCAAAGAATAATCGGCAAGGTATTGTCTGGTTGCCAAAATCAAGATATTAGCCAAAGGCTGGCCATCGGTTGAGGAGGTTACCTTACCGGAAAGAATCGAGCTCTTGGTCAAGACCATATCAGGTGCAAATAGGCTATCCGTAGCAGACACAGTCAGGCCAGATTGACAGCCCTCAAGATAGATTTGATCCTTATCCCAGGTCCTCAGCACATAGCTCCCTTCAGATAAGCCGACCAGGGTGTAGGTGCCATCCTTGGCAGTCATAGCGCTTGCGCTGGTTGATAAGGAGTAATAAGCCCAAGGCTTGTTCGGATCAAGAGCAGGCCATTGCTCAATATTTGCACTGACCGTGATTCCAGCCAGAGGAGCTCCAGCCTGGTCCAAAACCCGTCCGCTGATCGAGGCTCCCGGCTTCATGTAGATTACTAGGCCAGAGGTGGTACTACCTGAGGTTACTTTAAATACCTGAGGCTTATCCTCTCCGGCGCTCTGGCAGAAGGTGGCTAAGTAATTTCGATTTCCTATCTCATCTCTGGCCACCAGCATATACTCTCCCTCAGCCAGGCCGCGGATAGTGAATTCTCCGGCCGTATCGGTTACATTCTGCGATCCGCTGCCGCCATAATAATAGTAATATCCTCCTTTATAGCCCATATTTACCGATATGGCACTGACACAAATTCCAGCCAAGGGAGTAGAGCCGGTCAGGACCTTGCCCTCAAGGCATCCTCCACGGACCAGAGAGATTTCGATGCCCTCGATTAAGGTCTTCTTTTCGGACAGCTCAAGGTACTCTGGAGGTAAATAGGAGTCAGCCCAGTTGATCGCTGGATATTCTGGATAGCGGCTGCCAAGGTAGTTGCCTTGCGGATCATAGATGGTCAATTCATATTTTCCGTTTTCCAGGCCGCCGAATTCAAACCTTCCCTGCTCATCGGTCAGGACTGGATTAATCCGGGCTGCCGCCACAGACGGCAAATAGAAGAGTGGAGAGGGCTCGCCAGCAGGGCTATAGTAGTAAGGGTCATAGGGAAGATAATAAGATGACAATCCAGGGCTGCTGGAAGAGACGTATCCGGTCATAACCATGCCCGTATCCGATGTGGCCGGAGTCATGAGCAGAGAGGCTTGCGGGGCCGCAACCGGAGCATCATATGCATTAGGCGAGGAAGTTATGACGGTAGGCGAGGAGGCCGTGCCCGCAGCCGGGGCAGAACCTGCGACTGCCTCAGCCCGATTTCTCATGATAATTACCTTTCCTGGCTCTGTGGGTAGAAGTGGGCCAATATACGGTTCATAATCTAATCTTGTAAGACTGACCTGGATCCCAGCCACCGGAAGGCCGCTAGCCTTATCAATGATCCGCCCCCGGATAATCCCTTTGGCTTTTATTGGAGCAAGCTGGATATCAGCCGAGCCGGTCTCGACTCCCGCTTCTACTAAGATTTGCCTGGCCTGCTCTCTATCCTGCGTATTCGGACAATACGCACCCTGAAAACCAGGAGCATATTGAACCAGGGGGACATAGCTGCCAGGCTCAAGGCCGCTAATTCGGTAGGTGCCATCAGCCTGGCTGAGAACCGGACTAGAGACCACATAACCTGGCTGATCAGCGGTCATAAAGCAGATAACCTCAGCCCCGGCAATCGGTTTCCCATCAACTTGGCTGGTGATCCTGCCAGAGACTGCGCCGCCAAGTTTCAAGCTCAAAGTGCAACCAGATATTTCCTGCCCAGGCAGGACCTGATATACATCCTCCAGCCCATACTGCCCATAACCGGAATATCCGGCAATGTATCCTTCAGCCATCGCGCTCAGCCTGTATTCTCCCTCTGGCAGAGCAGAAAAGGTGAATTTCCCACTAGAGTCAGAAAGGGTCCAGAAGGGAGGATAACAATATGGACCCATCGCCTGGATGCGGGCGCTGCTGATCGGCGAACCTGTAGCTGCATCAACTACCTTGCCGGACAGCTTTCCGGCCAAAGACATGGACAGATTGATCGGCTCGGTAGTCTGCCCACTCTTAACCTTAACCAGGATACCAGCGTTGCTCGATGGATAATAATATAGCCCAGCTATTGCCTGCGAGGCATCAAGGCCGAAGATCGAAGGCGCATATTTGCAGCTATCAGAATCATAGGCCCAAAGCCTATACCTTCCTTCCGGCAGGCCGGTGAGGGAAAAGCTTCCATCTGCTGCGCTCAGGGTTTGGTAAACCTCAGGGGGCAAGAAATCGCTGCTAGAGACATACGGACCATAGGAGCCATACGGTCTATACGGATAAAGATAGGGATTGGAAGCATGGTTGAATTCTTGGCTTAATTCCTTAGGCATCCAGGGCGGCAGAAGGCCTATGTCATAGGGGGTAGGATACCCATAAGCATAATATCCATACGGGAAACTTGTCTCTGGCTGCTTTATGGCCATAACCTGAATATTGGCCAGAGAGCGGCTGCTCTGATCGGTGATCTTTCCCCTGATGCCACCTTGGGCTACACTTTTGGTCAGACCCTCAACTTGAGTGAGGCCACGTCCCATGAGGATCAAAAGAGCTATTAAACAAATCCAGGCTGACCTGCGCATTGCTGCTCTCAGGGAAAAACGTACTAATTTATTAGACTTACACGTACTCATTGACCTACCTCCATTCTGTGAGGTCTCATGAAAACAGGATTAAACAGCAAACTAAAAATGCTCTATAATTAAAAATTTTAGTATGCATAATATTTTTGCTCTTCTTGCGAGCAGGCCTTATCTCTAAAAATTAAAGCAAGATTCATACCCTCCTTTCTATGTCCAGCTAAAGGCTCTATATCCAAGCCAAAAGATCCCAGCCAAAACTTCCGCCCCCTGGCTGCTTGCCTGATTAGCCGATTAAAAATTTTTTTAAAAAAAAGCTAATAGACAATAATACTTAATTACAGACGTAGTATGTTTAATCTTAGTTACGACTTGGCTGTTTGGCACGACCTTTCCGGTTAGGTTTCAAATAAGCAGATGTTCCCCATGTTGAAAAAATAATGTTGAAAATATAAAGGGGAGGAGAGAAAATAAAGAGAGAAGAAAGT
>JAILZY010000010.1 GCA_023512255.1 bacterium | reverse complement strand
AACTTTCTTCTCTCTTTATTTTCTCTCCTCCCCTTTATATTTTCAACATTATTTTTTCAACATGGGGAACATCTGTACTCAATCTATCATGAGCCAAACAAAAAGGGGGGATATGATGATCAAAAGCAAAAACAAGCTGGCTTTCCTTCTTCTGGCGACCTTTCTCCTGGCCGCGGCAGCTCCCTGCCCGGCAGCGGTGCTTCCACCTCCCCAGCCAAAGCAAGGGCCGGGCGGTGCAGACTACGGCTATGGTAGGGTAATTAAAACAGCCCACGGCTTGGGCGAGCAGGCATACTATATTTTTGAACCAGATGAGCCCAAGCCGCAAAGTGCCCCTTTGATCGTTTTTCTCCACGGCTGGGGCGGAACTAACCCTGACTACTATAGTAGCTGGATCGAACATCTGGTCAAGAAAGGTAAAATCGTCATCTTTCCGGTCTATCAATCCTGGGGAAGCCTGCTCTCTAGCAACAAATACACCTTAAATTGCCTTCAGGCGATCAGGGCGGCAATTGAGCTGCTTCAAAGCAGCAAGGAGCATGTCAAGCCAAATCTTGAGCAGTTAGCTATTGTCGGGCATTCGGTCGGAGGGATTCTGGCCCTCAATATCTCGGCCAAGGCTCAGACATTGGGCTTGCCTGTGCCAAAGGCTATCATGTCAGTACAGCCCAAGAGGGCCCTAATGCTGCCTGTGGAGGATTTATCTACAATTCCTCCATCTACCCTGCTCCTGGTTGTCGCCGGCGACCAGGATAGCCTCTCGGCTGATGAATCGGTCAGCATTTTCCGGCGCCTGGGCCATATACCGTCTGAGAATAAGGATTTCGTTACCCTGGTCTCTGACGATTACGGGGCCCCTCCTCTGATCGCCGATCATTTTGCCCCGACCGGCAATCCTTCTGGCAGCAGACTCATGTTGGGCCTTAGCAGGGCTCGCACAGACGCCCTTGACTATTACGGCATCTGGAAGCTGTTCGATGCCCTGACTGATGCCGCCTTCTGGGGCCAAAACCGCGACTGGGCCCTGGGAAATACCGCTCTTCAGCGCTATATGGGGAAGTGGAGCAATGGCAGGCCGGTCAAAGAACTCGTAATCACCGATCATCCCCGACCCCGATCAAGATCAAGAAGCGGGCTCCTGCGATTCATTCCACGGCTAGGCGGCCGGGAGCGACAAAGTGAGGGGTCTGAATCTCAGGATGGTTCCTGAGAAAACGATAGATGTTTAAAACATCGTTCAAATCCAAAGAGCGAGCTTGAGGCGGTGGTTTTCGGTCAAGGTGCAGCCCTGATCGCACATCCTGCTCAAAAATCCTACAAGCTGCTGGGGTAGCCCACACCGGCAGACCACAATATTCAAACAGGGACTTGACTATCTTCTGCGGATTGATCATAAGATCCTCATACCGAAGACTGATCATCGGAATGCCCTGCCGATAAAGGGTCAGATAACGATGCATGACCGAAAGCCACATAATGAGTAAAAGGCCCATACTGCCAAGATCGGCAATGGCCCTTGGGGAATAGTCCTGAATCAGAGGAATAAGCCGCTGGAGCGATTTTTTCCTCCGAGCGATGAACATCCGAAGCCATAATCTGGCTATTGGCGACCGTTTGGTCGTCCGGCGAAACATCCTTCCCCAACTCCCCAGACTCTCAAGGGCATGAGCAATAGACTCAATCACATCCTCTGCATTCCGATAGATAAAAACGTTTTTAGCCCAGGGAAAGAGGCCGTGCATAAGATCAGCAATCTCAATGCCAAAACTTCGGAACTTAATCACTAGACACGAAATCCGCTCGCCAGGAGCTGGCCTGCCAACAAAACGGGTACAGCCAAGAAGCAGCCTGCTGAGCTCACCGTCGCGGCTTTGGTCAGGAGAGCGCAATCTCACAATCTGGGTGAAAATATCCGGCTCGGACAGGCTGACCACCCCAGGCACCTTATTGAACACCCTGCTGAGCAGCGTAGAGCCGCAGCGGCCAACTGAATAAATAAGGATGAGCTTGTCGAACGGGTTCCCTAACTCGGCGGCCAAGGAGTGAAAATCTTCATAAGGCACAGCAATAAGACGAAAAGCATGCTGAAATTGGGCCTGATAATAAAAGGGAACTTGAGAAAGATCGCACCCAGGTGGTGTTTCAGCAAAAATCACCCGCTTTCGCCGCTCATCCAGACAGTAGGGACTTAGGGCAGGATTGGTAACAATGGCCCTTGAGTCAATCTCTTCTCCCACCTGGTAGCGGAAGTTACTCAAATCGGCCCACATTTCTGGCGGGAGGGAACGCTTTTTAATAATATGCAAAACCTTAGCGCTCATGGGATGCCTCAGGTTAGAGATAGCCGTCTATGCTTTGACCAGCTTTTCGGTAGATATTTTTATTTCTAATGACACCCATTGGAAGGAACCCTTTTGAAAAAGGGTTCCTTCCAAACCATCCTCCTAAAACTTTAAACTTTTCCCTAGTCATATATTCCCCCAGGGTTATTAAAGGTTTAGTTATTAAAAGTTTTAGGAAAGGGGTGAAAAGGGGAAAACCCTTTTTCAAAAGGGTTTTCCCCTTATCTACTTTGCCGTCAGGGTAAGCACACCATCCCAGTCAGAAACAGGGGGAGAACACTGATATTGCCGGCAGCGGTCAAGATAGTATTTTGACGGACCGTCAGTGGGGCAGATTTGCAAAGCCTGCTGAAATCTCCTAATTCCTTCCTCCCACTGCTGATCCTGGTAGGCCCTGAGCCCTTGATTATAACTATTCAGCAATGATTCAAGCTGTGCGGCCTCTTGTCTTCTGGCCATCAATTCGTAGATCTTTACCGGTTGCGTTTTTCCCTTAACCCGCACTCTGTCAAGCTCCCGAGCGATGAATTCCTCTCGCACAAGCTGATAGGTGAATTCACTTATCACCACATCAACCCCATAGACCTTAGTAATTCCCTCAAGCCGCGAGGCCAGATTGACATTATCTCCGAGCACCGTATAATCCATACGCTCTCGAGAGCCCATATTGCCGACAATCATCTCCCCGGAATTAATGCCTATGCCAATTCTGATCTGCGGGAAATTTTTCTCTTGAAATCGAAGATTAATCTTAGCCAGGGCGGCCCGCATATCGAGCGCTGTCTGGCAGGCCAGGAGAGCATGATCTTGCCGACTGATCGGTGCACAGTAGACGGCCATAATAGCATCACCGATGAATTTGTCCAAAAATCCCGAATAATGCAAGATAATGCCGGACATCGTGCTCATATATTCGTTTAAAAATGAAACTAAGGCTTCGGGCTTAAGCTGTTCGGAGATAGAGGTAAACCCCCTGATATCGGAAAAAAGAACAGTCAAAAACTTCCGCTCTCCACCAAGACTCAGCATCTGAGGATTTCGGATTAGCTCTCGAACCAGAGCAGGGGCAAGATATCGCTCGAATGAGTTTTTAATCCTCCTCTTTTCTCGCTCCTCAGTTGCGTAGCGATAAAGGCTAATCATGGTAAAGATAATCATGATTTGGGCGAGCGGATAGACCAGATTGATCCATACCCCACGGACAGTGAAAAGATACTGGCTGAAAGCGGCATAGCCTGTGAGCAGGGCAGCCGTCAGCCCTAAACCCACAAGGGGCCGAGCAAGGGGAAGAAAAAGACTCAGCAGCAGGCCAAAAGCCAATAAAATTCCAACATCAGCCAGAAAATAATGCCTAGGCAGGGAGAGAAAATCGAGATGGAGCAGGCTATCCAGGATGTTGGCATGGATTTCAACCCCAGACATGATCTTATACGGCGTATAGCGAAGATCATAGATACCCACAGCAGTAGTTCCAACCAGAACGATCTTATCCCGAAAGGTTTCAACCGGTATGCGCCGGGCCAGAATATCGCTTACGCTGTAGTGGGCAAAGGTATCGTGCGGTCCGCGGTAGTTAATGAGCAGATGCCCGCGGGCGTCAACTGGAATGGGAATGCCTTCGATGAGCAGGCTCTCTACTCCCCGATCTCCCATTTGGACCAGGATGGAATCTCTCCCCAAATCCCAGTAATGCTTGATGACCTGAATGTCCAGCGAAGGATAATAATTTCCCTGATATTCGATGATCAAGGGAGCCCAACGAATCGTGCCATCAAAGTCTGGATACAGGTTAAAACACCCATTGGCCAAAGCAGAACTAGCCAGGATATCAAGGCTAGCTTCAAAGCCATAGCCTCGAGGAACCAGGCTGGCTGAAGCCGATGGGCTTTGTGGTTGCTGAACCAGAGGATAGCGCTGTGAAGACAAAAAGGGGGGCATAGGCCGAAGCCTCTTTCCTTCTGGCACCTCTTGGGGAGAGAGGAAGAAAAACATGCCCAAAATAACATTGCCTGCTTTCTGAAGAGCCAGACTAAAATCCCGCTCTGGATTAAGGTGGCTCAAGGCCTTTCTGATCTTCTGCCGATCGAGCGGAAGATCGACAATATTCCTGATCAGCTCAAGGGCATACTCTTCAGCCGAGAGCGGATCCTGCTCTGGTGAGGGGAAGGTGATATCAAAAGCCACAATCTTGGCTCCACTCCTTTTGAGCTCTTCAACCAGGGACCTCATTCTGGCCCGTGGCCAGGGCCATCTGCCAAGCTCATCAATGCTCTTTTGGTCTATAGCGGCAATGACCACCTCAGCCCCTGGACGGATACACCCTCGCCAGCGAAAACGCAGATCAAACACTTTCAGCTCAATAACTTCCAAAAACCGCGGATGCCTCAAATAGAGCCCAATCATGCCAAGGCTGATTGAAAGGCTAATAATGAATCCCCAGCACAGAGTTTTTCTTCCGCTCATATTCTGGTTTATGGATTTTCACCCAGGTACAAAATCTCGCCCTGCTTCAGTATTCTAGCCCTCGACTGCATGGCCTGACACTCGGCACTGATTTCTTCAAGATATTGCGGCTTCATGCCAAAGAGAAAGACCTGAGTCTGAGGATCGAGTTCGGACAGAAGTTTGTCGAGAGCTTTCGGAATAAGGTGGCCTGTTTCTTCAGCCAGGTTCCTTAATCGGTTTGGGAAAGAGGTTTCAATAAAGGCTGCGGCGAGTTTTTCACTCCTTCTGATCACCTGAATGACCTCTTGAAGACTGCCAGTATCACCAGAATAGAGAATCGTAGTTTCCTGCTGGCGAATAAGGTAACCAGCGCTTGAGACAGTATGACGCACAGGAAAGGGGATAACTTCAAACTCAGCAACGGAGCAGACTGTGCCGAGCTGAACAAGTTGCAGGCGAAAAACCGGCTCTCCCTGAGCGGCAGGCAGCCGGGTAAAGTCTGGCCAAATCTGGTCGTTGAATACATAATGATGGAGGCTATCGAGCACCTCCTGAAGCCCGATGATAGAGATAGGCTTGCGGATCTGCCCGAAAATGGTATCGCCAAGAAAGGGAAGCCCGACAATATGATCTAGGTGAGCATGGGTGAGCAAAATATCAGTAATATGGCATTGATCTTCAACTTTTAATACCCCTCCGATCTCTCCCGCATCAAGGAGAAGGTGGTCATTAAGTAAGAAACCGCTGGTATAAAAGCCAGGCAGACGCCCTCCACAGCATCCCAAAACTTGAATCTTCATAATGTTTCCCCCTCTTACATCCTTTTCGGTAACTTTCTCATCTCTCACCAGATTGTTTCAGCCTGAATACAGAGCGAACACCTGAAAAGCTTTATATTCCAAAATCCAGAATATTAACTCACACATTTTGTGAAAGTTAACTGATTGATTTTAAAATGCAATCAAGCATTCGCTCTGGCATAAGGTTCAGTCAAGGGAAACATAAAAACATTCTGTAAGAAAGATAAAAAAGGCAGACATGAAAAAGCAGACATGGTGAGGCAGACAACAAAAGCATAGTGAAAGGGAGAACCCCAATAAAAAACTACACGGGAGGGGCAGCTTTGAGGAAGCAAGGTTACTGCCCCTCCCGTGATATGGAAGGGAGGCTTCGCATGGAGGTGGAAGTATTCCTCCATGCGGCTTGGAGAAAGGAGAAAAGCTCCCCTCCCTTGGGTTAGGTACAAAGCCACAAGGCTTTTAATGGATCGGGAAATTCGAATTTACCGATCCAAAGCCTAATCTCTAACTTAGAGCGACCACCAAGGTCTGACCTCAAGATCAATAGTGAATACCGTAAAGGCCCCGCGAGCATCCATAGCGAAAATCTCAACTACATAGAAGCCGGGGAACTGAGTCTGGAATGTCCAGAACACATTGCCCTCAGAATCTTTGCCGATAGAGCCTATGTTGCAGGATAAATACACCTTATCGCCATCAGGATCCTGAACATCGATCTCAGAATCCAGGATAAGCAGCTCGCCAGCACGGCAGACCTGCGGATGATCCCAATCACCAAGCATAACTGGCGGATGGTTCAGCCATGTTCCCCGATTGACGCAATAGACACTAAATTCATTAATACTAGAAAAACCTCTCGAATCTGTAACTTGAACTACTATCGGATAAACCCCTTCAAACTGTGGAACAAAGCTAATTACCCCAGTATGTGGATTGATTAGCGTCTCTGACCACGGACCGTATCGATAATCGGGGGAGCCAGCAATGTAAGCTCTCCAGGTTAAGGTATATTGATCCGGTTTGGGATGAGTGGCTGAATAAAGATAACTATCTGGGTCAAGAGCCGTAAGAGCGTATCTGAAAACCTCCCCCACATAGGCGATTTGATCATCCAGGTCTTCCATGATGGGAGGATAATTCTCCACCGGGTAGTTGACTACAGACACCGGGAAGGTTTCAATATCCTTAGTCAAACCATTACTTACCTCTACGGTAACGATCAGGTCTTCCAGGTATTGAGGCAGAAATCGCATGACCGCGACATTCGGCCAATGGGTATAGCCGGCATTCTGCAGGGCTTGCTCAATGAGCTGAACTCGCTCAAGCGGATAAAAGTGATTCCCTTCAGAGCAATGAGGCGGGCCCATTTCATGAGGCACCCGTGGCACGCATTCATCGCCCTCTACGCAGCAATCTTCACTCCACTCACCGCTTTCATCCAGCAGACGATAATAGATGGGTAAAAAGAGGGGGCGATTATCATTAAGATCAACCGGCAGATGGGCAATCATTATTGGAGAGTAAGCGCCGGAAGCCGCTCCGCCGCCGACGAAGGCGTCAAAGCGAAGCATATCTTCTCGATGACCGGGGGAATTTGCTCTCCTCATCCCCTCATTGGCCAGAATTGGGCTATTCAGATTGAGACCCGCGGCCGTGACCCGCGTCTTAGCAGTCTGAAGGTCAGCCGGGGTCCAATTGTCAGGATCAGGATCGGTCCAATCGCCAGCAGATCCGTAAATACTGGCCGGGGCAAAACCATCTCGCGAATCTTTAGCATAAGCTCGGGCAATTTCATCAGGGTTAGTGATAACATCGTAAATATTACCCACGTGGTCTTCAGCAAAAACAAGCTTTTCCGTTGGCACAAACAACTGGACAAAAAATGGGCCGGTTTTAAAGAGATAGGGGCAGCCTAGGCCAAGAGTGCTTCCCCGACTAAAAGTGATATCATCCAGCCGGTATTGATTCCCCCGGATCATAATCTGCCTAATCGCGGCTATGTATTCTGGAGTAGCGCTATTGCTGACATAACGGTCAAGAATGGCCTGAAGATCCTGGATCACTAAATGCCAGCTTCCATCCTGGAATTCTCTCCCTAGATACACTTCAATAATATCAGGCTGTGGATTGTTGCAGGGGCTTTGTCTGCAATTTCCACCATCAATAACCGGGCTTTTGGGGGTTATGCTATCCAAGGCGGAGATATCGCAGCCAATGCTTTTTTCCCTGGGGATAAAAACAATCCGGGCAAAACCAGCCGTAGCACCAGGATTGCAAGGATCACCACAAGGGTTGACCGCAGGGTCAGTTGTGGTTACTACATCAACGATAAACCGGAAGGTGTCAAACATTTCTACCGCCAGAGGAGCCCTAACCTTGAAGCTCAGCAGGGGATGTGGGCCAACCTGAGTAAAATCAATATTGCACTTTCTTATGATCGTATAGGGCATATACCTAAACTTATCCCCTTGAGGATCTGATAGCGGAGGTTCATTGAACGGCAGAAATGTGGAAACTGGCCGATAAATATCCAGTACTCGGCTCCCCTCTTGAAAATCCAAAACTGTCAGCATCTGCCCATAGCCGATGCCATATCCCCATACTGGATATGGTGGCTCTCCCACAGTCCAGCCATGATTTTTAGGCTCATCCCAGTATTCGAAATTGTCGATCAAGATATCACCACCTGTGGGATCGGTGGGATCGTTATAATTCGGCAAGTGAATAGGCACAGTGGTCTGCTGGGATAGCTGAGGAGGCAGATTATAGACCGGTGGAGAATTCTGAGCTATGACCAACCCACTTCCTATCAGCGGCAAAATAGCAGCCATGATAAAGGTTAATAACCATACCCTTTTTCCTGTTTCCCTCATCTTTCCTTATCTCCTTAACATAAACATCACTTTTTACTTTCCTTAACCTCAAAATTAATCTTTGCCTTAAATCTTTGCCTTAAATTTGACAAAGACTTAATAGCTAAAGATTATTAATAGCTATTGATAGCTTACTTATGAAATTTCCCTCCTCGCCAAAAGTCAACTTATTACTAAAAACAAGCCAACTAAGGGAGTTTCTTCAGATATTTCCCTATCTTCCTGCCGCAGAAAGAAAGGCTTCCCGCCGCGGCCATAAAGTATAAATTAAGAAGCCTTCCCACAGCCGGAATGGGAATGTCTGGTTATGTCGTATAGACAGCTTATTTTTGTCCAAAGGCTACTTAGTCTTCAGCAGACTGAAGACTAGTTTTTATAGGAGGGGATGAAAAATCAACATCTAATAACAGAGGTAGTAATAATCAGGAAGGCTTGCGAGCAAAAGCCGCTTCCTGGCGAAGGAGATAATGATTCTTTATTATTGAATGCAAGATTGCTCCCTTCTCCAAGGGGAGGATGGAATAAGACCTTATTATAGGAAGGATGTATACATCGGTCTAAAATCTGATCGAAACTTGCTAAGATATAATTGCCAATCTTAGTAACATCTCTCGGATAAAGGCTTTTTATCGGCAGGGGAAAAAGAAAGGGAGGGCGGGCAAGCGAGATTTTTGAGGATAGCGTCTGATAAGTAAATCTGCCTATGGCCTTGACCATATTTTTCGATTTCTGGGAAATAGTTACATCCCCGCAGATTTCCAGGAATTCACAAACCCCGATATGTTTGCATCGAATATATTCAGGCGCATCAAGCCCACTCAACATAAAAACAAAGCCCACTACCGACAATCCCACCACCAGGCAAGAGATTCTCGTTCTCTTCAGGTAAAAGGGGCTGATCAATATTATTTTCATAACTCTGATTAGTTCCATCGCAACAATAGCTAGCAATAAGGGGGTTTCATGATCAATACTAACTTCTAGTAGAACTAACTTCTGTAGAAAATGCAATCTTTATACCATAGAAACTTTTTAATTTATCTTTTTTTATAAAAACAAACATATCAAATTTATATAATAAAATCAAAAACATAACCCTCTCGCTCAGAAAATTTTTCAAATGCCCCCTCCCACTCAAGTAGCTCTTCTTAGAAAAATTATGCAATTTTTTACAACCTGGTAAGCAATTTATTTCACATTCCGTTCTTTATTCTCCACATGTTAAAGGCCGTAGGGCTCATGTCATAAAAAATGCCCAGGGAATTACGCAATTTTCATGAAAAACGCAAGTGGATAAAGAGTGAAACAGCCGAAATATATACGATCTCTAGATAAATCAGAGGTACAATAATAGTAGAGAATATGAGATAATAATATAAAGCTATAGATGCAAACGGATTGTGCTGTCTGAAATGACATCTTTGCCCTTTAACCGAAAAGAGATAGTTAGACAATTTCTATGACTTGGTGACCATAACTGATAAAAACGCTTTAACGTATAATATATAAAAAATAATATAAAAAAGACTTTAGTGATGCAAGTATTATTTTATGTACTGTCAAATATTATTTTATACATTATAAGGAGATAAAAAGATGAACTCTGGGGTCAAAATACTAGCCATGTTTAGCTTATGGTTAGTTTTTTTGCTGATTACCTTCTTTTTGACCACGTTTATCCCTCAAAGATGCTTGGCTCAGAAAATCATGGCTACTCAAGAGATCAAAGAGGTCGAAATTGATATCGAACCAGGATTATGTCCTAATCCACTCAATGTGGAAAGCCAGGGCACTTTACCCGTAGCCATCCTTGGTACCCTGGACCTGAATATAGCCAGGATCAATCCCCAAACTATCGAGCTTGAAGGAGTCCGTGCGGTCCAATACCGGCGAGAGGATGTGAGCACGACGGTTTTTGACCGCCAGGATATCTGTGACTGCACCATTGAGGGGAAAGACGGGATGATCGATTTAGTACTTGAGTTCAATATATCGGACGTAGTCTCTACCATTGGCCAGGTTGACAACGATGATGTAGCTGTGCTAACCATTACTGGGAGTCTATTTGATGGTACTCCTATCGAGGGTGAGGATTGTGTGGTTATTCAAAAACCATAAGCTGTTTTTTAGCAAAAAGTTATAGATTATGTGGGAAACATCTGGATGCTAGAAGAGGCTTCTGAAGGACAACCCTTACAAATCAAACATGGATAGAGAATCGCCGATAAACCAAATAACAATGGACAATATCAAGATCGAGCCCAAGGAGGCTGAGGTTTTCTCCCGCTGGCTGACCATCCTGAATGAAGCAGGCGTCAAATACGTGGTAGGCGGAGCCTTTGCCGTATACGCTTATACCGGCATCTGGCGGGACACAAAAGATGTTGATATCTTTCTCCAGCCGAGCGATCTCAAAAAGGCCCTTGATGCCCTGAGCAGGATGGGATTTGAAACCGAGGTCAGGGATGTTCATTGGCTAGCCAAGGTACACCAGAAGCCATATCTCATGGACCTGATCTTTGGAACATCAAGCAGCCAGTTCCCGATTGACCAGACCTGGTTTGAGCGCTGCCAGCCGGTTGAGCTCCTCGGGGTCAAGACTTACCTGGCCGCAGTTGAGGAATTGATCGCCTCAAAGGTTTACATGCTCAAAAGAGACCGCTTTGACGGTGCAGACATCGTCCACCTTATTCGGGGAGTTCAGGGGAAAATCGATTGGCCGCGGGTGCTCATGCATCTTAAGGACAACCAGGAAATCATTTTGATCTATTTCATTCTCTTTGATTTTGTCTATCCTTCTCACTCAGATTATCTACCCAAGGAGCTTATAGTTACCCTTTTCGAACAGATGCGGGAGGGGTGGTCGAGACCTGTGAAAACAAAGGCTTTCCGTGGTATGCTGCTCGATCCGTTCGCCTTTGCTGTAGACTGCCGGCTGTGGGGATATGAAAATGGCTACAACCTGCTTCCCCTAGTCAACGATAAGGGGGAGCGGATATGAGAATCGCCGCTATCGGCGATCTCCACTGCAAAAGCGACTCTGCCGGAATGATTAGACAGCTTCTGAAAGGAGTAGACCGTGAAGCCGATATTCTGCTTCTAGCGGGGGATATCACCAACCTGGGGTTAGTCGAAGAAATGGAGGTCCTGCTAGATGAGCTGAGCTTCTTTTCTCTGCCAAAAGTCGCGGTTATCGGAAACCATGATCATGAGAGTAACCAGATAGAGCTCCTAATCAAGATGATGACCGAAAGCGGCATCTTGGTACTAGACGGTACCAGTTGCCTGATAGATAAGGTGGGAATTGTCGGCACTAAGGGCTTTTGCGGTGGATTTGGGAAACTGCATGTCCAGCCATTCGGCGAGCAGGCCCTGAAAAACTTTATCAAGACCAGCATCAATGAAGCCTCGCGAATTGACAAGGCGCTGGCAGAGCTGAATTGCCCATTCAGGGTAGCGGCTATGCATTATGCCCCGATCAAAGAGACTCTGCTGGGCGAGGAGATCGAGCTCTACCCTTTTCTCGGCTCATCACTCTTTGCCGATGTCTTTGACCGCCACAAGGTAGATGTGGTTGTCCATGCTCACGCCCATCATGGCTCACCCTATGCTTTAACTCCAGGCGGTATTCCGGTTCATAACGTTTCCCGCTTTGTTCAAAGCCGTTTTGGCCACCGCGACTGGTGCCTCCTGACTGTGGGAGAAGAGGACTTAAAAGAGCAAAAAGCGAGGATAGAAGCTGCCAGCAAGGATAAGACAAGCCCATAAAGCAAGGCCCTAAAGACTGTCATTGGTCTTTTCGCTAAATGTGTAGCACAAGTGCAGTGGATCAATTACGCTATCAATATCGGGGCTACCGCTGGCCCCCTTCTGGCAACTTGCTCAGACTTTGCCTCTCAACCTCGGGCTCATACTCTATTTCTGGTGAATTTTTGGCTTGACTATATTGATTGACTATAACAATAACTGAATTATTTGCTTGACCATGACTGTTAATCAAAGTATATTTTTAGTAACTGAAGCAAAACAATATAGTTGACTAGGTAAATAAAAATGCACGAAGTTTTAACCACAAAAGAGGCTGCAGAATATCTAAGAATTACCAGGCAGACTCTTATGAAATTAATCCCCGAGGGGAAGATTAGGAGTAACAAAGCAGGTAGACATTATCGGATACTTGGAAGTGCAATTACCTTCTTTTTAGGCTTAATTGCTGCGGCTATCGCTATATTCTTCGGCTTTGCCCAGCTTCAAACTCCTGGATTCAGACCGTTATTTCTTTTTTCAGCAAGGCAGTTGTGAAATGAAAGAGCTTGCTAACAGGATAATCAAGAAGATATCGCTGGAAATAATCTATGAGGCCATAGAGGAGCGGACGGCAGAAATTAAAAGGGATATAGCAGAGCTCAAAAACAAGCAAGAGGCCGACTTTCGATATCTCAATACTCAAATTGGACAAGTCAGGCAAGAAATCAGCCAGATAAATCAGAGAGTAGATCAGATAAACCAGAGAATAGATCAAAAAGTAGATGCTCTTGAGCAGAAAGTTGAAACTCAGATAGAACAAGTAAACCAAAAGATTGATACTTACATAGGGCAAGTAAACCAAAAGATTGATAGGGTAGATCAAAAAGTAGATGCTCTTGAACAGAAAATCGATACTCAGATTGGACAACTAAACCAGAAGATCGATACTCAGATTGGACAATTAAACCAGAAAATCGATACCCAGATTGGACAACTAAATCAGAAGATCGATACTCAGATTGGACAAGTAAACCAAAGACTTGATACCATCATGCAAATGCTCGTAGAATTGAGCAAACAAAAAATTAAGTCGGACCGGTGAGTGCCACTAGCACTCTGCCTACCCCGGCCGGATCAATGAAGAGCTCATTGGCCAGGCGTATTCCTATCATAGCCCAAACAGCAGGATAAGGGCAAGATACCCCCTCACACACCAAACACACCTAAGCGGGCCATTTCCTATGCTTGTGTATCTTCCGAAGATGAAGTTGATACCAGAAATGGAGATAAACATGGAAGAGGATAAGGGGGAATACTATCAATAATTTCAAGCTCTTTATTATCAGTATAGTCTATCGACGTCAAGTATTCCCCCTGGCTAGATAGATAAGCAGGGGACCACAGATGTTGATACTCAGATTGAGTTATTAGGACAGCCGCCCCCTTATTCCCAAGGTAGTAGAGATGAGAGATGGGGGAGGAGGAGGGGAAAAAAGTAATGAGGATAGTAAATTAGGGCTTAAAAGAGCGAAAAGTGAGGATAGAAGCTAACAACAAGGATAAGACAAGCCCCTAAAGCAAGACCCTAAGGATTGTCATTAAGTTATCATTAAAAGAAAGTATGAGGATATAAATGAGTGAGCAAAATCAGAAAATTACCTCTCAGAGCCAAATACTGAACCCTGAATGTACTTTTTGCAGGATCATTCAAGGCCAAAGCGAAAGCTTGACCATCTTTGAAGATGAAGATTCGCTGGCTTTCCTTGACCACCAGCCCCTACTCAGAGGTCATGTTCTACTGGTCCCACGACAGCACTATGAAAACTTTCTCGACCTGCCGCCCGATCTCATTCAGCCCCTCTTTCGCAATGCCCAGCTCATAGCCCGCTCCCTGGAACTTGGCCTTAAAGCCGACGGCTCTTTCATAGCCATCAATAACCGGATCAGCCAAAGGGTTATGCACCTTCATATTCATATCGTCCCTCGGTGGAATAAGGACGGCCTGTTTACCAGAGGATTTATCTGGCGCCGCCAGCCCTACCCAAACCAAAACAGCGCTCTGATGACCCAGAAAGCTATTCGAAAAGCTATTCAAGAGACATTGAAAGAAGAAAAGATTATCCCCTAACGCGGGCCCTCTCGACTTAAAGACCTAAACTCATCAATGCTGCCCAAAGCTAATGCTACCCCGATCTGGACTCACTCGTTTTCAGGCAATCGTAACCTCCTTTGACAGGTAGACATCCTGAATCGCATTCAGGAGAGCTATCCCCTCCTTCAGAGGCTTTTGAAAAGCCTTCCTTCCCGTAATCAGCCCCATGCCTCCTGCCCGTTTGTTGATGACCGCCGTGCGCACGGCCTGAGCAAGGTCCCCCTGGCCAACTGATGCGCCACCCGAGTTAATTAACCCTGCCCGTCCCATGTAGCAAGCAGCCACCTGGTAGCGGGTCCACTCGATGGGATGGTCCGGCACAAGCTCCGAGTAGAGCCTATCATCTGTCTTTCCGAATTTCAGAGCCAGATATCCACCATTGTTTTCCGGCTGCTTTTGCTTAACTATATCTGCCTGAAGAGTCACTCCCAGATGATTTGCCTGCCCAGTCAGGTCTGCGGCATTATGATAGTCTTTGTCCTGCTTAAAGGTTGGATTGCGGAGATAACACCACAGCACAGTGAACATCCCAAGATCATGGGCCTGCTCAAATAGCCTTGCAATCTCAACTATCTGCCGCCTAGACTCTGGCGAGCCAAAATAAATGGTGGCTCCGACACCTACTGCCCCCAAGTCAAAGGCTTTCTTCACGCTGGCAAACTGCACCTGATCGTAAGTGTTAGGATATGACAGAAGTTCATTATGGTTAAGCTTAAGAATAAAGGGAATTTTGTGAGCATAGGATCGAGCCACTGCCCCCAGCACCCCGCAGGTTGAGGCCACAGCGCTGCATCCTCCCTCAATGGCCAGCTTGACAATGTTACCCGGATCGAAATAATCTGGATTAGGAGCAAAGGCAGAGCCGGCCGAATGCTCTACCCCCTGATCCACAGGCAGAATGGACAGATACCCTGTTCCAGCTAACCGCCCGGTATTGAACATCCATCTAAGGTTTCTCAACACGCCTATCGGCCGATCAGAAGGCACACACACCCGCTCGATAAAATCAGGGCCAGGCAAATGAAGCCGGTCTTTGGAAATCCCCCGGCACCTATAGCTCAAAAGCAATACTGCTTCACTACCCAAAAGTTCCTCAATGCGTTCTATCATGAGTGAACCTCCTCATCTAACATCTTTTAAATCTGGTAACATAACTCGCTGACCTCCCGATTGTAGTGAATCCGATTGATCACCCGAGCCATAATATCGGCCAGACATCTGATGGTAACAAAGGGCAGGGTTTTAAATTTTTCAGTCTGTGGAATACTGTCGGTAAGAATTAATCTTTTGAGATGATAGCGGGCCTCTAAGTCCACAAGCCGCTCATAGGCAGGTTGAAGACACAAGTTATGGGAAACAGCTAAATAGACCTCTTCGATCCCCTTTTTTTCAACCAATTCCCTAATAAGAGCATACACTGTGCCAGCAGTGCCAATCATGTCATCGAGCACAATAGCTGTCCGCTTGCCGGAAAAATCCCCGATAACCTCTGAAACCTCAGCCTCTTCCGGCCTTGGCCGATACTTTGAGGCAATGGCGCTCCTGATATTAAGAGCCCGACTAAAATAGGTAACAAACTTCGATGCTCCGGCATCCGGCGCCACAGCAATGACCTCTTCCCTGCCCTGAAAGCCACGAAATTCTTCAATGAATAAAGAGAGTGATTCCACTCCGTCAACAGGCCTTGAGCCATAAAATCCCCGTATCTGATCAGAGTGCGGATGCCAGGTAACTAGCCGATCAATACCCGCCACAGCAGCCAAATCTGCCATCAGCTTAGCCGTGGCTGGCTCCCGCTTGAATTTGGTCGGCTTGTCCTGCCGGGCATAAGCCAAATAGGGAAGCATAGCGGTAAGTGAGTTTGCACCCCATTCCCGAAAGGCCCTGGCGGCAATAAGTAGGGCCAGATAGTTCTCATCAACCGTCGAGCCTGTGCTCGGATCATATAAGGCCTGAAAGAGAAAAACATCATAGCCGCTAACATCAGCCTCAAGCCGAACACAGGTTTCTGTATCAGAAAACTTAAAATCAACCCCTTCGAGATATAAAACCTCACCCTCGCTGCCCCCCTCGACAGAAAGAAGCTCCCTGTAGCGCCTGACCACTTGTGAGGCCAGCGCAGAACCTGAGCGGCAACTCGCAATGAGAAGCCTTCCCCGCGAAGATTCAAGTCGCAATCTTTGCTCAATAGCAATCCGCTGCGGAGTAAAAAATACCCATCTGCTGCTGCCAGAAGCCTCCCCGGGTTCCACAAACCACCCCTCCTCATTAAAAATCTACAAATAAACGTTTCGGAAAAAAATTCCATGAGTAATGTCATTAAGTTGAGGGGAAAACCCTTAAGGGAAAAAACCTTTTTTGAGGGGAAAACCCTTTTGAAAAAGGGTTTTCCCCTCAAAACCCCTTTCCTAAAACTTTTAATAACCTTACATTAAAGTTACAAGAAAGGTGTTATTAGGTGTTATGATGTGGTATTAAAGATGTGGTATTAAAGGAGGTATTAGAAAAGATAGAATGTTATGAAAAATAAAAAATGTTATGAAAAATAAAAAATTTCAGGCTAGCCTAAAGAAGCATTTTCCCAAGCAACAACTGCATTCCTTCCCTAACCTTCTCCCTAGTGCTGGCATCATAAAAGGAGATAGGATTATAGGCATCGGTCAAGATTAAACCCGAAGAGCTCATAGCACTAAGATCAATTTTATGTTCCCAAAGCCGACTAAGACTCTCATAGAGAGGAGGGAAACAGCGATTTTGGTCAACCTCGATGAGTTGACCAGGATCTTTTTGCTCATCAGTAGCCAGAAAATATATATTCCCCCCGATCTGATTCGGTGGCGGATTGCCAAAAGCGACAACCTGAGCAAAAACCTGTCTTAGCGTCCTTGATAGAGAAGATGTGCCAAATGAATATCCAGGAGCCAGAGAGCCGAAAAAATTGATACTCAAAACCCCGGACGGCCTAAGGAGCCTCTTGAGATCAGAAAACATTTCCAAGCTCAGAAGATGTTCAGGAACAGAGTCTCCATTAAAGGCATCAAGGAAAATTAAGTCATATTTCTTTTGGCAATTTCTGACAAAGTATCTGGCATCCTGAATGAACAGGTTGATACCAGCAGGATTAAAGCCAAAATACTTTTCAGCTACCTTAGCCATGACCGGATTGATCTCCACACAGTCAACCATAAAACCATCCCGACGAAGCTCAGAAGGTATAGTCCCAGCTCCAAGCCCAATGGCCAAGGCTGTCCTGCCTTTTGGATTATAAGAGCGGGCAATAAGCTGCAAAGCATAAGTATATTCATGGACCGAGAGGCCAGATAAAAGATCAACCGCATTCTGAGTAAGACCATCCAAAACCAAAACCCTGATCCGGTCGTTAGCCTCAATCACCTTGATCTGACCATAAGCAGAATTCTCCTCAGCCACCAGCCGCAGCCTGGTCTGATTGATCACCTTAGCAGCTTGCTGCTGCGGGCTGGCATAAAGCCTGCCAAGCAGCGAAGCTACCCCAAAACTTACGGCAAGGGTTAGTAGTAGCAGGTCTGAAGCCCTCTTTTTCTCTTGGAAGAAAAGCCAGTAAACCAGAGAAAGAGCCATCAGGGTAGCAGAGACAAAGAGCAGAATCGATTCATTCCGAAAATGAGGAATAAAAAAAAAGCCAGTTAAAATAGTGCCGACAAAACTGCCGGCAGTAGAGATAGCGTAAAGATGACCAACCACCTTCCCGATATGGCCAAGATCATAAGCATAGAGCCTAACCAAATAAGGTGTAACCGCACCCAAAAGAAAGAGGGGAAGGAAAAACAACAAAAATGAACCTACCAGGCTGCCCAATCTCAAACCAAGATGGGAGGAGAGCAGCAGGAAGGTTTTTTTCAACTCGGGGATAAGCAAGAGAAAGATTCCAGCAAGAAAAATCAGAACATACAAAAATCCCGCACTTTTCTTCCTATCAGCTATATGCCCACCCCACCAGTAACCAGCAGCCAGAGCCACCAAGGTTACCGTAATCAGCGAGGTCCAGACATAAAGACTAACCCCAAAATAGGGGCTGATGATCCTCGTGCCGAGAAGTTCGATCATCATCACCGCCGCGCCGCTAACCAGTGGGGTCGCAATCAAAAGAGCACGAAGCCTAGCTGATGCTGGAGTTTTTCTCCTCTGCTCAACAAATGGCTGATCTTTGTCTTTGATTTTAACTTTTTGAGAGAATCGGCCTTGAGGGTTCACTCTTCTTCATCGTCCTCAAATAGATCCTCTTCATCCTCTTCATCAAACATCAGATCATCAGCAAATAAATCATCATCATCCTCACCATTTTCACCGTAATCATCATCCTCATCATCAAAGAACCCCTCATCATCTTCATCCTCCCAGTCAAGATCATCATCCTCCTCATCATCACCATTTCCAGTATATCCGCACACTCCAACCCGCGGGGAATTAGTTACCGGCAGGAGCATATCCTCGCCGCATTCATGCTCCTCAGCGCACTCACTGCACAGCCATCCACCCTCTTCAATACACTGAGTACATACCATTGTAGCAGGTTTTCCGCATATATCACAGTTTATCTGCGGAGCCTCATTTCTGGCCAGCAATTGAACCGGCCATTCACTGGTACTGTCTTCCCGCTCTGACAGGACCTTCAGAGTCAAATCCGTGGTGGTACCAAAGTCGTATTCATGATAAAACGTTATCTTGGGAGTGAGGAGTTTGTCCAACTCAATATCAAATCCCTCCTCGCCGCTCTCTCGCTCCGGCCCTGAGATGAAGGTTCGCCCCCCAATGGTGAAAGCGCTCATGTGCCCACAGCACTCAAGCCAAATGTCTCTCAGGAATTCATCCAAATCATCCAGAGTAGCCTTGGCTTTCACCTCAAGGTGCATCCAGTACTCAGGCAGATACCTCCCCTCAACCAGGATATGAAAACTTTTGTTATTTTTGCTCGACCTTCGACTCTTCTGAAGCGCTGCCTCAGAAGTTGCCTTGGCCTTGCATGAGGTTATGTGTTTAGTCATCGCTGCCTTGCTAAAGACAGAATTACAAAAAAAACATCTTCCCTTTGGTATTTCTTTTCTTAGTTGTTCTCGCATTTTTTTTATCCTTTCTATGTCTTTGGATATTTTTGCTTGATCGAAATAATTTAGGGAGGCCTCTGCCGCCAAAATATACTAAAGTTAACTAGATGTTTCAGCGACAGCATGTAACTCATGCTGGCACAGCCATTTTATTCATTCAGATTCATTCAGATTATAGCATATTTGTCAGTCAATACCCAAGAAGGAAAATTGTAGAAGATTTACCCTTCCTTCTCTCTGTCAGCCGGCGCGGGAGAAGCTCTTTTCCCTATCCATTTGTCAATCAAATCCGGTATTTGCTCAGAGAGCGCATCAAGCGGACCTTTCTTTCCCAAACCAAGCAGAGAAACCCGCTCCTTTTGAACCACCAAAAAAGCTATCGGCTCCACTTTAAGCCCGCCCCCACATCCTCCCCCCTTCTCCTCTCCCTTTTTACTGCTTGTGCTTGCCCCTGCCCCAACTCCTAGGCTAAGCTTGCTGATCGGCACAATGGTTACCTCTCCGATATGCAGCTCCTTGCCAATCACACTATCGGCAGCTCCATATTTTTGAAACTCCTGCAATAAAAGGGACAGCGTCTCAACAGTCTGATTTTCCATATCTATCTTTTTATCCCCCCTATATTATTCTTTGGTTCTCTATTATTCTCTGGTTTTATCGCTGAAAAATACTCACTTTGGGCGAACACAAGGGCCGCCCCTACAATTGATTGAACACCCCTAAAATTGATTGGATAATTGGGATATGCTCTCGCACTTAGCGAAAAAACCATTTTTTCTAGCCTCCTCATATTCTTTTCTGGTTCTTTTCTGGCCTCTTCACCAAAGCTCTAGTGAGCATAAGACCGCCCTCCCTAGCTTCAAAACTGGCCGGGAAAGGAAAAATTTTAAACCTACCCAGATTAATACCCACAGACGGAGCCTGAAGTAGCCGACTAGCCAATTTTCTCCTAAGTAATTCACCCTTACCCTAACTCCCCTGAGCGTCCAATGAGTAAAAATAATCCCAAGAATAGCATTGGCCATAGCATCGGAGGCATCTAGGCTGATGTCTACTCTTTGGCTAGCAAGCTGCATTAGGCTGAAAAATGCCCCTTTAAGTCTGGCAGCCACGGCCAAGAAAGTCTCTCCATCCTGAATCAGACGACCCATCCATACCTTCCCGCTTTGGGTTAGCTGACTCAAGTCCCACCTCGCAGGCCACCTGATTTCCCTGATCCATGAGCAGCCAAAGAGAGAAAACCGCAGCCAAGTCGGATGTTGAGGCGCCTCAGAGCTGATTTGGAATATCCAGCCTAAGCTTACGGCATATTCATGCTCACGACTGTTGACTTTCAAAGAAAGAGGGGCCAACAAAACCAGGGTGCAGACACAAAGCAAAATAGCTACATAGATAGTGATCACATAGATATTGGGGGTATTGGTTGCCCAGATATTGGTCCCCCAGGTATTGGTCATGGAAAGCAAGATCACTGCCAAGTCCCCCCTCTGGCCCTCCTCCCTGCTCTGGCCCTCTCCAGCAGCTCAGGGGCCTTGGGATAGTGGGGATTGATCTTGAGCACTTTGATAAGTTCGCTTTCTCCTTCAGCCATCATTCCCTGCTGCAAAAAGAGGATAGCTAAATTGAAGTGTAGATCCGCACTCTGCGGTCTGATCTCTACCGCTTTTTGCCAATATCGCTTCGCCTCTTCCACATCTCCCTGCCTAATATAGGCCGAGCCAAGGTTTGATAGGGCCTCAAAGTTCCCAGGCTCAATCGCTAACACCTTTTTCCACTCTGAAATAGCCGCTTGGATCTTCCCCTGCTGAAACCTAGCCGAGCCAAGATGAAGACGTACCGCGGCAGAATTGGGATCTAGCCGAAGAGCACTCTCCCAGCTCTTAACCGCCTCGCTCATCTTTCCCTGCTGGTATAAGGCAACCCCAAGGTTATGGTAAGCCTCAAGATTTTTGGGATTCAGGCTAATGGCCTTTTCCCATCTGCTGAGGGCCGCGGACACATCCCCCTGCTGAAATAGCAGATTAGCCAGCTTAACATAGGCCTGCTCATCTTGAGGATCGAGTCGAATAGCCTCTTCCAATTCTTTTCGGGCATTTGGCCCCAAACCCTGGATTGTATAAACCTGGCCAAGCAATAGCCTGCTTTTAGCCCGATGCGGACAGGTTTTCACTACCTGCTCTAGCAACTCCCTAGCCTTTTCGGTGCGCCCCGCCTGAAGGAAAACGCGGCCGAGCGCCTCTTTTGCCTCAATTGAGGCCGGCTGCAAGACAAGCGCCTGCTGAAGATGCTCCTCAGCTAAGCTAAATTGGTTTTGCTGAAGACAGACATTAGCTAGGTTAACCAAAATAGCCGCGTTCTGAGGATCAAAGCTTTTGGCCACAGTCAGCTCTCTGATTGCCTGAGCCAGCTTTCCCTGCTGGCCGTAGAGAACACCAAGATTATTATGAGCATCAGCACATTCAGGAAAGAGAGCAATCGCCTTTTGAAAATCCTCCTCTGCTCCAACTATATTTCCCTCTCGGATCCTGAGCTTGCCCCGCAGATTATACCCCTCGGCATAGGTCTGATCTAGCCGAAGCACCGAGAGCACACTTTCCAGGGCTTTTTTGATTTTCCCCTGATCAGCATACTCTAAGGCCAGATTATAATGAGCTTCGACATGATTGGGGTGGAGTTTGATCTCCTGGAGAAATTCTCGGATAGCCTGATTGGGATCGTGCATCTCATGGTAAATAGTGCCCAAGTGATTATGAATATCAATATGAGTGGGATCTATGGCCAGAATTTTCCTAAAAGCGGCTATGGCCAAAGGATACTGGCCCAGCTTGCGATATAGGCAGGCCTGATAGAGGAGCGCGGAAATATTTTCCGAATCAGAGCGAAGGATTGAGGTTAGCTTCCCGAGCGCCTCCTGATACCTACCTTGGCTTATGGCCGAAACTGCCTCATCAATACCTTGAAGCACAGCTACCCTGTCCTTGACATCCGGCAGTCTGGCCAATTTCCCGAAAGAAGACAAGCTATTGACCTGAAGATAACCAAGGCTTGCAAGCTGCTCTCTCATCAACTGAGTGAGTTTAGGAGGAGCGGAGGAAGCAGAGGGTGAAATTTTCCTAAAATCTCGGTCCCTCTCAACTCGCCCCCTCTCCATCCGAAGGCGAAGCTCTGAAACCACAGGATGCTTTGGCTCATAGAGATTAACCCTCTCTCCCGGATCATCTTTCAGATAATAAAGCTCTGGTTTTGGCGCCTCGATATATTTCCACTCCTCTGTACGCAAACCAAATTCAGGGCTCCATCCATAGTGAAAAAAAGGATAATAGGTTTCGCACAAAAGGTATCGCCGCCCGGCGCCATCATCTCCTTTATCGCTATCATTTCTTTTGTCTCTTTTATCTCCTCTCCTATCTCTTTTATCTCCTCTCCCCTTGTCTCCTTTTAAATCTTTTCCCCTAAGGTCTTCAAATCCCTTAACATCTTCAAAATCTTTGCCTCCTTCCGACCCTGTGGCTCCTCGGCTCCAGGCTCTCTCCTCCTGAATGAGCGGCAGCAAACTCTGGCCATCGATCCCTTGCGGGATATGGGCTGAGAGTCCAAGCAGGTCAAGAATGGTCGGCATAACATCTATAGTTCTAGTAAGGGAATTTATCCGCTTTGGGATAAGGCCAAAGAATCGGCTTTGCGGAAGCTTGAAAATAAGAGGTACCCTGAGCGTGGAATCGTAGAGAAAGTTTCCGTGAGTGCTCTCCTGATGCTCCCCCAGCCCCTCTCCATGATCAGCCGTAACCACAATGAGGATCTTGTCAAAAAGCCCCAGCCTTTTCAATTCCTGCACCAAGATACCGAGCCAATGATCAACCGCGGCTATTTCCCCATCATAGGCAGAGTGGCTGTAGCGGCTTTTAAATGGCTCAGGCGGCTCATAGGGTGCATGAGGCTCAAAGTAGTGGAGCCAGAGGAAAAAGGGGCAAGGCGCGGCTTTTGCCACCTGCTGCTTCCTGAGCCAGGAAATGGCTCTCTCGGTTACTTGGCTAGCCGGTCGCTCGGCGAAGTGAATAGCCATCACTTTATCCTGCTTAGCCGTATGGTCATCCTGCTTAGGCATATAGTCATCGTAATCGTCAAATCCCTGATCCAGGCCAAAGATCGAATCAAGGACAAAGGCCCCTACAAAGGCTGCGGTCTTATATCCACTATTCTTCAGAATCTCGGCCAGGGTGATAGCTTCTTTTTTCAGGGAAAACGAGCCGTTATCCAAGACTCCGTGCTGGTAGGGATAGAGGCCGGTAAAAATGGAAGCATGTGAGGGAAGAGTAATCGGAACCGGAGTAAAGGTCTGCTGAAATAGCACTCCCTGCCTAGCCAGGGAATCAATATTAGGGGTTTGAATAACCCGATATCCAAAGCAGCCAAGGTGGTCTGCCCGCAGGGTATCAATGGTGATCAGCAGCACATTGCCCAAAGGCTGCTTCTCTGCCTGGGCTGGACAGCAAAGGAGAAAGAAGATGAAGAGGCAGATGAAGAGTAAGGAAAACCATAAGAGGAATGGGGAATTTTTTTCGGGCATGATTTTTTTATGCGCTGAGGCCATAAGTGAGGCCATAAATAGGGTGAAAGTAGGAAGAGAGCTCTTTTTTTACCCCTTTCAGAATATTGCTCCAGTTCGCCGGCAGCGAACAATCAAAAGAGTGAGGGAAAAGATGAATGCAATCTATCTTTGATAATTGAGGAGGAGGGGGAATGCAAGCCAAGGTAGAAAGATTCATGGTTGTTATGGCCTGATGGTCATCTTTGTTAACGATCTGAACAGGGGGAAAATCCAAAGCTACCACATCTTGCCTTTGAATACACTCTAGGGTTGCTGAAATAAACCGCTCTAGGGGAAAATCGCCGATAACTTCCGCCGCCTTAGCCAAATATGGCGGAGGTGAAATTTTATACCCCAGTATCAGCGCCTCACTACAATCTTCAATCTTGAGCGAATCCGGCTGTCTGCTGAGCCGTATCAGACCCCATTCCAATTTAGCCTTCGGTGCCAGCAGAAAAGAGATATGACCGCAGAGGCTAGCCATACATTGCCTTATATAGAATGAGCCTGTCTTATCCTCGATTAGAACGCGGTAAATTGCCTGACTAAGCTCGGAGATATGAAAAGGCTTTGAGAGAAAATCCTTCACCCCGGCAGAGAATAACTCTTTAATCCGAGCGCCTACGCTGTTTAGTCCAGAGCAGACAATAATGGGTAGCTCAGGGCATATCTTTTTGACTGCACCGATAAACTCGATGCCGCTTGGCCCGGGATGGTTAAAATCAGTAACCAGTAAATCAAACCGCTCTCTCTGAAGAAGATCTAAAGCCCGATCTCCTGAATTAGCTGTTGATACGGTGATTCTCGAATCAAACCAAGGGAACAGATTTTCTTGGTATAAGTGCTGGTAGATGCTTACAATCGTAGGCTCATCATCCACCATGAGTATTTTGGTTTTGGGACAGTCCCTTTTCTGTTCCATGTCTTCATCTCTCCACGCTTTTTCAGGCTATCTCGGTCAAGGTAATGATCTTTTCTTTCTTTATTTCATCGACTATCCATTGGGCAGCGGAAAAAGCGCTTCTGCGGTCCGCAGCCGAAACAATAAGCAGGAGAATATCATCGCCCACTTTGGCCTCTCCCAATCTATGGTTGATATAAATCTGCTGAAGGTGAGGAAATTTCGCCGCGGCCTCATCTGCGATTTTGGCTAATTCTTGTTGGCCAGATCCCTCAAGCCGCTCTTTCAGCATGACCGAAGAGAGATGAGTTACTTTCTTGCCCGGAGATTTTACCTTCCCCCGATGGATAATGATACTTCCCGTCAGATAGCTCTCCTTCTGCTCGAACCTTTGCAGAAGAGAGGGTAAATCAAAATTTTGCCAAGATACCTCTGTCTGGATGATCATACCGATTCTATCTTCCTCTTTGGAAAAGTAATTAATTGGTTGATGTTGTTAATTATAGATTTTGAAAATTTACCGCTAAAATTTATCATAAGTATCTTTTTTTGTCAAAATATGGAGCATGGATTTTATAATTTGTGGATGGGGAAAAAAGAGAGGGCGGCCCCTGTTGGGATCGCCCTCTCGCTGTCTGATCTTCAGAGCTAATAGTAATCTTTAGGCGTCTGATTTTCCACTTACGGCAAAGGTTCCCTTATTTTGAGCATTAAGCTTAATAAGGTTATCCAGACAAGAAGGCTGACCCAGGTATTTCTTGAACAGACACAGGGCATCAGCCGGAGTAACACTGCCGTTGCCATCAACATCAGCGCAATCGCCGCAAGGTCCTGATCCAAGGTAACACTTGAACACTATGAGCGCATCAGCAGGAGTAATAACTCCATCTCCATTTTGATCGCCGTTGCAGCTCTTGATACAGAAGCAACCCGGGCTGGCTGTAAAGTTAACCACATCATCCGTCAGCCCATCCAGCTTCAAGGGATAGCATCCACCTTCCATACCATCCTTAACCTTAAACTTCAGGATAAGCAGATCGCCGCTTGCTCCCTGCGGGATACCTCGGGTGGAGTATCCACCTACAATGAGCCTGCCAGAGGCAATTGGGTTGACATCGAAGACAGAGAAAGAGGCCGCCAGGCTTCCTCGCTCAAACCCAACATACTCAAGGACAGAGGGTTTGTAGCTTACCTCAAAGCCAAGAGCAGAGATGGCACCGGGCGCATTCTGAATCCGAATCGGAATCTTCACTTCCTCTCCTATCCTGCCTTCCGTGCCTTTAATATCGAGCTGCCCGGACTCATCCTCCTCGCATACCATTGGCTGAATGGTGATCGTAGCTGTGCAGGAAGAGCTGTTGCCAGCTTTGTCTCTAGCGGTAAAGATTACTGTGGTCTGGCCAGGAGGAAGGATAAGAGGATTGCCAGAAAATATCTTGGCTTGATCGTCTGCATCTATAATTATTTCAGCTCCAGGGACAGGCTCACTAGTGCTGGTAACTCCACTGGTCTGATCAAATTGGAAGGTGGCTGAAACCGCAACCTCACCATCAACTGCATCCCATGCTTTGGCCTCAGCGAGGAAGGCAACTACCTCAGGATCGTCAGCAGGCGTACCATCGCTATTTATCTGGCCGATAACCCTATCTCCCGGGCAGGTAATCTGAGGTGGTACAGTATCCTTGATGCATAGACAGCCGCCAGTTTTGGAGAATTTGACTAGATCATCTACCAGATTTTCCAGACTCAAGGGATAACATTCATCTTTCACACCACCTATGACCTTGAATTTTAGCACCACAACCGAACCACTTGCTCCCTGCGGTATAGGATTCGCTGATAATCCTCCCACCTTGAGCCTGTCTGGGCCGCTTGGGCTAACATCAATCATGGGGAAGGAAAGTACGAGATTTCCGCGCTCAAAGCCTTGATACTCTAAAATATCCGACCTGTAGATAACCTCAAAGCCGAAGGAAGATACCACACCGGGCGCATTCTGAATCCGAATCTTGATCTTGACCTCATCACCCACATCTGCCTGAGCGCCTTCAATGTCCAAGGCTCCTGAGGTTTCCTCTAAACATTCGGTAACTACTCCTGGCTGGCACCACAGAGCCTGGCCGGCTGCCGTCGTCGTAGCCACAGGGCAGGGCCGACACCACAGGGCATCTGCGCTCGCCGCATCAACAGAAGCCACCGGGCAGGGCCGACACCACAGAGCCTGGCCGGCTGCCGTAGTCGTAGCCACCGGGCAGGGCGGACACCACAGGGCATCTGTACTTGCCGCATCAACAGAAGCTATCGGGCAGGGCCAGCACCACAGAGCCTGGCCGGCTGCCGTCGTCGTAGCCACAGGACAGGGCCGACACCACAGAGCATCTGCCGCCCCAACCTCAGCCTGAGCCAGCGGACAGCACCAAAGCTTGAGTGCCTCATCTGCTACATCTGAAGCCAAAGGACAAGGCCGACACCACATTGCCTGGCCAGCCGCCGTCGCCGTAGCCACAGGACAGCAGTATATATTAAGCTCCTTATCAGTAGCCTTGGGATAAGGACATGGCCTGCACCAAAGTTGCGTGTCTACATTTTGAGCCACAGGACAACACCAGCGGGTAAGCTGACCATCCTTTTCCACTACATACGGACAGGGCCAGCACCACAAAGACTGACTATCCACCTCAGCCTTGGCCAGCGGACAGCACCAGCGAATCAGGTTATTATCAAGCTGAGTGGCCACAGGACAGGGCCGACACCACAGGGCCTGGCCATCTGCCGTCGTCGTAGCCACAGGACAGGGCCGACACCACAGGGCATCTGCGCTCGCCGCATCAACATAAGCCACAGGACAAGGCCGGCACCACAGAGCCTGGTTGGCTGCCGTCGCCGTAGCCACAGGGCAGCAGCGCCTAATCGTCCCATCTGGCATATGAATCTCATAGGGACATGGCCGACACCACAGGGCATCTGCACTCGCCGCATCAACAGAAGCTATCGGGCAAGGCCAGCACCACAGAGCCTGGCCGGCTGCCGTCGTCGTAGCCACAGGGCATGGCCGACACCACAGGGCATCTGCGCTCGCCGCATCAACAGAAGCTATCGGGCATGGCCGACACCACAGAGCATCTGCCGCCCCAACCTCAGCCTGAGCCAGCGGACAGCAAATCTGAGCTGGAGGCACTACCTGTGCGTTAGGATCGTACTTTTCAATGGTGATTGAAATAATCTCGCCATTTTTATCCGTCTCAATGCAAACTTTAACCTTATCGCCAACCTTGAGATTTTCGGCCTGGGTAAGCGGTACAGATATCTCCCTAATATTTCCCGATTCATCCACTACCTTTAGATCAGATCGTCCGACCGAGACATGATGTTGAATTTCTTTAACCGTTCCAATTAGGCAATTGTCAGGCAGCGGAGTTATCGGAACCGGACATGGCCGACACCACAGAGCATCTGCGCTTGCCGCATCAACAGAAGCCACCGGGCAGGGCCAGCACCACAGAGCCTGGCCGGCTGCCGTCGTCGTAGCCACAGGGCATGGCCGACACCACAGGGCATCTGCCGCCCCAACCTCAGCCTGAGCCAGCGGACAGCACCAAAGCTTGAGTGCCTCATCTGCTACATCTGAAGCCAAAGGACAAGGCCGACACCACATTGCCTGGCCAGCCGCCGTCGCCGTAGCCACAGGACAGCAGTATATATTAAGCTCCTTATCAGTAGCCTTGGGATAAGGACATGGCCTGCACCAAAGTTGCGTGTCTACATTTTGAGCCACAGGACAACACCAGCGGGTAAGCTGACCATCCTTTTCCACTACATACGGACAGGGCCAGCACCACAAAGACTGACTATCCACCTCAGCCTTGGCCAGCGGACAGCACCAGCGAATCAGGTTATTATCAAGCTGAGTGGCCACAGGACAGGGCCGACACCACAAAACCTGGGTATCTACCTCGGCCTTAGCCAGCGGACAACACCAGCTCTGAACATTGACCTCAACACCAGTCGCTATCGGGCAGGGCCAGCACCACAGAGCCTGGTTGGCTGCTGTCGTCGTAGCCACAGGACAGCAACGCCTAATCGTCCCATCTGGCATATGAATCTCATAGGGACATGGCCGACACCACAGAGCATCTGCACTTGCCGCATCAACAGAAGCCACCGGGCAGGGCCAGCACCACAGAGCCTGGCTGGCTGCTGTCGTCGTAGCCACAGGACAGGGCCGACACCACAGGGCATCTGCCGCCCCAACCTCAGCCTGAGCCAGCGGACAGCACGGCAGGATGATATTACAGTTTTGCCCCTCAATGGCCAGATCATCCCAGAATGTTTCTACAAAGTCACCCTGACCAGCAGGGAAATATCCTTCGGCTTTTAAAATTACCTGAAGTTTTCTCGCCTCACACCATTTGATCGGTATATCTTTTTGGAGGGATCTTGCCAGGGTCTGCCATGCAGACTGAGCAGGGAGCACAATATCAATATCTTCCTGACTCAATACCTGGATAGGATTCCTAAACAGGACATAGGTGCGCTTGCCCATCTGATTGCCAGCAGCATCATAAGCCATCACCTCAACCGCGACGCGGCGATAGAGATATTGATTAATTTTGCTTATGGAGTAGCGGATCTGGTAAGAAAGCTTCAGCTTGAGATTCTCACAGCCGCAAAGCTCAAACGACCGAGAAGCACTTACCCTGGCATTGGCTGCTGCCGCTAGGGATGCTGAGGTGCTGGAAGCGGTAGCAAGCTCTGCTCCTTCCCCAAGGGTGCGGTATCCTGCTCCAGTAATACTGGCATCGGTCGCGGTCTCAAGATAGCTGGCTACATAGGCCCAGATTGATCTTTTCGGTGAAACGTATTGGGCAGTTGAATAATCAATCTCTTGAATTGGGGGAGGTGGCAGCGGCGTAGAGATGGACGAAGAAGAGCTGATCCCTCGGCTGAATGTCCAAGTATCTTGCTCCATATCATCGAAATAGCTGCATGGACATGGCCACCAAGGCACCGGACAGACCACACATCTTTGCTCTGGCACAGCAGAGGCATACGGACAGCAGCGGTTTATGGGATCGGTGCAGGGAAGTGGACAGCATTTTTGTACCGGTGCGGCGGCAGAAAGAAGACAGGGAATCGGGGGAATAACCACCTCTTTGATCACGCCGAGCAATTTGCCGGTTTGCTTGTTGAAGAATTTCACCTCATAGGTGCCAGGCTCAAGACAGCCGATCTTAGTGGTTATATCATAGGTGCAGAGACATCGACAGCCGCCTCCCTCAAGCCTTTCATCTTCATAAATATTGATGATATTTCCTACCACCTCCATAGTGATGGCGATTTCCTCAATACAGCAATTGTAAGAGGCGTTCTCATGAAAAAGATAAAGGATATTGTCTTGATACTTATAGGTAAATTTCTCTTCCTCAGGAGCGCGGATGGTGGTAGAGGTAATCTCTTTTTTACAACCGCTATTTTCGTAGCCTATAATTGAGGGGCCGGTTTTTGGCACTTCGATGATGGGAGAGGTGATCGCGGGTATGGTGATTTCAGGTATTAATTCGGGTATTAAGATCTCGATATTCGGAGCAATCGTGGTGGCGATAGAGCTAGCCAGTGAGCTAGCAGCAAATGACATGGCCGTGATAGAGTCACCCAGTGAGCTAGCAGCAGTGATTGACTCCCGATTTCTGACCTGATTATTGGCTTGTGGAGCAAAGCCAGACGGCAAAGTAGCCGCATAAATATTTTTGTGGCCGCTCCTTGAATCCACCCAGACGATCCGATCACCAGATATGGCAGGGAAGGTCTCATCGCCGCTCTGGTTAGTAATCTGAAATTCCTGATAGGTAGTCAGATCATAACCATAGATGTCCCAATTCCCATTACGGTCATCCTGCCAGACAATGATATTGCCGCAAATATCAGGCACCTGCTGCTTTCCTGGATGGGTACAGATAGCGATTTCCTGTTTTGTGGCCAGATCATAGAGGTAGATATCGTCGTTGCCACTTCTTTTGTCTTGCCAGACCACTTTTGTGCCGCTGATAGCTGGATAAGCCTGGTTATCAGCCGCGGTGCAAATGGGAAATTCCTTACCGGTCGCTAGATCAAGGCCGTAGATATCATAATTGCCTGAGCGCTCGTCCATCCAGATGACATAATTATCATAAATGACCGGATTTCCCTGCCAGGCGGGATGAATACATATGGCGTATTCCTGACTGCTTCTCAGGTCATAGAGGAAGATATCCGGGCTGCCGGTACGCATATCAGCATACACAACCCGATCCTTCTGGATATCTCCATATCCCTGCCATTCTGGATTGGTACAAATGGGAAATTCCTGATTTTTCTCCAGGTCATATCCATACATATCATAGTATTTGAAAATGTATGCATATTTGTTTTCTACTGTTGGATCATCCATGATGCTTCGATAATCCATCCAGATAACCTTATTCTCCCAGATGGCCGGATACTTTTCCGCAGCCGGGCTGCTCCCAAGCTGCCTGCTGGTGCCGGTCTCAAGATCGCCAAGGAATACTTTGTAATAATAATCATTCCCCTGCTGCATCCAGACGACCTTGGTCCCGTAAATTTCCGGCACTTCCTGATCCACGGGCTGAGGATAAATCGCCTGTCCACTCAGCGAAAGGTTTACCCCTCCTGCCTCTGTCTTGCTAACCCAAATCCCCATACACCCAACACTAAGGGCTATTATGGTAAAGAGCACAAGACAGGATGAGCTTACTAACTTGGCCCACCAGTTGTCTTTTACCTTAGACATGATTCTTAGCACTCCTTTCTGATCTGAAAAAAATTCTTTGCTCTTTGACCTCACAAACCTAACCTCTTGCTACTACTATGAAAAATTTTTACTCTCTCTCCCCTCTATAAGCTCACCTCCTTCGCCAGAAGATCTTCTCTTAAAACCTTCTTTTGGAGAAGGGATCGAGAGGCTTTTTTTCAAGCTTTGCCTCTCGATCCCTCTTTAAGGAAAGAGGGAATTTTTTGAAATCCCCCAAACTCTCCCCTCCTCCTCATTCTGTATTCTGTGTGTCTTTGGGTTTGCCTAATAAACTACGCAAATCAATCTACACTCATATACCTAGAAAAAAACTGGCCTAAGCCTACTTGATCAGTACGGGGAATTTTCTTCGTTTAACTAGGATAAAGGAAAGGCTGATCATCATTACCAAGAAAATAACCTGCTCTGCGGAAATAATACCTGCCATATTAATTAATGAGCTTGCCATGATGTGAAATCCTCCTTCTTTGATCCGCTGTGATGAGAGTGCATTTTGAACTACAGCAATTACAGCCATGATCTCCCGATGCAAACTACTTTATATCGGATGCAAACCACATGCCAATAAACCTGTCTCTTCAGTTGTAGTATACCGGTAACTAACTGAAATTATGATAAAAACTCAGCGCTCAACCACAGTTATCAGGATTATCTGGGAAGGGCAGGATATGGATTTTGCTGTAAACAGTGTTGACGAAAATACCCCTAGTTTATTCCACAGATAGTTAAGACGGCCAAGCCTAGAACTTATAAACACTTCAAAATTCTTTTTGACTTTGTCTGGCAAGTATTCAATAAATGTAGTAGTATGGTAAAATATAAAGACAATAAAAATAGCCTCTCGAGGTTATTAGCCAAGAGTCTTGATGAGGCATCACCTCCATGAGTTATCATGCAGAAGGTGAGATGTCAACCAGGTTATAATATGTCAACCAGGTTACAATAGTAAACATTATTTACACAAAGGTGGAGGAACAAGAGTGGCTGCCAATGAACCTGAAATGATTCATCAGCGACTTGCCAACCTTAGATTTCGTCTGGAGCAGGTTACCCAATCCTGGACAGTCGGCGATTATGAGGCCCTGCTGAAATTTTACGTAGCCATTCTGCCCAAAATTATGGATGCCGAACGCTGCACTGTTTTTGTGGCTGATGCACAAAAGGGGACAATCTGGTCGATGTTCGGCACTGGTCTAGAAGGAATGAAGATTGAGCCTCCCAAAGATGAAAGTGTTGTCGGCAAGGTTATCTCTACCGATCAATGCATTGTAGAGCATGACCTGGACAAGCGACACGGTTTCCATACTGAAATTGATGCCAAGACCGGCTTTGTTACCCACAGTCTAATCTGTGCTCCGATCAGAAGTCTGACTGGCCGTGGTGTAATCGGAGCCATCGAGGTACTAAACAAGAAGGGAGATGGGCGATTTAGCGCAGAAGATGTGGAGCAATTGCAGGAAATCGCCTCTTTCCTTGCAACCTCTATCGAGGGCATCCTTTTAAGCCGAGAGATTCTGCAAATCTCTAGCCAGTTAAACTGCGAGGTCGAGTGGTTCGAAAGAAATTATTTTCGGGATATACCCTTTATTGTCGAAAGCCCGATTATGAGAAATATCATGGATGAGGTGCGGATGATCAGCAAAACTCCGGTCAATGTCTTCATCCACGGCGAGCACGGGACCGGCAAGGAGCTTATTGCTCGAATGATCCATGAAGGCAGTGACCGCCGCGACAAACCCTTTGTGGCTGTAAACTGTGCCTCGATTCTCGAAAATCTTATGGAAAGCGAATTCTTTGGCTATGAAAAAGGGGCGTTCACCGGTGCGGTTACCAGCCGCAAGGGTCGATTTGAGGAGGCTGACGGCGGAACACTGTTTCTGGATGAGGTAGCTGATATGCCTCTGGCTATTCAGCCTAAGTTCTTGCGGGCCATTCAGGAGGGGGAAGGCTGTCGGCTGGGAAGCAACAAGGTAATGCGCTATAATCTGCGGATCATCAGCTCAACCAACAAGGACCTGCGCCAGGAGGTGGCCTTGGGGCGTTTCAGGGAGGATCTTTTCTTCCGTCTGTTTTCAGTCGAGATCCACATTCCGCCTCTCAGGGAGCGGCGGGAGGATATTGTAACTATGGCCTTAGCCTTTCTGGATCGAGTAAGCCGTAGATTCAAAAAAAGGGTAGCTGGCTTTGCGCCTGAAGTCTTGCGGCTGTTTGAGGAGTATTCATGGCCGGGCAATGTTCGCCAATTGCTGCGGGAGGTAGAACATCTGGTTGCGCTAACTCCTGAGGGGGAGCGAATTACCATTGACAAATGCTCACGGGAGCTGCAAAATTTCAGCAAGAGTCTGCAAGATCATGAGAAAGATGCCGTTGATTATTCACTCCCTGAGCAGGTTAAGGCTTTGGAAATTAGACTTATCCGAAAAGCGCTTCAAGAAGCCCAGGGCAATAAGAACAAAGCAGCCTCTTTGCTTGGGATTACCAGGCAGGGTTTACACAAGAAAATCAAACGATATGGCCTTGACGAGCCAAGCTAAAAACAAGTGCTAAAGCTGTGTGGCTTGTTTTTGCTCTCCCCTAAAAAGAGCAAGATTAGTATTGACTAAATCTATATTTTTTTTTCATAATATGTGTAATACAAGGTATCAGGGATTAACCCTAAGAGACACTCTCCCCGGCCAATTGTCTTAGGGTAAGGTCTTATTTGTTATGGTACATTTCTTGTTTACTGCTGGTTATAGCATCTTGTTTTGGTTATGGCACATCTTTTGCTTACTATAGCTTCAAAATGAAGATAATTGATGTTTTTCAAGATGAAAAATTATGACCTCAGCAAGCAGAAAGCTTGAATTTTAACCCTCAGTGGCGGGGGCAATATTTTATCGAATATTTATCGAATATTTTATATTATCAAAATATTTTATATTATGATGACTATTATAATGACTGTCCAGCCGATTTTGAATCCAAAAGGTTTTCTGGCATCTGTCTTGGCGACGCTGCTTTTTCCCCTCTTCCTCTTGAGCAGCTCAGCTCTGGCTGCTGGCCAACCTGCCGGCAAAGAAAGCTTTTATCAGCTTGAGCGGCAGATTCAGCTTGGTTTTCAAGGCCCAGCATCTGGCAAGCCCACGGCGCTGGCCCTTGATTCCAAAGGTCGCCTCTTTGTTGTCTGCTCGCTGACCAATGAGATTCGGGTATTTGATCCTTCGGGTCGGCTACTGTTTGCTTTTGGCCAAGAGCCGACCAAGCAGGGCAAGGGAAAAGGCAAAGGAGTAAACCTGAGCGAGCCGTCAGGGATAGCGATTGACAGGCAGGATCGGGTGTACGTATCGGATCTGGCCACAGACAAGATTTTGATTTATAGCTCAGATGGCGAACTTAAAGGGCAATTTCCCCTTCACCAGCCAGAGAAAGGCCGCGATCTTTGTGCCCCTTTTATCGCTTACAATCCATTCGATAATCGGCTATATATCTCTGATGCCTGCAATCACCAGATCGGAGTCTACACACTCTCTGGAGAATTAAAAGCCACCTTCGGCACTGCCGGCGGAGGAGACGGAGGATTGAGCGGTCCGGCTCATATTGCTTTCGATAGCCGAGGAAATATTTATGTCGTTGATGCGGGTAATTTCAGGGTCCAGTCTTTTAGTCCTGATTTTAAATTTCGCTATGCTTTTGGCAAAAACGGCACCAAAGAGGGAGAATTTATTCGACCCTATGGCCTGGCTATTGATGCCAGAGATCGGATTTATGTTTCTGATTTTATCTCAAATTCGGTCCAGGTATTCAACCAGAAGGGGGAATATCTTGACTCTATGCGCCAGTCGAGCAATCCCAGGCTGTTCAGCCAGCCTCTCGGTCTGGCCTGGACAAACAATAAAATCTATGTAGTTAATGCGGAGACAAAAGTTGTTTCAGTATTCGATGTATCGAAGTAGTTTTCTGAGAATCGCTCTCCGGTGGATAATCGGTATAGGTATTTCGAAAGGGATAATAGGCCTTATTATTTCCCTCCTGCTGGTCGTCTTCGGCTTTCAGTTCGCCTGGGCGCTGAATGGGCCTCATGCCTGGTGTGTACCGGAAGATCCGTGCGGAGCCTGTCATCTGCCTCACCATGCCGCTGATGACCTTCTGTGGGCTAGGGCGGCAAGTGGTGAGTTTACCGGAACAAAAAGACTGTGCAGCACCTGTCATGGTACTCATCTTTTCGGAGCTAGGGATTATATATTCATTGAGGAAGGTAATGATCATCCCATGGGAGCCAATGCTCTAATTAATGGTCCGGCGGTAACCCGCAAAGAGTGGGGTGAAACCTTTCCCCTGCGGCCTAAGGAGGGAGGAGATGGATTTTATTGTGGAAGCTGTCATAATCCTCATACCGATCCCTTTGAGGGGGGCGATTACCTGCGGGAGTCAGTGCCTGGTTTAATCAAAACTACCTCACAAAAGCATTATGAATTTTGTATCCAATGCCACGCTCCCCTGGTTCAGGGTAAGGCCAAGGGGCATGGAACCAAAGATGGCTGCTTTGACTGTCATACTCCGCATTATTCCCCCAATCGAGGGAAAAAGATCATTAAGACTGAAAGCAGCATCCCCTTCAGAGCAGTCCCTAATGTTAGCGAATTTTCCGATCCTGTGGCTGACTCTTATGCAGCTAGCTGCTACGGCTGCCATCGAGCTCAAGGGGGGGGTGAGGGGGCGCTAAACGCTCCGCTGAATGGCGATGATTGCCTGGTCCGGTATGAGCACCACCCGATGGGGAAAGGAGCTGAGGCTACAGTCGAAGGACATCAGAAGACCGCATCTGGCCCACTCTCCCCTCAGGGAGAGCTGTATTGCAAATCCTGCCATGATCCTCATCAGGGCACTAATGATAAGTATCTCAACCCGCAAATTATCAGCAACTACGATCCGGCTCATCCCGGGGCCTTTTGTGCTGCCTGCCATTCTGATAAAGCGGTCGGTGATCTTGAATCCACTCCAGGCCGCGGACATTATCAGGTCGGGCGCACGATCGGGCCGCCCCAGAATGAAAATGAGTGCCTATTCTGCCACTCTATCCATAAATCACCGAATGATCCTGCGGCTCTATATCAGACAGATGATGAGCGAGCTAACCAAGAAAATTCCTCTGCTTCGGTGGATGTGATCATGCGGATTGCACCAGTAAATCTTCAGTGGGCTGACAAATTGCAGGATCAGGATAGTCGTGATTACGAGGATGCCTGCTACGGCTGCCACTCACGAGCCGAAATCGTAGGAGCAAAAGATACGGACAATGAAAAAAATGCTCTGCTGCTCGATAATGTAGAGGACCATTACTTCTCTCATCGGTTTAATGTAGTGCCTTCCAAAAATATCAATATTATTAATCCTTTTGGGGATGGGAAACAGGTTGTTTCCGATGGTTGGGAAAAAAAGTGTCAGAATGATTACGGAGTCGAGAAAGGGAGAATCTGGTGCGGAAGCTGCCACAATGTCCACCGGCAGGACTCGCCCCCTATCCGCTCCTCCGAGAAATTTATTGATCGGCGCACAGCTTACCTTCGAGAGCCGAACGCAACCCGGGACTATTCTGGCTCTGCCCTGTGCATCGCCTGCCATACCAGCAAACCCGCATCTGCCGAGTGCGAATCCTCCCATCCGGTCAACAGGCCTCTGAAGCAAAAATCGGTTCAATTTGGCGATAATTTTCAAGGCTATGTTATCTCAGGCTTCAGTGGTGGGTTTGGCGGGCAAACATCAAATGATACCCTGGAGGGAGATATCACCTGTCAGTCCTGCCACAGCGTTCATTCAGCCGTAACTAGGCATGATGGTATCAGTCAAAGCGGAAGATTAAATGCCGGAAAACTTTTAATTATTGATAATGCCATTGGTGGAAGCTTTCAAGGCCAAGTGTATGAGCATGGCAGCGGATTATGTTTTAATTGCCATTATGGGATGCTTTAGGAGTCCCAGCCAGGTAATTTCTATTTTCAGGTAATATTCTATTGTTGAAATGACCGATATATGTCTAATAGCCACAAACCCCTTTCTTTTCTTTTTGTCGGCAACCTCGCAACCTGGATGTTGATATTGGGTTTTCTTTCGTATTATAATGTAACAGTATATCATTTGTAAATAAATGATCATTGGCTTCCTAGGGCTTAACATGACATCTGCCTTAACACTATAAAAAGATGTATGGTACTTCTTTAAAAATATGGATGGTACTTCTTTTGCATTTTTGTAGGTTATGCTGTGTAAGCTCGTGTAAAAAGAAACGTGTAAAAAAATAGTGATGGTTAAACAGCAAGGGCAAAAAGGCGCTCTGCTTCTAATCTAAAAATCGGCTTAAACCATCTTTACGATTAATGGAAATTTATGATTTATGATTTACGATTAAAGGAAAAACCTCGAGGGGGATAAAAATTATGAAAAAATCTTCATCCATGTTATGGATTTTCCTGCTGAGTGGTCTGCTGCTCCACTTTTTGCTTGCTCCACGGCCTACGCTGGCCAAGGCTGAAGCCAAAGAGCAGGCTGTAGCCGGCGAGCAAGCGACTAAACAAAAAGCAAGCGACCGCACCGATGAGCAGACCGTGGAGCAGGAGGTTGAAAACAGGACGGTTAAGCTGATCGGGACCATGGGCGATTCCGGACCATCTGCCGCGGTGGGCGGCAAAAGCAGCGGCATTATAATTCATATGGTCCAGAATTCCCAAGGAGATCTCTATGTCCTAAAAAATATCCCCTCCGAGGTATTGATTTATAGCCGTGATGGTAAATTCTTATCCAAATTCGGCAAGGAAGGAAAAGGGCCAGGGCAGTTTCTCCAGCCGTTCAGCATTGCCATAGACAGCCAAGACAAAGTATACATCTGTGATGTCAAGCGGGAAAAAATCCTGGTTTTTACCCCTCGAGGTGAGTTTGTAGAAGAATTTTCCTCTAAATCAGCTCTATCCCCAGATGACAAATATCAAAACGCCTCGCCCGGCTGTATTGCCATTGATAAAAAGAGTAATCAGCTTTATGTCAGTGATGCCTCAAACGGCCATATCTGGATTTATGACTTGCATGGCAAATTTTTACGCTATTTTAAAGGCAAGGAACAGGGTATGTTTTGTACGCCTGGGATAGTCTGTTTTGATGATCAGAATCGGATCTTCGTTCCTGAAGGTATGTGCGCCCGGGTTCGGGTTTTTCAGCCGGATGGAGCTGAGCTTTTTCAGATTGGAGGTGAAAGCGGGGAAAGAGCTGGTCAGTTCTCTCGGCTGACAGGAGTCGGTGTCGACCGTCGAGGCCGGGCTTATGTAACCGATCTTCTACTGAAGTGTATCCAGGTATTTGGGCCGGATGGAAAATTTATTGGTGCAATCAAATGGCTGGATGGAAAAGAGGGCAAAATATATTTCAAGATGCCAACTGGAATATTCATTGGCCGTGATGACACCATTTACCTGACTGATCAGGAAGTCAATCAGATTTATATCATTAAGGATACAAATCTTAAATAAGTAAGCCTTAAATAAGCGTTAGCTTAGGTAGCGATTGATAAACGGCTATATTAAACGGCTATATAATTCTATAAGGATTAAGGGAAGGAGTGGGATAATGATAACTTAACCAGCGATCAATTTTTAGAATTTTAAAAGTGATTTTAAAAGTGATAAAGTGGTTTGTTAATGTTAGGTTCGAGTGATAAACAATATTTAACCTTGGTTGGGAGAGAGTGCTTATGGAAGAGAGGGGATCGAAAGATGAATAAAAGACTAAAAGCGAGACTATCTTTTTTCGGAATTTGTCTATTTATCTTGTTCTGCTGTTCCCCCACAGCTTACGCAGTCGATGGATCAAAGCAAACACCCTACAACGGGCACCTGTGTGAGGTCTCAGGATCAACCAAGCAGGTTTGCGCCAACTGCCACATCCCTCACGCTGGAAAAGGGGCCAGAATCTGGGCACGAGGAGAAGTCCAGGGGAAGCAGACAACGGTCAAAGACCTGTGTGCCAGCTGCCACTATCAGGGTAATAAAGATTTTCCCCAGATTGAATCTGGGTTGCGGATGAAGGGAACCGGCCAATATGGAGGCAGATTCAGTGATCTGAATAATGCCAATGGTAATGTTTTCTTGGGAGGCAGTGCCAACCATGTCATGGGGGCCAGATTTCAACCCAATGCAGATGGAGGAACCAGCTATATCAGCACCACCGAAGGAGATGGAAGCAGAGAGGCTGAGGTTATCGGCTTTCCCTTCTCAAAAACCGAGGGTTTCTATTGCGGCTCCTGCCACAATCCCCACAAGCAGCCAAACAAGGATGAATCAGGGCATGGTGATTATCTGCGGCTGAATTCAACAACTGCCAGTGCGGGAGAAACTCATGACCGAAGGCAATTCTGCCGCCAATGCCACCCAAAAGCTAGCAAGGCCAAAGACATTAATGGTAGGCCCCTCGTCCATATCCACTCTGGTGAAGCGACCGATCCTCAGTGTGAAGCCTGCCACCGTCCCCATGATGGATATCATGATACTCAAAATCCTGAAAATGATGCTTTGATATTCATCGATAGGCTGGAACCGCTGGGAGTCTTCACCTTTGGAACAGCCGACCCAGGATTCAAGACAGTATTAAGGAATGCCGGGGCTTCAAGTGTGATCTATGAATCACAAAAGTGTACCTCCTGCCACCTGTCAACTACTACTTGGCCAAATGCTCCAAAATTGCAAGCAAACCGTGCTCACCACCCACTGGGCCAGCGGTGGGCTAAGACCTCCTGCGGAGTCTCTGGATGCCATGAAGGAAAACTACCGGGGAATGGTCTTATTTTTAAACTAGACGGCTCCTACGCAGATGGTTCCTCTGCTTCTTTCGATCAGCAGATCTTCGGCTGCACCTCTTGCCACGGAGCCCATACCTCTGAGATAGAGGGCAATCCGAGCTTCCTGCGTTACGCATCTTTTAAAGATGATGATACTGCCCTGTGCGAATATTGCCATAACGATCCTAAGCATCCGAAAAGCCGGGCAATGCTTGAAGCCAATGGCGGGCTGCATTTTAAAACCAGAACCGATCCGAAGAACCGGGTTACCAGAACCTTCAAGGCCACATCTGCTAGAGGAGAAAAGGTGGTTAAATGCGGCGGCTGTATGTTCTGCCATTTTATCCATTCCAATGACAAGGATGATCCAAGAGACATGAAGGTTGTGTCTCCTCTGCGCGCTGATATTGACGCCCTGATGAGGGTTCCAGCCAAAGAACTGAATTGGGGAAGCCAGGGAGACATTGCCTTAAGACCCGATCCTCTTGACCGCTATGAAGCCATGTGCTACGGCTGTCATGGTAATTCTAATATTGTCGGCAGTTATGAGAAAAACGGCTCTCTCCTGAATACAACCGGTCGGCAAAGTCACCGTTTTGCCTGCAAACCGGTCAGCTTCAATACCCGCGAGAATATAATTTCCGCCGGAGGTGTTGGTGTTCCAAAATTCCTAAAAGCCGATGGCAAGCCTGGTTCAGCAGGCGGAGTCATGGATGATTACGGCACAGTCGATGGACAGATCTTCTGCGGCACCTGCCATGATGTCCATATCAATACCAAACCGCCTTACTTGTATCGGTTGAGCGAAAATGACAAGGCCTCCCCGTACGAGGCTAATGGCTACTGCGAGCAATGCCACTGCACGGCAACTAATCCTGACCCAATGGCTCAGGGGACGACTCATCCGGTTGGAGCTGATAAGGTTCCCAATGGACGCAATACCTGCACGGCATTTCCAAAACAATTTTATGGCGGAAAGAGCGGCTCCCCGCTGGGGATTACTGCTGGAAACAATACAGCTACAGATGGTGTGCTGTGTCTGACCTGCCATAATGTCCATGCAGCCGCAACCGCCTGGGATGGAACCATTACCGGAGAGCCACGTCCCGCTCCAGGACAGAAAGGCAAACATGGCCAATTGCTCGTTCAGGATAATTATTCGGAAGCACCGGGCAGTAACATGTGCCGGGCTTGTCATGATCAATTCTAATGACTGAGCTTGATGTTGATTTTCGATTTTTGAGTCGTAGTTGCGGGCACCCATTCTCTAAAAGGGCCTGATTCTGCCAAGCATACCCTGGGGTTTCTGACGGACAGAAGCCCCAGGGTGTTTTCCGACCACTCCTCTCTTGCACTAACGCAGACCTTGGTAACACTCCAGATAGAAATTTCTCTCAGTACAAATAACTTGAATACGATTAAACTCAAAAATATGATTAAAATTTATATTAGAAAAAATTTAGATAGACAAAGAATAAAATAATGAACAGTTAATAAAACAAAGGTAAACGGGAGGAAGCGCTATGAAGGTTAGATTATTAAAAAATATCTGTTGTTTCATACTCTTAACTCTATTCTTTTGGAGCTTGCCCCTAGGATGTTCCTCAATCGGAGTGCAGTCTGCGGCGGCAGCAGTGGCAGGCAGCAACCCATATCCATATGAATGGATAGAGGTATGGTCACAGCCAGCAAAAGTTATTCTGCCCTTAGGAGATGATGATTGTCAATCAATTGATCTTGAAAACCTTGGATTTCGATTTTATTTCTTCGGGGAGCCGCTGACTCGAATTACCATCTCCTCGAACGGTTATATCACCTTCGGCAATAACGATGCTACCAAGTGGGGAAATGAACCGCTGGCTGATTTGCTCGATCCTAACAAGGCCCGTGCCGGAAATCCCAGTGATATTATTGCTCCCCTGTGGACCGATCTTGACCCCTCGGCCGCAGGTACCATCTGCTACCTCGTCGATAGGGCCAATAAACCAGCCCGGCTGATTGTCGAGTGGCGTGAGATTCCCATGCGCCACTACAGCGGCGAAATTAGCTCAGATACCGTTACCTTCGAGGCCATCCTGTATGAGGAAAGCGGCGAGATTGTCTTCCAGTATAAAGATGTGGATACGGGGAGCACGCGCTCAAGCCGTGGGGCTTGGGCCACAGTCGGCCTAAAGTATCACGATCAGATAGCCAGACAGTATTCCTATAATACTAAAGATGCCCTGAGCAATGGAATGGCTATCTCTTTTAATCAGGCTGCCCAATTTATCCCCAAGGTCTACCAGATGAATATAACAGGCTCTGATAGCGGCAGCCCAGGATCTGGCGGCGGCGCACCAGCCGGTGATCTTCCGGCTGGCGGAAGTGGCGCTAGTGGTGGTGCTCCCGCCTCATCCGATAGCTCGGCTAGCGGCGGCAGCAATGTCCTCCCCCCCCCTGGTGGTGGCAGTAGTGCGGCCAATGGTGAAGCCTTACCTGCTGGAGGAGACAGCCAGGCTCTCAAGCCCATTATCATCGAGGCCATAAATCCAGCACCTAATTCTGTGAATGTGCCGACTAGCCCAAAAATTACTTTGAATATCAAGGCTCTTTTCGCTGAACTTGACAGGTCCTCTATCCAGTTTTTCGTCGATGGGCAAAACGTTACCGAGGCAGCTACCATTTCTGACACTCCCCAGGGGCTTACCCTAAGCTACCAACCTAAGACGCCTTTTGAGTGCTCGACCATTATCCCGATCAGGATTGAGGTCAGCGATCAGGCTGGCCATAGGACAGAACGCAGCTATTTCCTCTATACTGAGGACTCCTGCAAGCCATTCATAGCCAGCTCTACCCCTCCTAACCAATCCTGTATCCCGGCCAAGGCTACCTTTACCTATACGGTCAGCGATTTTGAAACAGGAGTAGATCCAAGCTCCTTGCGACTTATAGTGAATGGAGTTGATGTAACCGCCAAAGCAATCATTACTGCTGCCGATGCGCAGGGATACACTATCTCCTACACTCCAGCTATTCCCTTTAAAAACAATCAGTGGATTTTCGTTAAAATAACTGCTAAAGACCAAGCAGCATCCCCAAACAGCCTGGAGGCTAATTTCGGCTACATGATATGTAATCAGGGCTGGACCCATTTTCAGATCAATAAGCCAGTATCTGATCTTGCCTTGGACAATAGCGGCAGACTCTGGATAGCCACCCTGGGAGCTGGGTTATTCACCTATGCTCCCAAGACTCAAGGTAATTCACAAGAGCCTGATTTTTGGACCGACTGGATGAGCCACCCATATACCGTACAACACGGCCTGCCCAGTAATTTCATTACCCGCCTGGCTGTGGATCGGCAAGGGTATCTGTGGCTCTGCACTCAGCCACAAGACGGCAGCAGTAGCGGCGGAAGCGGGGTGGTCAAGTTTGATCCAGCCAAGGGGGCAGTGGTCAAGTTCTTCCCCAGGGGAGAAAACGGGCTGCCTGATGATCCGATTCATGATCTTTCGATTGATCCTAACGGTGGCGTGTGGGTAGCCACCCAAAATCATGGCCTCCTCAAGCTGTACGATCAGCAGTGGCAAGTTGTGTTCGACATCAATTCAGGTCTAAGCGATAATTGGGTTAAGGCCGCGGCCCCGGACGATAAAGGCAATATCTGGTTGGCTACCATCTGGGGGGATATCTATAAATTTAATGCAGCCGGTAAACTGATTTATAACTCAACCCAGGATAGATCTTTCTTCCCCTTTATCGCCTATGGGCTAACCATTAACTCGCTCACCTTTGACCCGGTGGAAAACACCCTTTGGGTAGCTACCGGAGAAGGCGCGTATCGATATCAAAATGGCCGATGGTCGAAGATAGCTGCCCCGCTGGACGGCGCGGTCAATGAGATCTATTCCCTAGCTGGCCAAAACTATCCGGGCGAGCGGTACTGGTTTGCTACTGATGCTGGGGTCTTGGCTACCACTGATTGGAATTTCTGGAGAAGCTTTCCTAATCTTACAACTCCATCCTCTTCACAGACTGATCAGATAAGGTGCATTCAGCAGGATGCCTATGGAAACTTATGGTTTGGCACAGATAGCGGGGTCAGCAGGTTAGATATTACGCCTCCGATCGTGGTCAATATTACGCCCAATCCCAATGCCACCGAGGTCAGCTTATCACAGGAGCTGACTGTTACCTTCAGTGAGCCGATGGATTGGGCCTCTTTGCTGGCTAACGTTACCATCAGCCCGGATGATCCAAACTTCACAGTCAAGCTATCGCCGGACCTGACCTCGATTACCTTTGTGGCCCCAAAGTCAAAGCTAGCCCCAAACACTACTTATCAGATCAAGATTGATGAGGGAGCGACAGATATTTCCGGCAATCGGCTGAGTGCGGCTAGAACCAGCTCTTTCAAAACTCAGGCCGCTCCTGCCGGCCCCTCTTCTCCTCCGTCTACTCCTTCCACTCCGTCTACTCCTTCTACCCCTACTACTCCTACCACTCAGCCGATTTACCCCGCCTTGAGCTGGCCTTGGTATAGCTCAAACTGGTGGTCGTTGTATGATGCAGACTGGCGAACAGCCTATAGCTCAAGCTGGTGGCCAGCTTCGTATGATTTGAGCTCGTGGCCATCGTACAGCTTAAGCTCGTGGCCATCGTATAGCTTAAGCTCGTGGCCATCGTACAGCTTCTTGTGGTCATCAACTAGCTCCCTATCTCCTTACAGCAACCTATCAAACTGGCTATCCAACTGGTTATATGACGCTAATAGCGGCCTGTACAACTTGTCAAACTCTTATCCTGGGCTCTCAAATTTCTCATTATCAGGGACTCCAAACGACCTTTGGGCAAACTGGCTCTATAAATCACTTTATTCATCATTGAGTTCAAATCGTCATTGAGCCAAGCTAGTAGTTGCCTGTCATTGTGCTAAAAAGAGCACACGGCAGGAAGGTGCGATTTAAGATGCGATTTCTTAGACTTGAGGTGGGAGATTCAAAAATCTCCCACCTTCCCTCACCAAGCAGGCTGTTTTATCGGCAGTGAGCAGGCGGCAGTGAGCAGGAGTGGCAGGCGGCAGTGGGCAGGAGTGGCAGGTGGCAGTGGACAGGCGGCAGTGGACACCTCCCCTAACCAGCAGGGTGTTTTAGAGGTTCTTTTGCTAAGTACTTAACACAAGTTGCGCAGCGAATAAATTACGCTATCAGGATATCAATTACGTTAAATTGTAGGGGCAGATAAGCTAATTGTAGGAGCGGACCTTGTTTCGTCCTTATTGTGCACTTTATTAGCGAAAAGACCTGTTAGTAGTGTGTAATATAGATGATTGAGCGAATTGATAAACATTTGGTCAGAGTTGTGCGAAATTTCACCTGATCTTAAGATCTGGCGTTAAGAGTTATTAATATTATATTTCAAAGACTTATATAGGAAACCATCCTCTTTTGATCTCTCAAAAATCCTGGCATCCAATTTGCTTTTCTTAAATCAAGAAAACTGGGAAAGACGCGAAATCCACCAATTACCTATTACATTCTTACTTAATGCAAAGGGGCTAACGTTATGGATACCAAGCGAATCTTGATTGTTGACGATGAAGCCAATATGTGCAGCATTATGCAGGATATCCTGGCCGATGAGGGATATGAGGTGATGGTGGCTGAAAATGGAAGCGAAGCCCTGCAGATTGTCCGTGAGATTACCCCTGATTTAATCATTACCGACATCAACATGCCCTGCATGGGAGGACTAGAGCTGCTGCGCGAGGTAAAAAGTCTTCACCCTGATATCCAGTTCATTATCATGACTGGATTTGGCGAGCTAGAAACCTATCTCAAGGCTATGCACGATGGAGCCTTTGATTATATTACTAAGCCACTGAACATTGAGATGTTAAAAATTATGGTAGCCAAGGTTCTAGGCCAAAACCGATATTTTGCCTCTGGCATATTCCAGAGAAATTGATCTTAGAAATTGATCTTTTCTTTAATGATCACTGGCTGCTGATGGAGGGCGGCGAATAAACGGCCCCTCCATCAGAGATGTCCAGATATATAAGATCACAAAAGTTAAGATTTTTAGTACTTGAAAAGATTCGCCCTCAAAAGGAGTGCACGCTTAAAAAGAGTGAATTTTACCGTTCAAAAATTCTTGACAACTTCCTAAAATTGATTATAAAATTATCTGTTTTTATTTAAATTGTCTGTTTTTATTTGTTAAGCTTTTCTCTCTTCTTGTAGTATGGAAAAATTTGCATGAAATCAATTGATATTCAAAAACTTCTGCGAGTTGATCCGAGCCAAGCTTCAACCTATGATCTTCCTGTCTTCCCAAAAGTAATCAAACTGGATGCCAATGAGAGCCCATATGAACTACCTGCTGATATTATGAGACAGATTTTTCAAAGTCTTGAGCAGGCCCGCCTAAATCGCTACCCTGATCCGAGTTATTGGGAACTGCGTCAGATGGCGGCCAAAGAGTGGGGGTGGCCTGCAGAGCAGATCCTGCCTGGAAATGGGTCAGATGAATTGATTCAGGCAATTATCGTTACCTTTGGTGGAGCAGGGAAAACGGTTTTTGTCCCTGATCCTTCCTTTGCCATGTATCGGATAATTGCTAAATCTATGGGCGAAAACGTAGAAGAAATTCCCCTGTCCGATGATTTTGATCTGGCTCTATCAGACCTCTGGCGAGAGCGGATGTATAGTCTGTCTCAGGCCGGCCATCTGATTTTTCTGGCTGTGCCGAACAATCCTACGGGAAATTGTTTTTCCCGGCTGGCGGTTGAGGAAATTATTGAGCAGTTTCCGGGCATCGTCTGTATTGACGAGGCATATGTTGATTTTGCTGACAGCAACTATCTTGACCTTCTGCCCAAGCATCCCAACCTGATTATACTGCGCACCCTCTCTAAGATTGGTCTGGCCGGAATCAGGATGGGCTTTCTGCTGGCTGGCCCAGTTATCATCCAACATATAAATAGGGTAAAACTCCCTTACAATATTAACATTCTGTCTGAAACTGTAGCCAAAGTCGCCCTATCTCAAAAAGAGGCTATCAAGCCGAGCATCGCTCAGATCAAGCAAAATAGGGACTGGTTGTATGAGCAGATGAAGAATATCGGCGCGGTGCGGGTTTACCCATCGAGTGCTAATTTTCTTCTTTTTAAGGTACGCTCTTTGGAGGCTGAAAAATTTTTTGAGCAACTGCTGGCGGAAGGGATTCTCGTGCGAGGCTTTAGCAGCCAGGGAAGATTGAGAGGACATTTTCGAGTAACAGTCGGCACTAGAGAGGAATGTGAGTGTTTTTTGAACGGACTGAAGAAAATCTTATCTTCAGCTTGAATAAAAGCCAAAACGCGCTATACTTGCACTTACAAAGTGCAGATGCAAAGTTAGAAATAAAATTTCCGGTAGTAATAAAAAGGATAAGATATTATGAGCCGCAACACAAAGATTGAGCGGAAAACCACCGAGACGGACATACGACTAGAGCTTGAACTTGATGGGGAGGGGAAATATGAAATCGCCACCTCCATTCCTTTTATGGACCATATGCTCTCCTCAATGTGCAAGCATAGTGTTTTCAATGTAAAACTTCAAGCTAATGGAGATATTGAGGTCGACTACCATCATCTTGTAGAAGATATCGGCATAACTTTTGGCACTGCTTTTCGTCAAATTTTGGAGGACAAAAGTCGAATCAGGCGTTATGGGGCAGCGACGCTGCCAATGGATGAGGCCCTGGCTACTGTGGCTTTGGATATCTGCTCCCGTTCCGTTCTAGTCTATAACGTAAATATGCACGGCATGGTTGGAAATTTCGATATTGATCTGCTCAAAGAATTTTTTATGGCCTTTGTCAGCAATAGTATGATTACCCTACATATCAATCTCTTTTACGGAAGCAACATTCACCATATCGCCGAGGCCATATTTAAGGCCTTCGGCCGGGCTTTGAGCCAGGCTACTCGCATCAATCCAGCTCTGAATGGAGTTTTGTCCACTAAGGGTAAGCTTTAAATGATCGCTATTCTCGACTTTGACATGGGAAACCTGCGAAGTATTCAAAAGGGGATTGAGCAGGTTGGTCATAAGGCTGTGGTTACCCGTGATCGGGCAAAGATTCAATCAGCCCACAAACTGATTCTCCCTGGCGTTGGAGCCTTCAGGGATGGGATGAGAAACCTTGAGCGCTATAATCTGATCACTCCGATTTATAACGCAGTAGAGGCAGGAAAGCCGATCTTGGGAATTTGCCTGGGGATGCAATTGCTCTTTTCGGAAAGCGAGGAGTTTGGCCTAACCCAAGGTTTGGGTATTATTGCTGGCAGGGTAAAGCGATTTGCCATCAATCTTAAGGTTCCTCACATGGGCTGGAATTCCATTGATATTAAGAAACCAATTCCCCTTCTACGGAATTCCACTCAAGGGGAGTACTTTTATTTTGTTCACTCCTATTACGGGGAGCCAGAAGATCCGGATTGCATTGCAGCTACTACCGAATATGGAATTTGCTTCCCCTCGGTTATTAGTCAGGGTGCCTTGTTTGCCACTCAGTTTCATCCGGAAAAAAGCCAATCAAGCGGGCTCAAGATCCTAAAAGCGTTTGCTGAGCTCTAGCAGGATTTCACGATTCATGGATATTTACGATTATGGATATTGACCCAAAAATTATCGTAAGAGAATTCTGGGGGGAATATGCTCATTATACCAGCAATTGACCTTGTTAAAGGAGAATGTGTTCGGCTGTATCAGGGTAGAGAGGAGGAAAAAACAGTGTTTTCCTCTTCTCCTCTGGAAACTGCCAAGAGGTGGCAAGAGCAGGGGGCTGAGCTTATCCACATTGTGGATCTGGATGGAGCTTTTTCAGGCAGTCCCCAGAATCTTTCTATCATTATGCAAATTGTTCAGGAGCTTGATATTCCAATCGAGCTCGGCGGTGGAATCAGGACCTCAGCCATGGCTCGCAAGCTCTTGGAATCAGGGATCGATCGGGTTATCCTCGGAACAATCGCTTTTATTGAGCCCATGCAGGTCAAGAGCCTGTGCCAAGAATTCCCTGGTCGGATCTCGGTTGGAATCGACACCAGGGATGGTAGGATAGCTATTCACGGATGGAAGGATACGACCCAGTCACAAGCTCTTGAGTTCTGCCAACAGATAGAGAGCTGGGGGGTCAGAAACATTATTTTTACTGATATCAGAACGGACGGTACCTTGCAAGGGCCAAATATTGAAGCTATCAGAAAAATGGTTGAAAACATTAATATTCCACTGATCGCCTCAGGCGGCATATCTAGTATGAATGATCTTCAGAATCTGGCTGAGCTAGAGCCCCTGGGTCTTGAGGGAGTCATTATTGGCAAAGCAATCTATACCGGAAGTATCAATTTGCAAGAGGCAATTAGGATATATCAAGATCATCAGCCAGCTTTTAGGCCAACCTGTTGGGAGCATTGAAACCAGACCAGAGAGGATGGATTATCTCTCAGAGGATAGATTATCTCTATGCTAGCTAAAAGAATTATTCCCTGTCTGGATATCAAGGATGGCCGGGTAGTCAAGGGGGTCAGTTTTGTTAACCTGCGGGATGCGGGAGATCCGGTTGAGGTGGCCAAAACTTATGAAGCTGAGGAAGCCGATGAGATTGTCTTTTTAGACATTACCGCTTCGCATGAGAAGCGGGAGATCATCATCGATGTGGCCAGAAGGACTTCTGAGATGGTATTTATGCCCCTGACCATTGGCGGTGGAATCCGCAGCCTCAAAGATATCGAGCGGCTGTTGAAGGCTGGAGCGGACAAAATTTCACTCAATACCTCAGCAGTCGATAACCCACAGCTTGTTCGCCAAGCAGCCGAATACTTTGGCAGTCAGTGCATTGTGGTAGCTATAGATGCCAAAAGGAGCGGGCCTTGCTCCTGGGAGGTATACACTCACGGCGGCCGAGTGGCCCGTGGGCTTGATGCCGTGGACTGGGCAAAGGAGGTTGAATCCCTTGGAGCTGGCGAAATCCTCCTAACCAGTATGGATCAGGATGGACAGCAAACCGGATATGACCTTGAGCTGACTCGCAGCGTGTCTGAGGGGGTAAATATCCCGGTCATCGCCTCTGGCGGAGCAGGCACCCTTGAGCACCTCTACCAGGCCTTAGTCAAAGGCAGGGCAGATGCGGTGCTAGCCGCCTCTATCTTTCACTACCGTACCTATACTATTCATCAAGCCAAGGCATATCTGAAAGAGCGGGGCATTCCAGTAAGGATGTGATCTTTGAAATGAAGGCCCCGTTTAACTCTGACGACAGGTAGGCAGGCAAGCAATGGTGGTTTCTTCAGGTCCCAGAGTAAAGCTGTGGTCATGCCCGGCGAAGATTCTCCTGAACATCAGCTCATAGGATCTGGCCATCAGGTAGTACAGGTTTTGAGTATCATGGGTATTATATTGCAGCAGGGTAGAGAGCGCCTGCTGATTTCCCTTCTGATACTTTTTCCAAAGTAGAACAGCATCATAGCCAGAAAGCCCCTTGACCTCATCAGGCCGAATAATGCCAAATTCCCGCTCAATCCCCTTAAGCCCTCCAGTATACCCCAGGCGCTTTAGAAAAAAGCGCAGGTCAACATGAACATGGGGGAAACTCATCTTAAATTGCTGTCGTAACACCGGCAGATCGAAACAGACCCCGTTATAGGTGATCAGGAGGTCATAGCGAGCGATTTCATCTTTAAAATCTTCAATATTTTGTCCATTGACAAAACTTTTCATCTGGTTTTGGCCATAAAGACCAATAACCGTAACCTGATGAGAAGAATTGACATAGATTGATTCGATGTCGAGGCAGGCTGCCCGCTCACGAAAGTGATGGAAAAGTCTCCACAACTCCCGTGAGGGGAGGAGTTTTTTAAAAAAGTAAACATTATCCTGATGCTGCTTCGATCTTTCGATGTATTTCACCATAGTCCTGTATCTTCGGCCAACCAACCGTTGACTGAGTGGAGATTCAAGAAAATCATCCCAAGTAAAGATACGGTTACGCCAAAGCATCTGCTCGATTCGGTCTCCAACACCCGGAATGTGCAAAAATGTATGAAAGAGCATCTTCTCATTCCTTTTCCCATGATCGATTAATCAACTTTTTCCAGGGAAAATACCTGTATATTTCTTCTCTTAGATGAGGAGTAAAAAGGTCTGTCTCAATCTGTGAGTAAAGATACTCAAGGTCCCAGAACCTCACCTCTTCTATTTCCTCCTCATTGAAAAAGATCGGCCCGTTAAAACAGCAAGAGAAGGTTCTCACCAGTTCTGTTTCCATCGGGGTTCGAATGAGATAATCATACAAGAAAAAAATAGGAACATTCCTAATGGACAGCTCCTCCGCCATCTCCCGATAGGCCGCCTCCTCAAATGTCTCGCCAATGGCTAGATGACCGCCTACAGAGCTGTCCCATTTGCCAGGTTGGATATCTTTGCTTGCCGATCTTTTTTGCAGCAGTATCAGGCCAGCCTCATTAAACACCAAAACATGGCTCACCCGGTGAATCAGCTCAGGATGGCCGTGGCAGACAGAGCACAGAGCGCGGCCTACAATTTCTCCCTGCTGGTTTACAATCTCAAGGTATTCATCAGCCTCTTTCTCTGTCCTGGCCAAATCTCTCAATCCTCTCTTCTTACCTGAAAAGAAGCCTCTCTTACTTGAAAAGAAGCGGTCGATGATTTCGAGCGCAACTTAGATTATTATAGGGCATCGAACAGCTCTATTCAACAGAAAGTTCACTCTTCTCCTCCTTTGGGTAATTCTTCTCTGATAAAAACTTCAACCTGATCCTTGACCTGATAGCGGGTAAACCCCCGAGATAGCATCAGACCACAGGTCTTCCCCTGGCCAATTTCATCTACAAACTGATCATAGTGCTTCAGGGAAACGATCTCACCGGTGTGGATAATAATCCCTCGGCGAATCACTCTACCCTGGCGGCCCTTGACAAATTTCCCTTCCTGAACAAGGCAGCCAGCTACAACACCCACCTTGGGAATGTGGAAAACCCGAATCACCTCACCCCGGCCAATAATCTCTTCCCGGTAGCGGGGAATGACCAGCCCTTGAGCCAGTCTGCTAACCTCATTGATCAAATCATAGATGACACTGTATAGCCGGATGTCGACTCGCTCCTGACGGGCAAGGAGCTCGGCTTTGCTGTCTGGCTTGACATTAAAGCCGATGATGATCCCGCGTTCAGAAGTCGCTGAGGCCAAGAGTACATCCGATTCGCTGATTGCTCCCACTCCGCTATGAATTATGGTTATCCTGGCCCCAGGGATGGCTAGGCTCTGCAAAGACTGAACAATGGGCTGCAAGGATCCGTAAACATCCACTTTTAGAACAATCGGCAGCTCAGGGATGGCCTCCTTTCGGATTTCCCGCTGAACCTCCTCCAGAGTGGTTGGCCTTGGTCTTAGTCTCTTTGCCCCCTGCTCCTGCCTGCCAATTAGATCAGCCAGTTTTCTAGCTTCTTTCTCGCCGGAGATAACCAAAAAGGGATCACCGGCTCTTGGGACCTGAGAAAAGGAGGAAATCTGAACCGGAGTCGAAGGAGGAGCTGTCTCCATCCGCTTGCCCCACTCATTCATCATTAGTCTAACCCGGCCAAAGGTCTGGCCGCAGACAAAAAAATCCCGAATCCTCAAGGTTCCATCCTGAACCAGGACGGTTGCTGTCGGGCCAAGCTGCGGATCGATTCTACTTTCTAAAACCGTTCCTCGAGCCGCTCTGCTCTGGTCAGCCTTAAGTTCCATCATCTCAGACAAAAGCAAAATCATCTCAAGCAGCTTATCCAGGTTTTGATGATACTTGGCCGAAATATCCACATAAATGGTCTCACCTTGCCACTCCTCAGGGATCAGCCCATATTGAGCTAGCTCCTCCCTGACGCGAGCGGGATTGGCTTGGGGCTTGTCGATCTTATTCACAGCTACGATTATGGGAACCCGTGCCGCCTGGGCATGCTGCACCGCCTCAATAGTCTGAGGCTTAACCCCCTCATCCGCGGCCACAACCAGGACCACAATATCTGTCAGCTGGGCACCTCTGGCCCTCATAGCTGCAAAGGCCTCATGTCCAGGAGTGTCCAAAAAGACAATATCTCCGCCCGGCAAATGAATTTTGTAGGCTCCAATATGCTGGGTTATAGCACCCGGCTCCTGGCTAGCCAGGTTAGTATGCCGAATGGCATCAAGGAGAACGGTTTTGCCATGATCCACATGCCCCATGACTGTTACAACCGGAGGCCGAGGCTGAATCAGCGACTTTTTCTCCGGCTCTATGGATAGAGCCTCCTCCTTGCCCCGGCTCAAGATCCTGACCCTAAAACCCTCCTGCTCGGCAATCCAGATAGCCTGATCAACCTTTAGGCCATCTCCAGCTCTGAGCACTTTTCCCCTGCCCCGCAGAGAGTTTTCAATTTCTTCCGGTGTCTTATGGATGGCTTTTGACAATTGCTGGATCGGTATTGATGGCCCTAGATCGATTTTCATACCCTTCCTCATCTTGAACCTTAAGTAACTGCCTTTTTGATTCTTATTCGTCCTTTTATCGACAAGTTCACGATGAGCAAGGTAGTAGGGCTGCTTGGATATTAGAAGATGCTTGGATATTACGGTCAGAATGAAAGATGAGATAAAGATACCTCCCCCAAAATCAGCTTCTGGGAAAGATCGGCAATTCCTTCCAAATGCTGCTCTACCCGCCAGGCAATAACCTTCTGGTAGCCAGCAGCCAGCTTCTTCCCCTTCTGGGGAATGAGCTCAACCGCAACCAGTGCCGGCCGATCAATCGGCTCTCCGATTCGGCTGGCTAACCAAACCATAACCTCCCCTGCTTCTTCAAAGTGCTGATAAATATCAGCAGCCAATATATGAGCCAGATAATTATAAATTTTCCCTACATGGCTGATGGGATTTTTTCCGGCTGAAGCCTCACCGCTCTGCGGCCGCATCAGGCAAATAAGGCCGCTCACCTGGTTTCCCCGACCAACCTGTCCGCTGTCACCCTGCTCGGCAGATGTTCCGGTTACTGTAATGTAAATTCCATCCTCACCCCTCCCCCGCTCATCCAGGGTATTGAGATGGATCTGCAAAGGGGAGGCATCAAAGCGGGAGCGGACAAAGTCAGCTATGGACCGTCTTATAGCTTCCTTCTGATCAAAGTAGTCACTCTCACTGGCTATGAAGCGGTCCACCATAGCCAGGGCAATGGTCAGGTCTAACGCTTGATCTGATCGGACAGCCATGATCTTGATATCTTCACCAGCAGATGGGAATTTTTCCTGGAAACAGACTGAGGTAAGATACTGCTCTAGCGAGACGACCAGCTCTTCAGTCGGAGTGAAGGGAGCAAATCCTACGGTGGCCGAGGTATCATTCGCTTTGAGCACCTGTCTTTCACTTGGCGTAAAGATACCCATAAGCTCCCTTGATCCAGGATTAAGGCCGCTTTGGAAAGTTATATGCTGATCCGGATCAAAATATCTTAGGTTTCGTCTGATCCAATTGCGGGCTGATTCAACCACAGTATCCCAGACCGGCAACTCCTGCCCAAGGTAGTGAAGCGTGGCCCGATCCCCGATGATCATCCGAAGAGGAGTGATAATCCTCCCCCCGCCAAAAGCTACTGCTGCCTGGCCAGCAGATAGCAGCCCCTTGTCGAGATTATAGTGGAGGATTCGGCCAGTGTATTTCTTATAAAGCTGCACTAAGGCGCAAGAGGCCTCCTCCATCAGACAGTCGCAGATTGAGTCAGGGTGCCCCTTCCCTTTCTTTTCCACAATCTCAAGGGATTGATCCTTCATAGGCAGACGCTCCCCAATCCGAATGGATAATGACCTTGGCTGGCTAGCTGCTGGCATATAAAAGATACCCCTAGTGTTAATGGTTAATATTGGATTCTACTCTGATTTTGTATCGGCAGAAAAAGGATTAAGTTGGAAGGAACCCTTTTGAAAAAGGGTTCCTTCCAAACCATCCTCCTAAAACTTTAATTAATTTAATTAAAGTTTTAGGAAAAGGGTTTAAGGGGAAAACCCTTTTTCAAAAGGGTTTTCCCCTTACAAAAAAGGTGAGCTTGTCGTACAGGTTCTGGAAGACGAAAGGCTCTGGTACAGGCCAAAACTATTGACACTGCTGTATCTAGGTCGATCTTGTGGCCAATGGAGATAAACAGCGGCTTGGTCCCTCGTCTAGTTCTAAGCACCATGCCGATTATTTTTCCACCCTGCCAGAGAGGAGATCTTTCTCCCTTTTGCTCTCCAGGCTCGGCGTATTTTCCAATTAGTCTGGTCTTGGCGCAACCAATGGTCGGATGGTCAAGGATTACCCCAAGGTGAGAGGCAAGGCCCAAGCCTCGTGGATGGGCTATGCCTTGGCCGTCAACCATGATAACATCAGGCTCATGCCGCAGCCGGCTAAAAGCTTCGAGCATGGCTGGTGCTTCGCGAAAGCTAAGAAAGCCCGGAATATAGGGAAAGGCAGTTTCTCCCTCGACCTCGATCTGCTCTACGATCTCAAGCTTCGGGAAGGTCATGACTACCACCGCAGCCACTAGGCGATTATCTCTCTTTGAGTAAGAGATATCTGCTCCGGCGACCAAGGCTATCGGCTTGGTAATGGGTCGGGACTCAACCATCTGGCTAAGCCTTCGTTGAATCTCAGCTGCTTCTTGAGGACTAACCGCCCAGGGATGAATATCCTGATAGTGCATACACTCTCTCACTCACAGCCTTCATTTTCCGGCGCTTCTTGCTCCTTTTGCTCCGGCACAGCAACCTCTCCTAGCTCTGCAAGCTCTCCTTCCGCCTTAACCTCTGGTTCTCCTGCCTCTTTCTTGAGGAAAATAATGCCAAGAGGGGGCAGCACCAGCGACAGAGAGTAGTTCCGACCATGAGCAGGAAATGGGGTAGCCTCGACTTGACCGAAATTCCCCCAGCCGCTTCCGCCATAAATCGTGGCATCGCTGTTTAGGATCTCTTTCCAGAGGCCGCCTTGCGGCACTCCCACTAGGTAATTTTCTCTAGGCACTGGAGTGAAATTGCAGACTACTAAGATCTGATCAAGGGTTGTTTTCCCCCGCCTGATAAAGCTAATTACACTTGATTCAGCATCATGAAAATCTACCCATTCAAACCCTTGGCTGCTAAAGTCAAGCTCATAGAGTGCAGGCTCTGAAGCATAGCGGTGATTTAGGTCTTCGACCCACCTCTGCACCCCTTGATGGGGAAAATATGCCAGAAGATGCCACTCAAGGCTTTCATCATGGTTCCACTCTCGCCACTGGGCGAACTCTCCGCCCATAAACAAGAGCTTTTTGCCCGGATGAGCATACATATAACCTAGCAAAAGGCGCAGATTAGCGAATTTCTGCCAATCATCCCCAGGCATTTTGCTAAGTAGAGAGCCTTTCCCATAGACCACTTCATCATGAGAGAGGGGCAGAACAAAGTTTTCCCAGAAAGCATACCAGATGCTGAAGGTCAACTGATTATGATGATACTTTCGATAGACAGGGTCTTTGGAAAAATAAGACAGAGTATCATGCATCCAGCCCATGTTCCATTTTAGGCCAAACCCTAACCCTCCGATATAAATCGGCCGAGAAACCATCGGCCAGGCGGTTGACTCTTCAGCTATGGTCTGAACATCAGGGTAGGCCCGGTAGATAGCCTCATTCAGCCGTTTGATAAAGCTAATGGCTTCGATATTCTCCTTGCCGCCATACTCATTCGGGATCCACTCGCCCTCTTTCCGGGCATAGTCAAGGTAGAGCATGGAGGCTACGGCATCTACCCTGATGCCATCAATATGGTAGCGGTCAAACCAAAAGAGCGCAAAGCTAATCAGAAACGCCCTGACCTCGTGGCGACCATAGTTAAAGATATAGCTCTTCCATTCGGGATGGAATCCCTTTCGCGGATCAGCATGCTCATAAAGATGCGTACCATCAAAGTAGACCAACCCCTGGATATTATCGGGAAAATGCGAAGGCACCCAGTCAAGGATAACCCCTATCCCGCGCTGGTGGAGATAATCGATCAGATACATAAAATCCTGAGGAGTGCCGAATCTGCTGGTAGGAGCAAAAAAGCCGACGATCTGATATCCCCAGGAGCCATAGAAGGGATGCTCCATAATCGGCAGAAACTCAACGTGAGTAAACCCCATCTTCTTGACATAATCAGCCAGGGGCTCGGCTATCTCCCGATAGGTGAGTGGTCGGCCTCCATCTTCTGGATGCCGCCTCCACGATCCAAGATGCACTTCGTAGATAGCTATAGGCGCATTGAGAGCATTGGCCTGGCTGCGGTTTTTCATCCAATCACTGTCTGCCCACTCATACTTTAAGTCCCAGACTACCGAGGCTGTCTCTGGGGCAGGCTCCCAAAAGAAAGCAAATGGGTCTCCCTTATCAGCGCGGTAGTTTTCATACCTTGATCTGATATGGTACTTATAAGGAGTTCCGTGAGCGATCCCCGGAATAAACACCTCCCAAATCCCTGAGCCATCCGCTCGCAGGGCCAAGGGATGGGAGTCAGGGTTCCAGTCGTTGAATTTTCCCATCACTGTAACCTGCTCAGCATTCGGAGCCCAGACTGCAAAGTAAACTCCACTGGTTCCATCAACAGTGAGCAAATGCGAGCCAAGCTTCTCATAAAGCCTAAAATGGCTCCCTTCCCTAAATAAATAAATATCATTCTCAGTTAAAAGACTCACTCTCTCCACATCTAATCTCCACTATATTTTTGGAAGGAACCCTTATTCTTTGGAAGGAACCCTTTTGAAAAAGGGTTCCTTCCAAACCATCCTCCTAAAACTTTAATAACTATAGTTATTAAAGTTTTAGGAAAGGGGTTACAAGGGGAAAACCCTTTTTCAAAAGGGTTTTCCCCTTTTTACTCTTTTTCCTCAAGCAATCGTTTTACTCCTCTCAAGGGGATAGCTACCCAATCAGGCCGATTATTTAATTCATATCCAATCTCATAAATCGCCTTATCGAGGAGAAAGGCATCGAGCATGATCCGCAGCTCATTTCTTTCCTGGGGGATAAAAGGCGCCCCCTTGGCCGTATCAAGATATGATCTTAGAAAAGTGCCTCCGCTATATTTGTACCACAGCTCGGCCCAGGGCTCAAGCTGTATCCGATCCTCGGCCCTGATCAGGGCTTTTTTCAGCAGAGCGGTGTAGGCTGCATAATGAAGTGATCTTAGCATACCTGCCACATCCCGCAAGGGGGATCGTTTGATGCGCCTCTCGCTCAAAGATCTAGCTGGCTCGCCTTCAAAGTCAATAATCACAAAATCCTTCCCTGTATAGAGCACCTGTCCTAAGTGGTAATCCCCGTGAATCCTGATCTTTCCACTGCAGATCTTCTTTTGGAGAATAGCCTTAAACTTACTAATTACCTGTTTCTTTGAGCTGAGAATCTCCTCAGCCAGCTTTCTTTCCTCAGCAGGAAGCACCGATAGGCTTTTTTCCAGAAGTTGAAGGGTGTGCAAGGCCCCGGTTTGCAATGATTGATAAACGGCCCGCTGGTGAAGAAGCGAGTAAGGCTCTAAGGCAAAATGAGGATTTTCTGGGTCTGAGGCCAGAGCAAGGTGGAGCTCTGCTGTTCTTTTGCCCAAGATGCTAATCATGTCAAGATAAGCTGACATAAGCTCCTGAAAAAGCGGTGGAATTTCCTGATAAGCCGCCTCAAGAGGCGAAGCTGGGGCTTTCGGAAGCTCTTGAATCTCGCCTACCTTGGAAAGTACCATGCCAAAATACCCCTCCAGCGCATCGAGGGTATAACTCCAGGCATCTCCTGCATTAGGCACAAACCCCTGAACAATAGCCAAGATAAGCGGCTCTGCCTTTGGTTTTCGATACTCAATCACTCCAGCAAAGGGCGGCACATGGGGGAAAGATAACTTTTCAGTCAGAAACCAAAGCATCTCAAGCTCTGAATTCATTCCCTCCTCAAGCCGTCTAAACAGCTTAAGGAAAAATTTATTCCCGTAGAGAATGGAGGAGTTACTCTGCTCTGCCCGCAACACCTGGGATTCGGAAGGGATTTGCTCCCGTCTGATGAAATCCCGAAGCGCCTTTCCTGGATAGGCAGCCAACTCACCTTCTTTATCCTTAACTTTAAGCCTTTTGACCACCATCATCAAAAGATCATGGCGAAATTTAGGGCTATAGAGGCCATCGTAGATTATTCCTCTGGTCTCATCAACCGCCAACTTGGCTATTACTCCCTGCGGTGATTCCTCGATAATTTTTTGCCCCTGATCTTCTTGGGCAAAACTGAGCGGCAGCAGATACATGTCAGGGACCCCTTCTGTGTACTGAACCTCAAGGAAGAGGAGATGAGTGGCCGGAGGGGTCTTGCCAACCGAAATATCTTTCACTATCTTGACCTGCTGAATCCGCCTCATCTTACCTCCAAACCAGCGGGCGTTTTTCAGGAAAAGAGGCAATATCTCCTCCTCGAGCACCTCTTTTGCTTTCCCCTCAAAAAGCATCTCCCACTTTCGGCTTACTTGGATTTGGGGCAGAGCCCTCGTGGCTCGCACTTCTCCTCCCTCCTTCTGCCTCTCTAGCAGAAACAGGTAATAGCCGTATGATCCGAGGGTCAGGGCGTAAGGATGATGCTCCCTAATGGCCAGAAAGGGATTCTTACTGAAGGCCTCTACCGGTACATAACCGGCGTACTTAGAAAGGTCTAGCTCGACCAGTTGAGGATGCCGCGACAGATTCACGACCACCAGAATGTTCTCATCCTGATACTGGCGGATAAAAGCCAAAATCTTCATATTCTCAGGGTAGAGAAATTCAATCCTCCCCCGACCAAAGGCCTTGAAATTGTTTCTCATAGCGATGAAATGTCTCATCCACCATAGCAGGGAGGATTGGCTTCTGTCCTGATTCTCCACGTTAACGGCTTCATAGTGGTACTCAGGATCAATAATCACGGGCAAATAGAGCTTCTGGGGATTAGCCCGCGAGAATCCGGCGTTTCTGTCTCCACTCCACTGCATGGGGGTTCTGACCCCATTCCTGTCTCCGAGGTAATAGTTATCTCCCATACCGATCTCATCACCATAGTAGATCACCGGAGTCCCCGGCAGAGAAAGAAGAAGGAAATTCATCAGCTCTATCTTTCTGCGGTCATTTTCAAGGAGCGGGGCCAGACGCCTTCGAATCCCAAGATTGATCCTGGCTGTGCGGTCTTTGGCGTAAATCCTGTACATATAATCCCGCTCTTCATCGGTTACCATCTCAAGGGTAAGCTCATCATGATTTCGTAAAAAAAGTGCCCACTGACACACATCAGGGATCGGCGGTGTCTGATCGAGGATTTCTATGATCGGGTATCGGTTTTCCATCCTGATAGCCATAAACATCCTGGGCATCAGGGGAAAATGAAAGGCCATATGGCACTCATCACCCTGTCCGAAATAGTTAACCGCATCCTCCGGCCACTGGTTAGCCTCGGCTAGAAGCATCCTGCCCTTGAATCGGCTATCAATATGAGCCCTCAGTTTTTTCAAAAATTCGAAAGTTTCTGGCAGATTCTCGCAATTGGTTCCCTCCCGCTCAAAGAGGTAGGGGACGGCATCAAGACGCAAGCCATCTACACCCATATTAAGCCAGTAGTCGATTACCCTCAGCATGGCCTTCTGGACGGGGGGATGGTCGTAGTTAAGATCTGGCTGATGGGAATAAAAGCGGTGCCAATAATAAGTCTTGGCTAGCGGATCCCAAGCCCAATTGGAGGTTTCGAAGTCTTTGAAGATGATCCTGGCGTCTTGATACTTTTGCGGTGAATCCCAGACGTAGAAATTTCTCCACTTAGAGCCGGGTTTTGCTCTTCTCGCCCTTTGAAACCACTCATGCTGATCGGAGGTATGGTTTAAGACCAGCTCCGTAATAACCCTGATTCCACGACGATGAGCCTCTTTGAGAAACTCCTTAAAGTCTCGCAGCGTGCCGTAGTCAGGATGGACATCAAAATAGTTAGCGATGTCATATCCATCATCGCGCAGGGGTGATGGATAAAAAGGGAGGAGCCAGATGGCTGTTATGCCGAGATTTTCTAGATGATCAAGTTTTTGGGTAAGCCCTGGGAAGTCTCCGATACCATCACCATTGCTATCGTAAAAGGCCCTTACGTGAAGCTCATAGATGACTGCATCCTTATACCACAGGGGATCATCTTCCAGGTAAGCAGTTTTTTGGAGTGATATCAATTCCATTCCTCACGCAAAATAATCAAAAATTATTCAATTTAGATACCTAAAAGACGTATAAGTATATATATTTTTTAGTTTAAAATACTTACATACCTACCTTAGCAAATCTCTTTGATCAAATCAACCCCCATTTTTTTCTCTATCCTACAAAATATCCTGATCAAAAGCCACGAGTAATTTTTCCTCTTCGAAAGTGGTGTAAGCCGGGGTGTGGGGTATTGGAATGCAGGTAACATCTAGAATTATGAAGCCCTGAGTCGGCACTGGTTCAGTTTAATTGACTGCCCGATCAGGGCAGTTAAATAGTGTAATATCTCAATAAATCGACTGGCACTATCCATTGAGCACTATGGTCCCATATACTCTTTTTTGTCCTTCTATAGGAGGGTTTTTTCACTCTCCTCCACCACCCGATTCAATTCCGCTTGCAACTCGGTCGGAAGCCCGGCAATATCGACGGTCAAAAATCCCCGCACAATGGCGGCAATGGCTTCTGATTCAGGAAGTCCCCTGGCCATCAGATAGTTTATCTCTTCCTGGGCAATCTTTCCTACCGCGGCTTCGTGAGAGAGGTCTATGCCTGGCAGATAGCCCTCAAGCTCTGGAATAGCCTGAATCATTCCTCCCCGCTCAAGAATCAGACCACGGCATTCAAGGTGAGCCTTGATATCTTTTTCCTTTCCGACTAGACATCCCCTGGCCCGGATGTTGCCTCCGGCTGAAATAGCCCGACTCACTACCTCAGCCCGGCCGCCCTCAGCCTTAAGGATAACCCGTGAGCCAACATCGAGCTCAGAGCCTCTGCTGGCCACCAGGATGTTATAGTAGCGGGCCAGGGAATCTTTCCCCTCTAGCCAGGTTGTCGGATACATCTGGAGCGAGTGAATAGGCTTCATGGAAACATAATTGGAGATGAAAATACCCGAAGGTCCCACAGAAGCTGCCGAGCGTGGGCGAACATCCATCTCCTCGGCCCAGTTGTGAATCATGGTGAAGGTGAGTCGAGCCCCCTTTTTGATATAGAATTCAGACACTCCTACGTGCAGCCCTTGCCTCATTCGCGGCCGGGCGGCACAGCCAGTTATTATGTCAAGCTCAGATTCTTCTTCGGCAATGATGATATTATGTATGTTTTGTACCAGGTTGTCTTGCTCCATATAAAGGCAGGCTTGAACGGGAAACAGGGTTTTGACCCCTGGCCGGGTGCGGATAAAGTATCCATGATGCGGATTAAGATACGCCCAGGCTGTGTATTTGTCCTGATCCGGCGGGATCATCTTCCAGTAGTAATCCTTTAGCCAGTCGTATTTGGCCAGGGCCTGGTCGATGGTTAAAATCTCGACTCCCTCCTGGTGAATCTGGCAGTGTATTACTGAGTGGTTTTTCTGAAAATAGGTTCCTGAGCGGCCCTTTTCTCCCGTTTCAATACCAGCCGATAGTACTTGCCTGGACAGCTCAGCCGGAAGCTGGCTCAGATCCTCCTGATACGACTCTTGGGGAGCTATCAGGGTAAAGCGGCTAAGATCAACATCAGGGCCGTATTGGGCTGGTTTGTCTAGGGCCGCCTGCGCCCTCTTCTTCATTTCTAGATCATGCATCGCACACACTCCTCATATCCTACCTCCTTGATGCAGCGCAGTATCTCCCGCGGATTCCCCTGGCAGGCGATTGTTCCGTTCATCATCACATACCCCCGATCTGCATCCACATAGTCAAGGATATAACCAGTATGGGTAATGATCAGGCCGCCGATCTTGCGCTCTTCCCGTACCTTGCGCCGGCATTCGGCTGATTCCTCTGCAGGCCACTGTCGACGGAGCAGCTTGTTGATACCCCTACCGATGAGAGCGATATTCTCAAGGTCTACGCCTGACTCTGGCTCATCCAAAAGGGCTAAGGTGGGAGATTGTACTAGGAGCTGTAGGAGCTCTGATCTTTTGATTTCCCCACCTGAAAATCCCTGATTGACATCACGGCCCAAAAAATCCTGGAAATTTAGCTCTTCGACCAATGGTCGATAATCCTGTTGGCTGTGGCGATTGCAAATTTCGAGCATCTGCTGGGTCTTTACTCCCTTTATGGTTGGAGGCCGCTGAAATGAAAGCCCAAGCCCTGCTTGAGCCCGCTCATAAACAGGAAGATTAGTAATATCTTTACCATTAAAAATAATCTGGCCTGAAATAACTTCATAGTCGGCAAATCCCATAATGGTCATCAGCAGGGTTGTCTTGCCCGATCCATTTGGGCCAAACAGAACGTGAACCTCACCCGCGGGGATGTGCAAATTAACACCGTGTAGGATAATCCGGTTAAAAAGACGAACACTTAGATTCTCAATGACCAGCATAATCGCTTTACTCTCTTTCTCATCTAAAACTCTCACATCAAATTGAATTTTGCCCTCTTTCGAGGAAATTGTTTTATGTCTAAGCCAAGTTTACTGTTTAATCCTTATGTCGTGAAAAATTCATAATTCATTGACAATGCTTATGATTATTCGTATAGTTACACTGTATGAAACCGATAAGGGCTTGAGCATCAAGGTAATTCTTGAAGGGAGAGTTGGGAAGAAAGATTTGGAAGGAACTTATCGTAGTGATTTTGGAAGGAACCCTTTTGAAAAAGGGTTCCTTCCAATCCATCCTCCTAAAACTTTAATTAGGCCATTTTCGGGGAGGCAATTTTCTATGATTGAGCTTGACGGGGCGACAAAATCAGGGAGCGGAACGATCCTGCGCTATGCAGTCAGCCTTGCCTCTTTGCTTGGGGAAAAGCTTCATCTAGTCAACATCAGGGCTAAGCGGGACAAACCCGGGCTTCGTCCCCAGCACCTTACCGCACTCCTTGCCTGCTGTGAGATGAGCGGAGGCCGGGTTGAGGGGGCGCAGGTTGGGTCTGGAGAAATTTTCTACTATCCGGGCTCATCTAAAATCTCGCGGCGGGATTTTTCCTGGAACATCGGCACAGCCGGATCAACCACCATGTTAGCCTTCAGTATTCTTCCCCTGGCTATCTTCTCCCGCCAGCTCCACAGCTTTACTATCTGTGGCGGGCTTTTCCAGGACTTTGCCCCCAGCGCCTATCACCTTCAGCATGTTCTCTTGCCCCTTTTGGCCCGAATGGGAGTAAGGGCCGAGTTGAGAATTCTCCAGCCAGGCTATGTGCCGCAAGGCGAGGGAAAGATCGAGCTTGTTACCTCTCCTTTGGACCATCCCCTCTGCGGCCTCTCTCTCCCTACCCAGGGTGAGATCGAGCGGGTCTGGGGAATATCTCTTTCCTCTCATCTCGAAGAGCAAAAAGTTAGCCAGCGTATGGCTGACACCTGCCGCAAGCTGCTGCAAGAAAGCGGCCTTGAAGCCCACATTGAAATCATCAATGATACCAAAGCTGCTCAGAAGGGAGCGGCGCTCTTTGCCGTAGCCTCTACCCGATCTGGCTGCCTTCTTGGGGCTGATATGGCGGGAAAACCTGGCAGAAGATCTGAGTGGATTGCTGCCCAGGTAGCCCACATGCTCCTTGAGGACCTTCGCTCTGGGGCCTCGGTTGACCGCCATCTGGCTGACCAGTTGATTCTCTTTGCCAGCTTGGCTCGGGGAACCACAGAATACCTTATTCCTCACATGACCCCGCATGTAGAGACCAATCTGTGGCTAGTAAACAAGATCCTTGGAGCCAAAACCTCCCAAGATGGCCGTCTGATCAGAATAGAGGGAATCGGCTTTTGGCCATACCCTAATAGCTAGTGATTTTTTCACTACCGGACACTTTTATCGTCATTCCCTCGAAGGTGGTAATCCATATATGGTTGCAGCAACCCTCTGGATTCCCGCCTACGGGGGAATGACATGAAATGCCTGCACCTACAGTGCATATACAAAACCGGAAGATAAAATGTGTCCGGTAGTAAGCTGATTTTAACGCGAGTTCGACATTTAGATAGTATTTTCGACTTTAGTGAGTACTGAAATATTTATCCAATTGATTTACTTAGCCTTTTTTGCCATAGTTATATCGGACTCACGTGATTTTAGGGAGAAAAATGGCTGCATCAGTATATGTCAAAATTCGCGGTATCTATACTACCGCCCTGACCAGGCTTCTCCTTGATCATGGTTATAAGATCACCCGACCATCCCCTCAGATTCAGCAGCGATTCGCCCTTATGGGGACAAATTCCCCGGAGGATATTCTGATCAGGGACCGCAGGGATCATCAAGGAGTGCTCATTTCGGGGAATAGAGAGCAGGTCGCACGCCTCATATCTCTGCTCAGAAACTGCCTACTCGATATGGTGGTGCGGCCTGCTGGATTCAAGCCTTGGCAGGCAGAAGAGGGGCTGTTTTGGGAGGATAACGAGCAGCTTGAGGCCGAGATAGCAGGTGAAGAAGCCGAGATGGAGCTTGAGATAGAGTTTCCCGCAGTTTCAAAAGCTACCCTTGATGCCATTCGGGAGCAGGTTACGCCAACCGTAAAGAACCATCACCTGCTGAAAATTGTTTCCCCATCATGGGTTGATCTCGTTGAGGAGGCAATCCGCTCAACCCCTTGGCGTAAGGCAGAGCTGGAGGACAAGCTATGGGAAGATATAATTCTTCGCCCCTTGAGGCAACAGAGAGAATTAATCGGCCTGATCCATGTTCATCCCGAAGGCAGGGAGCTTTCACTTCGAGGGGGAAAAATCCTTCACCTGGAAAGGGATTGCCTGCTCGTGCGAAGAGAATTTTCCGAAGCAAACGGCCAGCAATACGACGGACTTGAGCTTCCTATCGAGCCTGGAGACTACGGGATCACGCAAGTGAGCCGAAACGGCTGGTTTTTGCAACACAGTTATTACTCGCAAGATGGCTTATTAAGGGGAACCTACTGGAATATTAATACGCCCGTTGAGTTTTATCCTGATCGTATCCGCTACCTAGACCTTCATATTGATGTAGTTCAAAGGTCAGGTGAGGCACCTCGACTCATCGATCAGGAAAAGTTGGATAGAGCTGTAGCTTGCGGGCTGATCAGCCCTAAGTTGGCCCGATGTGCCCGTGAGGTAGCCAAATCCCTGCTCATAAGAGGTAGCTAGCTCCCTGCTCATGATTTGAAGTAAATATTTGGGCCGTTGACTTTTTAGTGGTCCTATCGCTAACAAAGAGTGCGCAAAAAGCTGTGGCGGCACAAGGTCTTGCCCCTACATCCGCACCTACATTGGGTAATTTGATCTGCTCTCGCGCTTAGCGAAAAAAACCACTTTAGCTTTCAGCTTTTGCTTTCGAAAGGTCCACCTCGAGTTTTTTCTGGAGCTGATCGCTTCGGCTTCGTTTCCTACGTCGCCGCCGCCGTTTCTTCTTCACCGCGGCCTCTCCGGCAGAGGCCGATTGGCCAGGGATTACAGTGAGAGAGACCTCTGGTTTCTCTGTCTGTGGTTTATGGGCAGAAATACTTTCACCTTGCTCACTCCCTGAGTGAGCCGCGGCCGCCTCTGCTGGTCTTTGGGCTCGCTTTTTCCTAGCGCGGGATCTGCGGTTTCGGTTTTTCCCCTCTCTTTTGGGTGATAATTTATCTTTTTTCCTAGCCGGACGTTGGTATGGTAAAAAGAGTTCGTCCTCAGCCCAAAGTACGGGGATTTTCTTTTTGATAAACTTTTCAATATTTTCCAGATACAGGGCACAGTCCTCACAAACGATGCTGATTGCTTTTCCGGCTGCTCCAGCCCTGGCTGTTCGGCCAATGCGGTGGACGTAATCCTCCCGATCCTGTGGTAGACAGTAGTTAATAACATGAGTTACATCATCAATATGGATGCCGCGGGAGGCCACATCAGTGGCTACCAGAATAGGGAGCCGCCCCTGTCTGAAGCTCTCTAGGATACGCAGTCGCCTCTTCTGGGGAAGATCCCCAGTAATTGCCTGAGCCTGATAATTATTGGCTCTCAGATAATCGGTAATCTGCTGGGCCTCACGCCGGGTATTGGAAAAGATCATGGTCCGATCACATCCATCCGTTTTCAAAATGCCTAGCAGGAGACTGAACCGCTCGCCTTTTCCCACATGATAAAGGCATTGCTCAACCCGGTCAACGGTTACCTGTTCTGGATTGATCACAATTTTTTCAGGCATGTTCATATATTCATAGGTCAGCTCCATCACTCTGGTGCTCAGAGTGGCTGAAAACAGCAGGCTTTGCCGCTGATCATAGGGAGGGAGCTTTCGCATGATGCGCCGAATATCCCGAATAAATCCCATGTCAAACATCCGGTCTGCTTCATCCACGACCAAGATCTTAATGTGCTTGAGACTGAATAAGTTCTGATTGTAGTAGTCAATCAGCCGCCCAGGGGTGCCAATAATAATATCCACACCTTGTTGCAGGATTTGGGCTTGTTTCTGGTAATCAATCCCTCCAAAGACAGGGGCTATGGTCAATCCAGTATATTGACCAAGAGCCAGGGCATCTTTATAGATTTGGACCACTAACTCCCGGCTGGGAGCAATGACCAGCGCTCGGGCATGCTTTTGGGGACCATCAGGGGGAATGTGGTCTTCCAGGAGCCTAGTAAACATGACGATCAAAAAAGCCGCTGTTTTTCCTGTTCCGGTCTGGGCCTGTCCGGCAATATCTTTCCCCTTCAAGGCTAAGGGAATGGTTGCTTCCTGGATGGCGGTACATTCAGTAAAACCAACAGCTTTAATCCCTTTCAGAACCGCTTCTGGTAAATTCAGTGATGCAAAATCCATAGGGAATTAACTATCATTCTCTCCTTCACAACATTTTTATAGATTTTTGCATTATAGAGGTTAATTACATTTCTGTCAAATTATTTACAAACTATACAGATGTTCCCCATGTTGAAAAAATAATGTTGAAAATATAAAGGGGAGGAGAGAAAATAAAGAGAGAAGAAAGTT
>JAILZY010000083.1 GCA_023512255.1 bacterium | reverse complement strand
ACTATTGTCTTTTACCTCAATACCCTTACCCTGCGGCTTATCTCCTCCTCCTAATTTAAACATGGGGAACATCTGAGTTCCCTTGCTGATTTACCTTAAAAGCCGGCTGCTTGGCCAGATAACAGGCATTTCATTATATATACATTTCATTTAATATATATAGATTTCACCTATATATAGATTTCACCCCATTAAAGGTGTGCCATCACAGAAAGATTCACTCTTAGCGTAGATTTAAAGGCCTTGCCCAAAGAGGGAAATCCTCATGCCAATCAAAACCTAACTTGAACAAGTATAGTAGCTTTGATGCCATTCCAATATCCTCAACTTGAGTAAAGTTCTGATATTGGATTCTTAGTTAAAATTCACTCTATACTTCGTTCACCTTTTCTAGACATTAGCTTACCCGGAAATGATTAGCAATCGCCTCCTGGCCACAGGGCTTGCGTATGTCCCAGGATTCCCACTTGCGCGAAAATGAATTGACAAGCTGCCTGCTTATGCCTCTTCTCACGACCATGGATCCCCGCTTGCGCGGCAATAATAGACGCGGAAATAATAAATGCGCAAATAATAATGATGGAGAGCTAACTAATAAGTGAAATTTTTTAAAAAAAGATCTTGATTTTAAATCAAACTTTGAGTATGATTTAATTAAACATGGTATTTGAGCAAAAACTATTTTTGGCCGATGGATGATTGATTAGATGGATGATTGATTAAAAGCCTATCTGAACCTCACTACCAGATACATTTTAAGATAAGGTTACAGATTAGCATTTTGAGCAAAGAGAATAAGGCAAGAGGGGCAAAGGGCAAGAGAGCGGGCGAGTGGGGCAAGCGGGCAGGGCGAGATTAGGTTGAGCAAGCAGGGCAAGTGAGGCAAGATAAAAGCGGGGCAAGATGAAAAATTGACACTCAAGAGTAGAAGGGAATTTAATTACGACACGGTCTTAAAACTAGGAATCCAGGCTTTTTATTGAATCCAGGTTTTTTATTTAAGGATGGCAATCCTGCTTTGGCTGGGATAAGAAAATTAGGCCATATTATGCAATTTAGAATTTTTTATAATTTATAGAATAAATTTGTATAATAAACGAAATTTTAAAACATACCCAAAAGAGGGTGTGGTTACAGGGAAACGGCAAGTTATTGATATTTTAAGATTAAATTAGCATTGAGAGGACAAATTAGGGAGTTTTGAGGGTCGATGATGAGCATGGAAAAGATACCTTACAGGAAATGCCAGAATAACTACTTGAATCTATTGGTGCAAAAAAGGCAAGGGGTAGAAATCTATGACCTGATGATTAAGGGATTGCGACCTCTATTAACTCACTAACAAATAGTGAATTAATAGAGAGTAGAAATCCATGACCTGATGATTAAGGGATTGCGACACAAGCATAAAAGAAGCGACTTGGTATGGCACTGATAAGTAGAAATCCATGACCTGATGATTAAGGGATTGCGACAATGTTAATGTTAATGGATTATTTTTCCCCCCCCAATCATAGTAGAAATCCATGACCCGATGATTAAGGGATTGCGACGGTTTTTATTGCACTAAGTCCGTTCAAAGTTCTCTCGTACCTAGGTAGAAATCCATGACCTGATGATTAAGGGATTGCGACCTACTCAAAAGAGCCAATCCTAAGCGATGCTGTCGACATTGTAGAAATCCATGACCTGATGATTAAGGGATTGCGACCCCCCAGGGCGGCATCCCGCCCCTCCCTGATGATGTCGGGGGGATTATCGTAGAAATCCATGACCTGATGATTAAGGGATTGCGACTTTAAAATTTTTAAGCTGGATTTGTATTTCCATTCTCATTATTTTTCTGTAGAAATCCATGACCTGATGATTAAGGGATTGCGACACATCATACTCAGTTCTGCTGAATATCTTGGTTTTGCACTTTGGGTAGAAATCCATGACCTGATGATTAAGGGATTGCGACGCATGAACAATGTGAAGTGATGAGAAATATTCTAATCAAGTAGAAATCCATGACCTGATGATTAAGGGATTGCGACATACCTTGAAGAAACTTCCTGTTTACTCTTTTCAAGTTCAGTGTCAAGCATTCTGTAGAAATCCATGACCTGATGATTAAGGGATTGCGACGGGCGGGTTAAAAGGATTTTAGGGCGGGTTAAAAGGATTTGCGGGTAGAAATCCATGACCTGATGATTAAGGGATTGCGACGGGGGTTGAATATTGATATCCAGCCCTCTCCAACTTCCACCAAGATAAGGAATGTCAATCAAAATCCGAATGGGCGAACAGATATTGTCGAAAGTAAAGTTAAGGAGAACGTGAGTTCGACATAAGGGAGCTTATAAGAAACTATTAACATTTTATTTTTCCGAGACTTCTAGGAAATTAAATAGTATTATCATCCCAATTTATAGACGTGATTAACTATTTGTACTCTTATTAGAGTCTTATATTCACGGTTTTTGAGTATATCCGCTTGATTTACTTATTTTTTTTCACCATAGTTATATCGAACTCACGTTAAGGAGAGCAAAATGAAAGCGTGCCCATTTTGTGCAGAAGAGATTCAAGATCAAGCCATCAAGTGTAAACATTGCGGTGAGTTTCTTAATTCACCAGCTCAAAAGACAGAATTGGTATGTGCTTCTTCTGGTTCGAATGTGGCTACCGATGTCATGTCGGTAATACCTGCCGAAAATAAGGTCTCATTTTGGCCATATGTGCTGCTCGGGCTAGCGGTGTTATATACGATTTCTCCAATTGATATTATTCCAGATATCCCGATCACATAGGCTGGGCAGATGATGTTCTTATGCTGTTGGGAACTGGAATTAATATAATAGAAAAAGGATTTTTTTCTACAAATAAGGAATTACAATCTATTGTTAGAATGATAAAATGGGGTGTGATCCTCATCGGTTTAGCACTTGTTGCATTTATAGCGTTCTTGGCTGTCTTGATATTCAAGTAGAAATCCATGACCTGATGATTAAGGGATTGCGACTATAGGGCTACCGCCGCTCCTAAATACATGTGCCCCGGATGAGATGTTTCCAGGGTTTTATATACGACCTCCACCTCCGGAGGGGGATATGGATCATTGGGAGCCGCCGTAAGTAGAAATCCATGACCTGATGATTAAGGGATTGCGACATTTATAAATCCTTTTCCCCAAGGCAAATATATACCGGTGCTGAAGGCTCCATGATGGTTGATCCGGCCAGCTCTTTCTTTCGGGAAACTTGGATGGCAATTATATCAAAACGACGAGCTTGGGAGACCAGGAATTCTCTGGCTGTGGTCAGACTCTCCAGAGTAATGGCATTTATGACCATAACCCCTCCCTTTTTTAGCCTCTGCCAGCAAGCGACTAGATTATGGCTAAGAGAGCGGCCACTTCCGCCGATAAAAATCCGATCAGGATCAGGCAGCCCGGCCAGGGCGATGGGGGCCTCTCCCAAAATAACCTCAAGGTTTAACACCTGGAATTTTTGGCGGTTTTTGATGATGTTTTCCACCTCGGCAGGCTTTTTTTCTACGGCCAGGATAAGGCCTGATCGGATGAGGCGCGAGGCCTCGATTGACACCGAGCCGCTTCCAGCCCCAATATCCCAGAGGATTGAATCCTCCTGCGGTCTCAGGAAAGAGAGCACCGCGGCTCTGATTTCCCGCTTAGTGATCAGACCGGCCGTATGGTAAAATTCCTCTTCTGGAAGCCCTGGGGCAGGGTATCGGCTAAAGGGGCTCTCAGGTGAGGCCGCTTTTATAAGCAAGAGGATGTTGAGAGGGGCATTCTCTGCCTGAGCAGCAGCCAGATCTTTGAGTCTGCCGCAGGTTATTTTCTCATCTTCAGCGCCAAGATTTTCGAGCAAAAAATACTCTCCCTCTGGCCTTGCGCCCCGCTCCAGCAGGAAGGAGGCAATCCGCAGTGGGGTATTTTCCCGGTCGGTAAAGATGCCGATTTTTTCCCTTGGCCAGATTCGGGCCAGATGATGCATCGGCCGACCGTGCAGGCTGATCAGGGCAGCATCATGCCAGGGAATCTTGGCCTTAGCAAAGGCCCATTGCATGGAGCTTACCGCTGGATAAATGGCCACCTCCTTTCGATCAACATGCTGAAGCAGGGTGGCAGCCAGGCCATAAAAATTCGGATCACCTGAGGCCAGGACAACCACTCGCTGCCCGCGGTAGGATTTTATCCGAGCGATGAAGGAATCAAGATCACCCGCAGTCAGGGGAAGCTTCTGCCCTGAAAAATCTGGGAAAAGCTCTAAGAGCCTGGCTGCTCCAGCCAATAGCGCCGTATCATTAGGCAGAGGCAGGATGGGCCGATGTGGCTGAGAGCGATCTTGACTACCTGCCTTTTGGCTTAAGATGCCCGCGGCTGGGCAAGGGTCAATACCTACAATGTGCAACCACTCATTTAAACTCTTCATATAAGTTCAAACTTTTCATGTAAGCTGCTCGTTATGACTATAAGCATGATATATGGTGCGGCTGTTTATGACTATGAGCCTGTGACTGTATAGACTATTAAGCATGGCTGTTAAGTATTAAGCATGGCTGTCGGCGATTTTTTCTCCTTCGTAGGAAAAGAGTATACACCGCACCCCTAAATCCCTTGAAATTCGTTTAACCAGTAAGGGGAAAAAGAGGCTGTCTGACTGCTCTCTTAGATACTGATAAATCGTGCGGGCAGTTTGGGCCTGCTGGGTCATAAAGGCCACAGTCTTTTGTCCATAGCCTGCCTGGTGGGCGACCTTGGCTAGCCAGGCTCGATCTATCTGGGAATGATCCGCATGGGTATTGCCCCACCCTTGGGCGATTTTTAGCAATTTGGCAAACTGGGCCGCGACAATAATCTGTTGGAAGCCAAATTTTTTAGCCTGCTGGAGGGAAAAGCCTACATAATCTCCCATGATGATGAAAGCCTCTTGCGGCCAATGGGGAAAAAGCCTCTGGGCAGCTTCCTCACTTGACCTTCCGGGAGTTAGCACCACACCTTCACAACCGCAGGCTTTGGCCACCTTGAGGCAGGCGACCACAGTATCCTGCCAGGCCAGGGCAGATATTGGCTCAACCACTCCTGTTGTGCCCAAAATGGATATCCCACCGATGATCCCTAAGCGGGCATTGATGGTTTTGGTGGCTATAAGATTGCCCTGGGGAGCGGAAATCTCAATCATGAGCCGGCTGCGAAAGTGAGCCTCACGTAGAATTTCCCGGGCATTGTCCCGGATCATCCTGCGAGGAGTCGGATTTATGGCTGGCTCACCCGGTGGAAGCTCAAGCCCTGGCTTGGTGATTCGCCCCACTCCCTCTCCTCCCACGATGATGATCTCATCTGCTCGATCATTTCCCGACTGGCTATCAAGATCCAGCACGGCTGCCTTATCTACTACAGATGCCTTATCTAGCACAGATACCTTGGCTCGAATTTCAATCCCGTGAGTAACATCAGGATCATCCCCCGCATCTTTGATAATGCCGCAGGCTGCCCAGCTGCGGCCTGTGCACGGATTGATTGGCTGAAGCTCAAGCCGCTGGCCAGAAGGAAGAAGTAGACTTGTAGGAGCAAATTGCCGATGCAACAGCAGATGCTCCAGGCAGGCACGGGCTGCGGCCGCGGCACACGAGCCAGTGGTATAGCCTGGCCGAAGGGGCCTTGTGGCTGCCTTTTGCTGGGGAGCTGATTTTCCGATTTGCCGGCCATCAAACAGCATCTTGTCGTCTCTTGGCTATCAGGTTGACGATTGTTCGCCTTGCCTCTCCAATGGTCAAGGGGATTTTCTCAACCTCAAGGTGGTCCTCTTTTTTAAGGATTTCTAAAAGGTGCGCTATCCTGGGAAGGCGCAAGCTTGCGCCTCTGACCATGCTCGGATCATTGAAAATATCCTCCGGGGTTCCCACCTGCACCATCTTTCCCCGGCGCAAGATAGCCAGTCGGTTGATAAAGAGCGGAACAAGGTCAACCACATGGGTAGCCATAATCATAGTGATCCCCTCTTCCTGATTCAGTTTCTTCAAAAGCCGCATAATGGAGCTAACCCCCATAGGATCAAGGCCAGAGGTCGGCTCATCGAGAATCATAACCTCAGGCTGCATGGCTAAAACGCCTGCTAGGCAAATCCGTTTTTTTTGACCATAACTTAGGCTGCGAATTGATTTTTGGGCTGCCTCGGCCATCCCAACTAGCTCGAGGGCTTTTTTCACTCTCAGGCGGACCTCAGGCTCAGGCAGCCCCTGATTATACGGGCCGTAGGAGATGTCCTGCTCGACGGTCTGGGCAAAGAGCTGATCGTTCGGGTCTTGAAAAACCGTGCAGATGTGGGAAAAAAGAAAATTTTTGTCAAGAGAGGATAAATCATTTCCCCGAAATAATACCCGACCAGATGAGGGTTTCAGAAGGCCATTTAGAATCTTCAGCAGAGTGGTCTTTCCGGCGCCGTTGGCCCCAAGGATTGAGAAAAATTCACCCTGTTTAATGGTCAAAGAGACTCCATCAAGGCCAAGGGTATGATCAGGGTATTGAAAGCTGATATTCTCTACAGTCAAAATTGGCTGCTGCTGATCCTGCATTTTATTTATGGTGTCCTCCCTAGATGACTAACCCCACTAAATTCAACCCCAGAAGGATGAATAGGGAAAGATAATCCCTCCTGGTCAGAGGATCTGGCACAATGGTAACCTTTTGGCCATCATAGCCCCGACTTTGCATGGCCTGATATACATTCTCGGCCCGGTCAAAAGCCCTCAGAATAAGCATCCCGCCAAGGGTCTGAAGCGAGCGTAGGCTTTGCCGCCAGCCGCTGTAGCCTAGCCTAACCCGCTGCGCCTCAAAGATCCTGTCTGTCTCTTCAGCCAGGAGGAAGAGATAGCGAGAGATAAAGAGAAAAAGATCAACAAATAGAGCTGGCATCCGAAACCAGGCCATCGAAGATACCATTCGATGCTCAGGTGTGGTTAGGACAAGGAGCAGGATTAAAAGCGTTCCGCTCAGGATCAGGCAAGCCCGCAGCCCACCCTGGATGAGCCCCTGGTGAGAAACAGCTATCCTAAGGCTAACAGAGGGGAGAGAGAGCACCAGCAGAGGGGTCCCTCTGACTAAAACTGCCTGCATGAGGACTACAATGGCCGCCACTCCTGCCGGAGGAATCAGCCGAATGACCAGGGCCTTTAGCGAAACCCTGGCTAAGATAAAGAAAAAGATGGCCAGCAGGGTAAAGAATCCGCAGGTTGGGAAAGAATTCCGACCAAGGTTGATGGCCAAGGCCAGCAGGATAAAGATTATTTTAAGCCGCGGATCAAGCTTTCCAAACCAGGTATTTTGGCCGAATAGTTTTCGATCGAGCAGATGATGAGTCAGCATGGCCTTGAGGGCTCTTTTTCCGGCTCGTGGAAAAATTTATGGAATGAATAGCCCATAACAAATCCGCCAACTGTGCCTGCCAGACAAAAGACAAAGAGTAGCAAATCTCCCTGGTCGGTATTAATGAAAGGCTCACGGGCCGAGCGGCCATACTTTTCAGCATACTTTTCAACCACAGTCTCATCAACCCCTGCCCATTCAGCCCCCCAGGAGAAAGAGGCCGGTTGGGCAGCTATCAAAAAAATAGAAATTACCACCATGATCATAACTGAAAGCAGAAATACTACCTTTTTCTTTCTTATATTATTATTCATACTCTTAAAATTTCCTCCGTTATATCCGTTATATATTATCCATTATATATTACATTACCGTTATATCTTACATTATATCTATATCCATATCTATATCTGTTTTACTTTATATAGATCCACTATGCCATTCCTGCGCAAGCGCAAGAATCATAAGAGCTTGATATTACGGGATTCCCACCTCAAGATTATCCCCTTAAACCACCTGCAATTTCTGAAGAACTACAGGTCGATGTTTATAAATATAAACTACTGCTCCAGCCGTGAGCACGCCCTCCAGAAGGCATAAAGGGAGCTGGGTTGGCAAAAATGAGATGAAGATGGTAGCGATAACCTTGCCAAGGGCCTGATCTCCATGCAGGGCAAGGCCAAGCTCAACTGAGGTGGCCAGGTAGGTAGCTAGGTCTGCGGCTACACCAGCTATAAAGGCTCGCCAGAATAAGGGGAGCCTCATTGACTTGCCGAGCTGAAAAGCGGCCAAACCTGCTACTGAGCCCATAATGCCCATCGAGAACACATTGGCGCCGAAGGTAGTCAGCCCCCCGTGAGCAAGGAAAAGAGCCTGGATGAGGAGCGCGGCCGCAGCTACCATGACACTGGGGGAAAATCCCAGTAGAATTACCGAAAGCCCTGTGCCTGCCGGATGGCTGCATGTTCCAGCTATGGGAACCGGAATTGGCAGGCAGGAGAATACAAACACCGCTGCCCCAATCATGCCCAGCAGGGGAAGATAGCTTGGCAGAGTCTCTTTTTCCCTTTTGATCTCAAAAAGCCCCCGGATAAGAAAGGGGACCGCTAGCAGGGTCCAGAATATGGCCCAGGGCATGGGAAGAATCCCCTCTGAAATGTGCATTGCCAGGGCAGGCGTGGCTCTGCTGAATATGATCGAGAAAGTAATAGAGAGAATGATGAAAATATGGGTTGTATGGGTTGAAATTTTTTTCTTCATAAGCCTTGTCCTCCTTAAATTATTTATTTTGGTTATTTATTTTGGCTATTTTGGCATTGAATTTTAGCTAATTCTCGCAGCAGGGCATTGATGACCGCGGCGGCCATAGCACTTCCTCCCTTGGCGCCCAGGCAGGTGAAATAGGGAAGATCTGTCTGACAAAGCTCGCGTTTAACCTCCGATGCGCCCACAAACCCGACCGGACAGCCAACCACAGCCGCGGGTACAATTTTCCCCCAGCGGTATAGCTGGATCATCTCCCGGAGGGCAGTCGGAGCATTGCCAAAAAGATAAATCCCCTCAGGATAAAGAGAGGCTCCTTTTCGTACCGCAGCCATAGAGCGGGTGATCTTCTCTTTTTCTGCCATCTCACTCACCTCTCTATCCCGAATAAAGCAAAAGAGCGGATTGCGGAACTTGGATAATAGGGACAAATTCAAGGCTTCCTTGAGCATGAAGACATCGGTGATGATCGGCGCTCCCTGGAGCAGAGAGGTTGAAATTTGCTGGTAAAAATGGGGGGAGAAGCGAATATCAGAAACAATGGCCAGATCTGCCGTAGCATGAATGACCCGTTTGATTATCGGGCGCAAGGGTATTGGAAAGGCCTCTTCTTGAATTTTAGCTGAGATGATCTCAAGACTTCTTCTTTCGATCAGGTCTGGATCAGAGAGAAGCTGATCTAATTGTTGAGAATCTAATTCCTGATCAGGCGGCAAGTTAGCCTCTTTTTCAATTTCGGTAACTCTTTCAAGAACAATCTCTGCCAGCTTGTCATCTACTCCCAAGGGCGGAGTGAGCCTGATGCGCACTTGGGGGTGATCTTGGCGGGCGGCTTCAATGATCGCGGGGATATCATGGAGTACATGGGCTCCTGGATAGAGAAAATAGGGGTGGACGATGATTTCTGAAGCCCCTTGAGCAAGACAGCTCTCAATCCCTTCCCGTAAGGTAGGTGAGGCGAGCTGGAGAAAAGCCGGTTGCACTATGGCTAGGCTGCTTTTGCTCTTTATTATCTTGGCTAGAGAGTACAGGGATTCATTGGCTTCCTTAAGACGGGAGCCATGCCCCAGCAGGATGAGCGCTTTTTTCATTATTTTCTCCTTTAAGTCCTTTCGCTCTTATTTATTAGCTACCATTAAGAAACATAACCCTAGTAATAGCTAAGCCCCTTCGAGGGTTTATGGTTGTTCTGATATAGGGTTTATGGTGTCTGATATAAGAGCGAGTCTTTTAAGATTTATTGGTTCTATTGCTAATCCGCAAAATGTACACCTCCAAAAAGCTCAAGCAGGCTAAAGCAGAAAAACAGCCAGGCGGCGCAAGCAGATGAATAAGGCTGCGGCCAGAGCGGCAGTGGTAATAGCCAGGGTATTGGCCCTGAGGATATGGTATAATTTGAGCTCTGTGTCTGCATCTCCCAAAGTTGGCCGAGATGAAGGACAGCCGCCATAATAATTGAGGCCGCCTAATTGCACACCGAGTGCACCGGCAAAGGCAGCTTCGGCCCAGCCTGAATTTGGACTTGGGTGCTTTTTGCGGTCACGGCACATGATCCTAAGGGAATTAGCTGGTTTTAGCCCAAGCAGAAAAGCCGCTACCGGAACTAGGGGAGCGGTCAGCCTGGCAGGGAGATAATTGGCCACATCATCAATCCTGGCTGAAGCCCATCCGAATTCGCGGTAGCACTCATTTTTATAACCAAAGGTTGAGTCAAGTGTATTGATGGCTTTATAAATCATAGCGCCGACAGGCCCGGCCAGCACGGCAAAGAACAAAGGCGCACTGACGCCATCGACTATATTCTCAGCTACACTTTCCACCGCGGCCCGCACTACCCCCTTCTCATCTAGCTGGTCCGTATCTCGGCCAACCATAAGAGACACCCGCTTCCTGGCTCTGGCCAGATCGCCGCGCTCCAGACACCGGTAAACCTGCCCGCTGTGGTAAATGAGATCCCGGATCGCCAGGGCAGTATAGATAATCAGGACCGAGAGGGCATCTTCAGCCAGGGGATGAACCCGGCCTGCTCCCTTTATAATGAGAAAAGTCACGAGCCCACTTAGGGAAATTATAACCCCGGCCAGGGCTGTCCCTGCCAGCCGAGGCGGAGAGAAGAATCGCCTAAAAGAGGATTCTAATCTGAGCGCTACCCTTCCGATCAATTTAACCGGATGAGGGAACCAGGGCGGATCACCAAGCAAAAGGTCAAGCCCTAGGGCTAGTAAAATTTGATACTCTAATCTTGCGGTCACTCTTGCTAGCATCATTAACTCTTCACTACACTTTTGCAGAACTCTCCCCATGCCTTGAACTTCTTGAAAATTATCTTTCATACCAAACCCACTAAAATCAAGGGTTCAGAGAAAAAGTGCAAAAGTATAGTCTTCATCAACTCTATTAACTCTTCGTCACTACCGCAAAAGCGGGAATCCAAGAAAATACTACCTCTTTGCAGAAATTTTTTAACGCTTTGAAATCCTTGAAAGTTACCTCTAATAGCAAATCCAGTAAAATCAAGGGCTAGGAGAAAAAATGCAAGGTCTCGGAGAAAAAGTGCAAAAGCATAGGAAAATAAAAAAGTATAATTTTAATTTTATATTTCACTTATGGCTTTTTATATATTTCACTCATGGCTTTCAGCCCGTTGGCTTAAAGAGAGCCCATGACAGCCTTGAGGGCTGCTAAAAGCCGTCTGTTTTCTTCCCGTGTTCTAATCGCCAGCCGAAAGTAGCGCTCGTCCAGTCCTGGGAAATTATCGCCGGGGCGAATAGCCACCCTCCCTTCGGTCAACATCCGCTGGGCTAAGGTTTTCGCCTTAAAACCCCAGTGATCAATCCGGACTAGGATAAAATTAGCCTCACCGGCAAAAACAGTTAGCCCTGACAAGGAACGGAGCTCAGTGAGCATGAATTTGCGCTCTTGCGCTATCAAGGCTAGGGTTTTTAGGGTATATTCATCATCCTGACCGAGAAGTGCTTCTCCACAGGCCTGAGCGATTGAATTTACTGACCAGGGTGGGGCGATCTGCCGTACCCTCTCGGCTATAGCTTTGTCAGCCGCGGCCCAGCCTAATCTTAAGCCAGGGATAGCATAGAATTTAGTGAGTGAGCGAAGCACAATGATATTGGCTGGCCGACGAAAGATCAAACTGTCAGCCCGATCAACAAAATCAATAAAGGCCTCATCCACCAGAAAAAGGGTAGAAGGATGCCGCGGCGCCAAAAAGCGCAAGGAATTTGGATCAAGCAAACATCCTGTAGGATTGTTCGGCTGGCCGAGCACCACTAGCTCATTCCCTTGAAGCCGGGCTTTGATGGCGGCAAGATCAAGCTTAAATTCGCTCTCTTCTTCCAAAGGGATAATCTCAACTGATAATCCCGCCAGATAAGAGGCTTTGAGGTAGTCGGTATATGAGGGTACGGGAATAATAGCCCTTGAGACCGAAGCAGCTCGCGGCAGGAGGTAGAGAAGCTCGGTTGATCCGTTTCCGATCAGGATCTCCTCCTCCGGTATGGAGTATCTATGAGCAATAGCCTTGACTAAGGAGCGACAATCAGGGTCTGGATAGTGCGCCAGCAGGGAGTCTGCCTTTGAGCTGATCAGAGAACTAAGCCACCGAGGGGGGCCGAGGGGATTGATGTTGGCTGAAAAATCAAGAATCTCCTCGGCTGGGCAGCCAGCGGCTTCAGCCAATTTTTTAACATTTCCGCCATGTTCATACTGTGATTGAAAAAAATTCATGCTTGTATCCGTGCGGCCTTTTCGGCTAGGAGTCTCAATAACTAAACGGTTTTTTCGCTAATAAAGTGCACAAGCTTGGCGGGCACAAGGTCTGCACCTACAATTGATAGCGTAATTGATCTGCTGCGCACTTTGGGTTGCGCACTTAGCGAAAGAACCACTCAATTTTGGGATTAAAAATTAGGCTCAAAAAAAATCCCCGAGCCTGATCTTATACACAGGCTCGGGGATGCCGTTATTCCATCCTACCGTAATATAATCCCCAGATAATGCGCTTACCCTACTCCACGGGGTTAACCATTATCCTTCAAATCATGTTCACAGGCAGGTCTTCTGGCTCCCGGATCATCTTACTCACTGCGCCTTCCCATCTCTTTCTTGCAGACAGTGGCTTTTTGCAGCTTTCATCCCCGGATACAGCGGCGGGCCCGCAATGGCTTTGCACCATTTTCCCTTAAAAGAGCCTTTTTGGTTAAGGCGTTACCCATGAACTTAAAAACTTAATATAGCTTATGGTTTTAATATATTATATTTTTATTTTCTCTGTCAAGAAAAAATAATTCATCAAGATGTTCCCCATCTTTATTGAAGACTCCTATACTCTCTCCTTCCCCTTGATTTGGGAGGCTTTAGTGGGCAGGGCAGATAAAATCATCCCCCTTCCTTGCCCTTTTTCCATCAAGGTGAGGTGGATTTTGAGAACATCTGTAATTCGCCCCGTGCTAATAACCTAGCGCTAATCAAGACCCATGCTAATCACCAGCGCTAATCAAGATTCTCAATCCTCAACCCAGCTCACCATAGTCAAAGGTGCTACGCCGGCATCATTCATAACCTTTCTGATTAAATCAGGGCACCACTGGATATCGGGATTGCCGCACATCTCAAACTTATTTGGGGTTAAAATCGCGCCCGTAATCTGACTATTGCCTGTCTGCTTGAACTCACCAAGCACAATGACTACTCCATACCAGTGGAGCTGTCCCGAAGGGTGAAGTCTTCCACTAACCACTAAGATGCCATAGCCATCTCTATTCCCGGCGATAGTTTCCAAACCGCTGATGTAGACTACCTTGAGGTCCCCTGGGGCGCCGATATCGCTATTACCATTGGGAATGCTGGTTAGGTCGGCCACCGTACGGTAATAATCGGCCATGGCCTGAAGGTCGATAGGAGCCACATTATAGAGCATCTTGTTAGGATTAGACGTGATTAGCTGGTCCTGATCGAAGTCAAGGGGATCGGATGCGCTGACATAGGGGTTCGGGGTAACCACGCAGGGAGCACTGGTATCATTGGTGTGATCATGGTCATCTGCCCAGGCAGGGCAGGATGAATCCCCGTAGATACGGTTTGGCTGTCCTCTGTTTTCCCCCGATCCGCAGTAGACAGGAGAGATAATATCAGCCGAGGAGAATGAGCGCTTCAGCTCGGCAATGATCCGCTTGCTGGCGGTGTGGGTAGGGTCTTTCCCCTCAGAGACTATCTTATATATATGGTTATTAGAATCGTAGGTAATCGAGTATCGATAGTCGAAGGGGAGGCCGCTTGCAGGCGAGATCCAATTGGGGTCGCCATCCTGATCTAGGATAGCGGTATTATGTTTTATCCTGGCCGAAGCCTCAGCCAGACCAGCCTCACTAGCATAGAAGGCCTGAAGGCTTCTTTTGTGATTCTGGCTGATCTTATATTCAGTGGCTACGTTTGTCAGGATAGCCGTCCCCAAGATAAAAAAGATAGCCATTAAAAACATTACCGTAACTAGGGCTATGCCGCTGGAATCCTGACCTGAGTTGCTGGATGGCAGACACATGGATAAATCCTCATCTCCTGATCAATTTTTTCGCTCTTATATATCAGACATTTACTACCGGACACTTTTTTATCGTCATGCCCGCGAAAGTGATAATCCATGTATAATTGCAGCAACCCTCTGGATTTCC
>JAILZY010000082.1 GCA_023512255.1 bacterium | reverse complement strand
TTGACATCCTTAGAAAGTTACCTCTAATAGCAAATCCAGTAAAATCAAGGCCTTGGAGAAAAAGTGCAAAAGCATAGTATTAATATTCAAGGATATCAAATACGCTCATGGCTACCATTAAAATAATCATCTTTTAAAATCATCTTTTTCCATGCAATCGCCCTAGAGAATCAAGGAAGCGAAATTCGACTATTCCCACTTTGTTTTTTCCTGCACAAGGCATTGCGGTTTACGGTATCCATAAGTTCCCTGTCTTGTTGAATCTGGGGATAGTGTTCAAGCCAAGAGTCAAAATGGACAAGCATAAGCGAGGCATAAGGGTTTTTGTCTTTATCTGTGGCTAGATGATAATTCACCCACTGGCCGCATTTTTCATGTTCGACTAGGCCAGCATCTTCCAAAATTTTCAGGTGACGGGAAACACTCGATTGGGCGATTCCCAATATTTCCTGAAGCTCGCAAACGCAGAGGCTTCTTTTCTTGAGCATTTTTATGATTCTCACCCTGGTCGTATCCGCCAGGGCCTTAAAAACCCTGATAAGCTCTCTCAAAGCAGCTTGCCTCGCTAATGGTGTAAGTTTATGATAAATTAGAGACTTAAAATAGTTTTGAGCTTTAATATCGAATTATCGAGATATAAACATATATAAATAAGTATAAAGGACCATACTGCTTGGCGTCAAGTGATCTGATAAATTTTTTCAGCACTTAAAAAAATGCTACCTCTTTTATCAGGGGAGAAGCCCGATCTTTTTGGAATTTATTGGTTCTCTCGCTAACAAAGTGGCGCAAAGTTGGGCGGACCTCTTGTGTCCGCCCCTACAATTGATGCGGTTTTACCACTCACTCATTTCATTATAGGCGGATTTTCCCACTCATTTTATTATAGAAATAGAAAGATTCCGCAAATAGATGGTGTAAATTAGCCGATCTCCACTATCGAGCCGAGTTGCAGCCAGCCGTAGGCTATAGTCATACGGCCACAGAGTTGAGAGCCGACCAATTTCTCTTTTTTTCGACTCTTCTGGTGGCAGCCTAAAGTAGAGCAGACCGTGACTGGTCTCACCGGGATTAATAATCATGCTCTTGAGCTCTACGGCATTCAGGTAGTTATTGACCTGTCTGTCGGATGAGACCTCTGAGGCTAGGAGCGGATAGATGATCTGATCAGCCTTGAGTAATAATACTTCACTGCTTTGGACCTGATATCTGCTGTCGCTTCTGTTGGAAATAATTACCTCGATGACTAAAATGTTTTTTTCCGTAAAGTCTATCCCAAAGGTTTGCCGGGATTTATTCTTATCAAAATAATCATCTACGGCCACGATGAGTCCATTTTTATTTTGTCCCTGTGGATAGAGATCAGCTCCACGGGTTGGAAGTGGAGGGATTCTGAACTGGCGGTGTGATACGCATCCGCTGACAGTGAGCAGTGATCCTATCAAGAAAAATACTAGTATGAATAAGTTTATTTTTTTCATGGTAAATTACCTCAATATATAAAGTTATACTTTATATTTCTGTCTTTATTTTGACACACTAACTATGATAAAACAACAGGATAAAATAACTTACGGATTTATTTACCTTATAAGCCTTTCATATTAACTTTAACCTTAAAGTTTACATAATATACCTTATCGGACGTTATAGAGAGCCTCTAAATACTCATTTACTCATTTCTCAATATTCAGGCTCAATATTCAGACTGAAATTCAGAAAAATTTATAACTCACCAAAATAGCACGCTTGAATTACTTAGAAAGAAGTTGTATCATTGCCAACGCAAGATCATGAAAATCAATATATAAATAATATAAATAGCGTAACGCCCCCAGCAGACTGGGCGCCTTCTTCTGCTGGAGGATATTATTTGTATTAACCGCGAAAGATCGACTCACTCATCTATTAAATAATATATTTAAATTAGATAACTATGCTTTTGCCCTTTTTCTCTGAAGGCCTTGATTTTACTGGATTTGCTGTTAGAGATAACTTTCAAGGATTTCAAGGCCTTAAGAAATTTCTGCAAAAGTGTAGAAATAACACACCTAAAAGAAGAAGGAGGTATTATGCGAGGAAAAAGAAAAGGAAAATTATACGCTATCTTATCCCTTGTTTTATTTTTTATCTGCTGGGGATATGCTCTTGATATTCAGGCAGTTCCCATAACCACCACTACCACGACCGCCCTCACCACCATAAGCCCAGGGGATACCTGGGTGGCTTTGCCGCCCTACAATACCCTGTGGCCATTGTGGTCACCTCCGCTCTCTCCGGTCAGCTCTCTTACCGGCCTTCCCCAGCCGATTGTAACCAGCCTTACACCAGCCACGGTTTTGCCCGTACAACCCGGCCTGACCTGGGACCCAAGCTTAGGCTATCCTTGGCTACTATATAATACTCCCCTAGGATTAGCCTATTTTGATCCTCTGGCCGGGGTCAATCTTTGGCCCCCGCGTATTTTGATTAATACCATTACCGGAACTCCTATCACACTTACCTTGCCGGCTGGCTATACGACCCTGCCTCCCACTTCCTCACTATGGCTCTTTTCCAATGTGCCTGCTGCTAACCAAAGTTTCATCGCCTCCTATTACCGTTTTGTTCCCATTAATACAGTGGCCACTCCGCCAAGTTTGACCTCGCTGCTGACTGCTATTCAATTGTTAATATGACCTTTTGTTAATACGACCTTTGTCAAAATGCACAAATTGAAAATTAAAAGTGCACTTTGAAAAGTCTTACCCACCACACACATAGGGCTACATCCAAATCAGGTGATGTAGCCCTATAAAGAGAGCCTTCTGCTGCGGCTATTTGCTTTGAATAGAGCTATTTTCTATCCTTAAAATAATCAAGCAATAATATTGCTATTATGTCCAAGATTTGCTATCATATCGAAAAAAATGGTCGTCTAAGCCTTACTTCATTGTTTTAGAGTGCAACAGATTATCAGGGTGCAACAGATTATCGATGAGCAACAAAAGGGCCATAAGCATTATTTTAACCAAGTTAAGCTCAGCCCTTATTCTGCATTTTATTATCTATCTTTCTCTCTTTTATCTTACCCTCTTTTCCCCGCTTATTTTCCCCCCTGGCCCCATTGCTGAGGCCAAGGAATGGAACCTAGCTGAATTTGTTGACCTGCAAAGATCATCAGAAAAGAGGCTGGCTGATCAGATCGCTGATCTTAAAAAATCCATCGACTCAGCCGCAAGCCGACTCACCCAAAGCTTGCCTGAGTTTCCTTCCCGCTCTGCTGATAATCAACAAATTAATTTATATTTTCGTAATTTATCTCATACTGAATTTATTCTGACCGACATCATCAGTCATCTTGATCGTAAATTGACCCACTACAATTTCTCTCTAGAGGATTCTGGCCTATTATATCGACATACGGTCAAAAAATTTGCCATCTCACCCTCACCTATTCCTCACGGAAAACATGAACTTCGCCTCGCCTTTTTGCTTCAGCCAGTGCCAGATGAGAGAGAATACCATCAGGGAGAAAAAACCAAGCCTTATGGAAGTATGGCCCAAAAGAGATCTCTCCCTCCCCCCCGCAGGGAGACAGCTACCCTGCTGCGAGGCTGCTCCCTTCTGTCCGATGCTCGATGTTTGCATAAAAAACCACTGGTTGATAACAGGGTAATCAAAAGATGCTTCCTCCGGTTTTCCTGGCCACCAAAGGAGCAGCCCTGGTCAATTATAATACTCTTTGATGACAGCAATGCCCCGCAGGTTTTGCCCCTGCCGGAGCAAGGGCCTGAAAAGCTTCGGCTGGAGGTAGAGGCAGCCAAGGGGCTTTTTCTTAACCGTGATTATCTCGAGTGTCTAGTGAGTCTAAACACCCTGCTCAGAGAGTCTGCTAGCCTAGCAGCAGCGTCTGAATCCGAAGGCCGGGCGCTTAGCAGTGAGATGAAAGCCCTCACTGCCGAGGCCATGTTCCTTAAGGCAGACTGCTTCCTGCACCTTGAAATGTACCGTGAGGCCGCTTCCACCTACCAGGAGCTAAGAGCAAGATTTCCTGAGAGCGATTATTTCCCTCTGTCTGTACTCCACAGTGAAATAGCTCATTATCTGGCAGGAGAATCTAGCCAAGTCATGGCTGATCTAAGACAGCTTGAGTCGTGGGCAAGAAGGGAAGAGCCTATCTGGCAGGCAAAGAGAGTAGAAAGTATTCTCGATCTTGCCCGCTATCTTGCCGCCCGGTCCCTTTACCAAGATGGGCAATTCGTCCAAAGTGCCAATCTCCTTGGGCTAATCTCTCACCAATCTTTTTGCTACTTGCCAGCCAAATACCTCCAAGCGCTTTGCCATCTGGCCACAGGCGACCATAAGGCTGCGATCGACTCTCTTGAGGCGCTAATCATCGCTTCTCCTCGGCTCGTTTCTCCCCCCACCCCTGCTGCTGACAGTAAACCTGCTGACAATAAAGATGGTGATGCTTTTTGGGCAATGATCAAAGAAGATATGAGACTTGCTCTGGGTGAGGCTTCTGAGGAGATGGATACCGAGCAGATGATCCAGTCCGCCCATCTTCTTCTTGGCAGGCTGTGGTATCAGCAGGGAGCGTATGAAAAATCTCTAAAGGAGTTTGAAGCGATTCCTGCCAAAAGCCCTTATTATCCGCAGGCCCTTACCGGCTTAGGCTTGAGCTTCCTCAGGTTGCGCCGTGAGGATGAGGTGAGAAAGATTCTCGATCAATTCTCTTCCCTGAGTCTTGAAAACCGCTTTCTTTCTGATGCCCGCTTCAGCCTGGCTGACAGTCAGCAGCGGTTGGGCAAGCTGAAGGAGGCTGCGGCCCTCTATCAGGAGTCGATCGAGCGATGCCGAGAAGCTCTCCTGGCCATCAGAAAGCTTCAACAGAATGAGCAGCAGCAGAGCAGGCTGCTTATTTTTCTCCTTGACGCCAATCAGTCTCAATCCTCTTTATCAGATGCTTCATCCACAGGAAGATTATTTCCGCCTACCTCTTTGCTCTATCAGGAAGTGGCTGATTTAGTTGCTTCAAAAAGGAGCTTATCCTACTGGCAACAGATTCAAAGGATGACCAGGACCCTTCAGGCTGCAAAAAGCCTGCTTTTGACCAAAGAGGCCAGCTATCAAGAAAAGCTACAAGGTCTATTTCGGCTCACAGCTCAAGGTAAAGAGCCCAAGGAGCCCTCGGCAGCCACCTCCTCCCCTTCATCACTACCTCCTTTGTCTGATCCTGATTGGGCCAGATTTGAAAAATTCAGGCAGGCGGCTTTTCGGGAAATTCTTGCCCAAGAAAATAGATTGGCTCAGGCTAAGGAGGCTACATATGCTAAAATCAAAGAGGATATCCAGGAGGCTTTGAGTACGATCTCAAGCCGGCTGTCTGAGATTCATGATCGGGCGCATCTTGAGATTGAGTTTGCAGCTTTTCGGCAAAGGTGGCCATCACGGCTGTCTACAGCTCAAGTAGATAAAGGCGGGCCGCGGCTCAGCAGGGTGAGGCAGAATGAGGCGAGCGATGCCCAATTTCTAGCCGCCCTAAAAAAAGTTATAGCCACTCATGAGGCTTTTATCAGCCAACATCCCCAAAGTCCATATCTTGAAAAGGTGCTCTTTCAGATGGCCGAATGTTCATATCTTCACTCATCCCTTGACTATCAGCAGCGGCTCAAGCTGTTGGAAGGAGGGGGCAATCCAGCCGATTTTCTCCTTGAAACCAGACCTAACTTTGATCAGGCTATTCAACTCTATGAGAGAATTCTAGCCCGGTTTCCCCACGGTCAGTATACGGAAAAGACCCTCTATGCCCTAGGCTATACCTACCAGGAGCAGGGGGCGATTATCTTGGCCAAGAGCCTTTTTCAGCGTCTAGTCCAAGATTTTCCTAACAGCTCTCTGGCACCTGAGACTTTGGTCAGACTGGGGGAAATTTTCTTTGATGAAGGCAACTTCGCCCAGGCTGCCGACTATTACCGTCGGGCAGTAAGCTCGGGAAAACTCCCCCCACAGTATAAGAACAATGTTCTCTACAAGCTGGCCTGGTCATACTACAAGCAAAGACAGGACCAACAGGCCCTTGAGCTATTCATTCTGATGGCCGATGAGTATGAGCGCAGCCAAAATACTTCTCTCCTCGATGAGATGATTCGCCAGTTGGCCAAAATGGGCACTGAATATGATTCGATAGACAAGGTCGAAAAATTTTTCTCACCTATTGAGAAAAAGAGCTATCACTTTCAGGTTGTGAAGGGTATGGCAGATCTATTGTTCAGCCAGGAAAGGTTTTCTGAAGCCATAAATGCCTATATATGGGTACTTGACCGCTATCCATTTGTACCCGATGCTCCGCTTTTACAATCCAAAATTGAACAATGCTACCTAAAATTGAACGATCCGCGAGCTGCCAATGAGGCCAGGGAGCATCTTGTGCTTAACTATGGCGAAAATAGTGCCTGGTGGGATAAAAACCAAAATGAGGCGGCTAGAAAGCAGGCCTCAGCCCTGATCGATGAGTCGATTAGGAATTCCACCCGCTACCTGATGGAATCAACAGATGAGCAGGACTATCAGGAATTAATCAAGTTTTATCGGCAGAATCTGAGCCGTTTTCCCAGTCCAGAGCAGGTTTACACCATCAACTTTCTGCTAGCCGAATGTCTTTTAAAAACCAAACAGTATGAGCAGGCTCTGGCTGCGTATAACCAGGTTCTCCAGAATAAGGAATTCACGAAATTTGCCGAAGAGGCAGCCTACAAGCAAATTGTTTGTCTTGAAAAGATGATCGAGCAGACGAAAAAAAGATCACCAGAAGAAGGGGAAGGTGAGGAAGAAATAGTAGGAGTAGCTAAGGAGCAGGCTCAGCCAAAAGAGCAGCAGCAGGCTGCTGCCTTGGGCAAGCCGGAAGAGTTTGGGCCGCAAGAGATAAAATTTCTAGCCGCCTGCGATTATCTGCTCAAATATTTCCCTCGAAATGAGCATCTGCCTGAGGTCCTCTACAAAAAGGGAGAGTTTTTTTTGAACAAGGGCCAGCCGCAGCGGGCAATTGACACGCTCGATTACCTCATTCAGCATTTTCCCTCAGATGACCTTCGTCCTTCAGCACTTAAAGCCCTGGCCAAGGCTCGATTCAGCCAGGAAAGGTTTGACCTGGCCGCGAAGGTATATTCTGAGATTGTGTCTGAGTATGATCAGAAGCTGAAGAAGGAGAAAAAAGAGGATAGCCAGACCCTAGTCTCGGCTCGCCGAAACGCTTTCAAAATGATGGCCTTATCGAGCTACAAGGAGGCTGAGGCACTGCTTAGGCAGGGCAAGCCCCTGGATGCCGCGCGCAAGTTTGAGGCTACGGTGGATGAGTTTCCCGGGGAGCAGCAGATAGCTGATCTTGCCCTGTTTGAGGCAGGTAAGATTTACCAGGCTCAGGGAGATTCCAAAAGAGCTCGTAAGGCTTTTGACCGTATCCTTCAGCACTATCCAAATTCAGAGTATGCCCCGCAGGTCCTTCTTTTGATCGCTACGGAGTATGAGAAAAATAAGCAGCTCGAGGAAGCCGCCTTGAATTACGAAAGGCTGTATCGTGATTATCCCCGCTTTTCAGGATCAGCCAAGGCCCTTTATAGGGCAGGAAGATTGTTTGAAGAGGTTGAAAATTGGGCAAAAGTGATTACTGTATTTAGTCTCTATCAGTCTGATCTTCGACCAGAGCCTGCCCTGGCTCTTGAAATCAATTTCCGCCGAGGATATGCCCTCATGAAGAGTGGTGGGCTCAGTCAAGCTGAGGCGGCTTTTCAGGTTGTTCTGGATACCTACGAGCGGTATAAGGCCCAAGATAGCACTCTAAAACCATACTATCCTGCTTGGGCTCAGTTTCTCATCGGCGAGATAGCCTTTGAGTCCTATGAGAAAGCCGCGATAGAGGACCTCAGCGACCAGGGCATGAAGAGAAAACTGGAGCTGTTGAAAAAGGTGATTGAAAGCTATCGTCGGGCTGCTGATTTTAAAATCGCTGAATGGGCTGTGCAGGCCATCTTCAAGATGGGGCTGGCTATGGATAAGTTTGCCGAGGAGCTGGCCGATCGCTTAGAGGATCGGCTATTAGCCAAAGAGCCTCAGGATGAGAATTCTTATCTTCTGGCCATTCAACTTCAAGAGAGGATCATTGAATTTTTGGAAAAGGCGGCTATATTTTATCAACAGAATGTCCAATTGGCGGAGCAAAATAACCTTCATGATGACACCTGGATCATCAAATCAAAAGAAAATCTGACTAAAGTCTCCTGGCAAGCTGGACAACGGTATGAAAAAATTTACTCACTCATAAAAGATGCCCCAGTGCCAGGCATTCTGGATGAAGAGCAGGCAAAAAGCTACCGGCAGGCTCTATTGGAAAAAGCACTGCCCTATCAGGATCGGGCTGTTGAGATGTATGCTAAAAATGTCAAGGCCGTCGCTTACAGAATCAGGTATAATTCCTGGATTGAGCAATCGTATCAGAGGCTGGCTACGGTAAGACCTGAAAAATATCGCCGGAATGAAGAAAGACCACTGGCTGAGGATCGATTAGACTTAAGCTTTCCTGGGCAGCTTCTGCTGAGGGAATGATGGTCTGTTTAGGGAATTGATGAAAAATCAAAAAAGTATGTCTCAAAAAAGTATGTCTATGACCAAAGTAGATGCCAAGATTAAGATATCCAAAAAACAGCAGCGAGAAAGACAAAAGCCTCTTCTCCAGCTACTTTTCGGTATCTTTACGGTTACCTTGACGGTTACCTTGATACTGTTTACCGGATGCAGCCCAAAGAGGAGGTTAAAAATTAAAACTCCCCTGGGGCAGGGAATCTATCAGGCCAATCTCCTATATCAGCAAGCAAACTATGAGGAATGCCGCAAGGTGCTTGAAAACCTTCTATCTATCGACCCTCAGGATCCCTATCTACATTATAATCTCGGGCTGACCTACGCTCGGCTCAACCGCTATAGTCAGGCCAGAGATGAATATCTAAAAGCCCTGAGACATAAGGGAGGTAATATCCCTCAAATTCACCAGGGATTGGCCGATCTGTACCTACAGCAACGACTCTATTCTAAGGCCGCTGTTGAATACCAACGGGCCATAGCCCTGCAGCCTGATTCAGTAGAAATAATAATCCGTCTTGCCAGTACCTACGAGAAAATGGATAAGATGGAACTAGCTGTTAAACAATATAAAAGTGCCATCAGAGTTAAAGCATCACCAAATGTTTACTTAAGGTTAGGCAATATTTATTATAAATTAGGACAATATGAAGAGGCTACAGCCACTTATCAGAAGGCTCTGCGCCTGGATCCAAATCTGCCGCAGGTGTATAATAATCTGGGACTGGCCTTTGAGAAAGGGAAAAAGCCACAAGAGGCCAGAGCCTGCTACCAAAAAGCTATTCAGAAGGATGGCCGCTATCTTCCAGCCTATATTAATCTTGGAGCTTTCTATCAGGCAGCCGGGGAATATGAGCTGGCCAAGGAACAGTACCTGCATGCTTTGAAGATTAACCCCAACTGCCTTGAAGCTTTGCTCAATCTGGGGATTTTATATGACCTCTACCTGGCTGATCCGAAAGAAGCTCTACGTAACTATCAGCAGTATTGTCAGGCAGGGGGGCCAAGGTCCTCTGAGGTAAAGAGATGGATCGAAACTCTTCAATCAAAAAAATAATAACTCTCTGGGCAAGGAAAATGAAAATAATGACCCCAGCTTTAGCTGTAGTCTGTTTGATCATCCCGTTTTTAATTTCAGGCCAAATGGCTGCTAGAGCAGCCTCATCTGAGGCTCAAGATGAGGCTCTAACTCCCTCCCCCCCTATCGAACCGTCTGCTGAGGCTGCTGCCTTCAGTAGAGGCCCTCAAAGTTTTCACGAGAGGATCGATATGGAGGAGATGAAAATCCAGGGTATGGCTGACCAGCCTCAGATTATGTATATTATTCCCCGGGCCAGACTTGAGATCGAAATGAAATTGAACGATGACTACTTTCTTCTTTCGCCTGCTGATCCCAACGAAGCGGCGATGAACCCTGCTGAGCTTAGATTTCAACCGGAAAGGAAACAAATCTCTGATCAGCCTATCATCCCCTCTTCTTTTTATGCTTATAAATCTAATGAAGTCAGGGCTGGAAGCTGCATCTCCTGTCACTACCCTGAGATAGAAATTCCCAAAGGCAGCCACGCCTCGTCCCTACTTGAGGAGCTTAATCAGAGCTGTCTTGACTGCCATCCTTCCCGCTATTACCATCTTTGCTGGAGAGAGGTTGAAAAGACAGCCTTTCAGTCTACTAGTCAGGAGAAAGCTACTGGTCAGGAGAAAGAAAGCTGCAACAGATGTCACACTCCCTGGACAGAACCGCCCTCAGGAGAGCGGCGAAAAAGAACCCAAAAGTCTCATCTGAAATGGCAGTGGAGTCAGTGGTCTCAGCCTAAGGAAACAGCCTGGCCTGGTGGTCGGACCTACTGGCAGTGGGGAGGGCAGGCATCCGGGCAATGGGGGCAGCGAGCCCAGCGCAGCCAATCTCAGCCAGATAAAAGTGAAAAACCAGGCCAGAAGCCGTCAGCACAAAAATATGATATCGACACTTTCTGTGTTACCTGTCACAAAATTCGTGGGGAGAGTAACTGACAAGAAATAGATAACAAGGAGGGTAAATGAGCATTTTACAACTTATCAAGCTTTTTTTCATCGAGGGCGGGTTTTTTATGTATGCTATTCTCGCGGCCTCGATCTTTGGCCTGGCTATTATCTTCGAGCGTTTCTACAAGGTCGGGTTTCAGTTTAGAATCGATTCAGAGAGTTTTATGAACAAAGTATTTACTCATCTTAAGGCTGGAGAAATCGACCAAGCCATTAAACTATGCGGTCAATCGCGGGCTCCACTGCCAATTATTATTAAAGCAGGTTTGGAAAAACATGGCCAGAGTGAGTCGGAGATACAAAATGCCATTGATGAGACCACCCTGGAGCAGTTACCCCGTGTTTCGAGAAGGATTGAATATCTCAACATGATCGCCAATATTGCTACCCTGATGGGGCTGCTTGGGACCATTCAGGGGCTTATTCAGGCATTCCATGCCGTAGGTCATGTGGATGCGGCTCAAAAAGCAACCATGTTGGCTGGTGGAATCGCTATGGCCCTGAATACTACGGCCTTTGGCCTAATCGTGGCTATCCCCTGCATGATTAGCTACTCCATTCTAAATTCCATGTCTGAGCGGATTCTCGATGATATTGACCACTTCTCCTTGAAATTGGTTAACTTTTTAAAAAGACAGTAACGCCACAGGGCGGATACAAATAAGAAATTATTATGTCTCAATTGATTGATAAAAGACGAAAAACAAATAAAACCCTAGAGCTTTATCTGACTCCGGTATTGAACATCTTTCTCAATATTATTCCCCTATTGTTAGTAACGACTGTTTTTGTTCAGACCTCGGTAATTAACCTCTCCCTACCCTCTCAGCCTGCTGCTGGCTCAGCTTCAGCTCAGGCTCATCAGGCAGAGAAAAGCCCTGAGAGAAAGCGTGAGCAGTTCCTCATTCTATCTATTTCAGCCAAGGGATTTTATCTTATTCTTGGCGACAAACTTCTGAAGATTATCCCTAAAAGTGGTAATGATTATGACTTTGATAAACTTGAGGCGATTCTTCGGAAAGTCAAGGAGGCTTTTCCTGAGCAGGAAAGTATTATCATTGAATCGGAAGATGACATTATTTATGATCACCTCATCCATACCATGGACAGATGCCGAGCCTGCGGTCTAGTGAATATTATTCTCTCGGCGAGCAAAAGCTGATGAGGCGCAATCACATGTCCAAGTTGAGATGTAATCAGGTTGCTCTTAATTTATTATCTACCATTGAGAGACATAACCCTAATAAGAGCTAAGCTCCTTTTTTGAGGGTTTATGGTTGTTCTGATATAGGGTTTATGGTGTCTGATATATAAGAGCGAATCAGGTAAAAGAAAAGGGAGGAAAACGATTGATATGGCCAATGAAAAGATTAGTGCAGCAAGCAGAGCGATTGTTCGGCGACGTCTAGCTATAGGCAGACGAAAGAGAGAAGCCTTTGTCCGACTTACTTCTCTGATTGATGTCTTTACCATCTTGCTCTGTTTTCTGATTAAGAATTTTTCAGCTACCCCTGAGGTTACGCTGATAGCCAAAAATCTTCAGTTGCCGATTTCCACAGCCACCCAGGCACCAGAGATCTCTACTACTGTTTCGGCCACACGCCAGGCAGTGCTCCTGAATGGTGAATTTGTCGATACCATTGAAAATTTCAGATTACAGAAAGAAATGCTGCACACCAAATTATACGAAAAGTTAATACGAACCAAAGAAAGATTTCTCCTGATAGCCCAAAAGAATCCCGATCGGCTAAAATTTCAGGGGAAGATCATCATTCAGGCAGATAAAAAAATTCCTTATCAAATTATCAAAAAGTTGATTTATACTTGTGGACAGGCAGAGTTTGGGAAGATTTCTCTTCATGTTTTACAGAAAGAAATATAAATAAAATCATGAAAGAACAAAAGCTGGTTTTACAGCTTCACCTGATCAGAGATCCTGAGAGTGCCGGAGAGCCAGGCAGTGGCGAAAAACTTCTGTTAAAAAATCCGTGGATCACCGCCGGCTCTGATCCGATCAATGAGCTGGTTATCCCTGGTCCGCTCAAGAGGTTCACCTTACTGAAAAAAAGGCGCTCCGGCGGCGGCTATGAGCTTTTTATTCCAAAGGAGATGACCGGCACGATCAGCCATCCTGACCAGACAGAGTCAGTGTCGATTGACAGTCTCAGGAAACTCAATTTACTGCCCCAAAAAGATCAGGGACATATCCTTTTTCTCCCCGTAGGAAGCAAGGCCGAGCTTGTTTATGGTTCGGTGCGGCTTAACCTTGAGTATGTACCAGAGCCGCCGCCTCCGCCTCGCCCGATCAAGGAGAAGCAGCCGCGGCCAGGATCTGACCTGAAAAAAGGTTTCCTCGAGGCTGACCAGAAGGGGTTTTGGGCTATGTTTCTTGTTTCTCTCTGCCTCCATTTATTGTTTATAGGGTATGTGTACCGGGCTCCCCTGCCCTCTTCTGATCAGGAGCACCCTGTAATATCTGAGATTCCAGAGCGATTCGTTAGGCTAATAATCAGCCCGGGTGAGACTGAAGCGGAGAAGAAATTAAGAGGTATTCAGCCCCCAAAATCTAGTTCTCAAGAGACAAAGCCGCTGCTTCAACCCGCGACCGAAGGGTCGCAGGTTAAAAAGCCTCAGCCGCCCACCAAAGAGGCTAAGCTAGAAGATAAACAACAGCAGATGGCCAAAGGTGAGCAGCCCAAAGAAGGAAAGCAGGGGAAAAAGGAAAGCAAGCCGCCATCAGAGTCAGGCGAGTTGGGCAATAAAGCGCCATCCTCAGCCAAATCAAAGCCCTCGCTGGTAGCCAAGGTAGAGGAAGGCTCAATAGCCAAAGGAGAGCCTTCGGGACGAGAAGAGGCTCCGATCCAGGGCGAGGGGAAATCCCTGGCTTCTTTATCGGAAAAGAAAATCGATCCTAAATCACTTGGCATTCTGGGCATGATTTCATCCCGCAAGGCCTCTCAGTCTGAGTCTGGCCCGGCTTTTGATTCCCAGCTTAACCTTCTGGCCCAAAATGCAATCAATGGGGGTGAAACACTGGTCAAACAAATCGAGAAGGCTACGCCACCTCCTCAGGCCTTGAGCAGTGAGGAACTAAATGATGAACTTCCCTTGGAAAGCACTGCCTCGTCGGGGGAGGAAGGAGCGGGAGGAGGCTCCGGAGCAGGGGAAAAAGGGGCTCAAGGTGAAAAAAAGGCTCAACAGACTGAAAAATCTGGAGCTAAGACCCTAGCCAAAAAGGTTGATGAGCTTGTGGCCATGCACCAGCAGACAGACACAGTGGAGCTTCCGGTTAAAGGGGATATTGCTCTTCAGAAGATTGCCGAGATAAAAACCTCTGGTTCTCAAAATCAACTTCGTTCTCCTCAGGCCATTCTAGAGGTGGTAACATCTTATAGGTCCAGTATTGTCCACTGCTACAACAAGGCATTGAAGATCTATCCCAGGCTGGAAGGCAGGCTGGTGGTTGAATTTACGATCACTGCCCAAGGAGATATTTCCGAGGCCAAGGTTGTCTCTTCTACCCTATCAAGAGCAGACTCTGGCCTGGAAGAATGTGTGCTCAGCATGATCCGAAGCTGGCGCTTTGCTCCGATTCCCCTGGGCACAACCACTGTCATCTATCCATTTGTGTTTTTCCCTGCACTGTAGGGTTCACTACCTGACACTTTTATTGTCATTCCCGCGAAAGTGGTAATCTATTTTTAGTAAATTAATAGTTATGCACAATAGATATATAGTAAACGATATATTCTTGATAGCTTGAATATGTTAAAACATCAAATGGTTATAACAAAATCACAGATCAAGGAGATGAAAAATCCAAAAATATTTACCGCAAGGTGCGGAATGTCGGATACCTAGTCGGATACCCATATACAAAACCGGAAATAAAATGTGTCCAGTAGTAAGCTGTAGGGCCAGATGTTCCCCATGTTTAAATTAGGAGGAGGAGATAAGCCGCAGGGTAAGGGTATTGAGGTAAAAGACAATAG
>JAILZY010000081.1 GCA_023512255.1 bacterium | reverse complement strand
TACTATTATCTTTTACCTCAATACCCTTCCCCTGCGGCTTATCTCCTCCTCCTAATTTAAACATGGGGAACATCTGACGCTCACCCTCAAAGCTGTTTAAAAGCTGTTTATATGTTATACTATAATAAGATTCTTAAAAGCAAATGAAAGAGTACCCAAGGCGGAAAAATTTTTTTGAGCCTCTGCATGAGCAGCCCACAGCCGCGGAGATAGAGTATGCGGTATGGGGAAAGCGGATTTCATGGCCATATGAGCGACCGGATCTATGATTTTAACACCTATCTGCGAAACCTCTATGGTGAGCGGGTACAAAAGATCAGCATTGATGCCGGCTTAACCTGTCCCAATCGTGACGGCACTAAGTCTTTTGGGGGATGTATATTCTGTAACTCCAAAGGCTCAGGCACAGGAGAGGGGCTGCTGGCTGGCCGCTCGGTACGAGAGCAGATTCTAAGGCAGCAACAAGCAATCGGCCGGCGCTACAAGGCGAGGAAATTTCTGGCCTATTTTCAATCCTTTAGCAATACCTACGCTCCCTTTCAAACCCTCAAGCATCTATACGATGAAGCCCTGTCTGTTGAGGGAATCGTTGGCCTGTGTATCGGCACCCGGCCCGACTGCCTCGATCCAAAGCTTATGGGCCTTCTGGAAAGCTATGCTGCTCAGGATTATCTAATCTGGCTTGAGCTTGGGCTGCAATCCTTCCATGAGCAAACCTTGCAGAGAATAAACCGCGGGCATGGAATCAGAGAATTTCTTGAGGCTGTTGACCTAGCCAAAAATTACCCCAAAATCAACCTCTGCGTCCACGTCATCCTTGGCCTGCCTGGAGAGGGAAAAGCCGAGATGATCGACACGGCTCGGCGGCTCTCACAACTTCCAATCCAGGGAATCAAGCTGCATCTTCTGTATGTGATCAAAGGCACCCCCCTGGCTAGTCTCTATCAGCGGGGTGAATACCGCTGTCTCAGCAGGCAAGAGTATCTTGACATCCTGTGCGAATTTATCCAGTACCTTCCCCCAACTATGGTCATCCAGCGGCTTATCAGCGATCCCCATCCTGATGAGCTGCTTGCCCCTGCCTGGGCTCTGAACGGTGGTGAAAATCGCCGCCAAATCGAGCAGGCCCTAGTGGCTAGAGATATCCGACAGGGGCAGAAAATGATCATTTTTAGTTAAGTATAATATTGACAATCATAACATAAGATGTTAAATTATAAAAAATTTAATAAAGGGGGACGGATATGGACAATATTCTTATCATTGAGGATCATCAAAGCACTCGGCAGGGATTGACCTCTCTCCTGAAAAACTCAGGCTATCAGGTAGATGAGGCGGAGAATGGCTTTGAGGCTGAAGCCATGATTACTGGAATGCCCTATGATTTGGTTTTGGTTGATCTACTCTTGCCATACATAAATGGGCTGGATCTGCTGAAGAAGATAAAAGAGATCTCTCCCGATACCGAGGTGATTGTAATTACCGGCAATGAATCCGTTGACAGTGCCATAAACTCGATGAAGCTTGGCGCCTATGACTATTTACTTAAACCTTTTGAACCCCGAAAGATTATCGAGACTGTCCAACATGCTATCGAGCGTAAGCATTTTATGAGGCGCTCAATCGATGAAGATGTTTCCACCCACCACTCCCTGGTTGGAAGATCACGGCAGATGGTTGAGATCTTCAAGCTCCTGGCCCGCATCTCGGATGTCGAAAGCCCGATATTGATTATCGGCGAGGACGGAACCGGTAAAAAGACCCTAGCTCACATGATCCATCAAAACAGCTCTCGGCGTGCATTCCCGCTCATCACCCTAAACTGCTGTAGCCTTCCTGATAAACTGTCTGAGGAGCAAACTTTCGAGCACCTGAGATCGAAAATTCTGGAGGAGGCAGGAAGACTCGATAACGAGAAAGTAAATTGCACGCTCCTTTTGAATAACATCGACCGGGCTAGCCCGTTTGTTCAGGCCAGCCTGCTGTTTCTCCTCGATGCATCCTCCCGTCCGCAAAACCAGGACAGCCTCCTGAACGGAAGTATTCGGCTTATTGCCACCAGTAAAAGAAACCTCAAACCTCTAGTCGAGGAGAAATCATTTCGCCAGGATTTATTTTTCAGAATTAGCGGGCTTCCCATTTATCTTCCTCCAATCAGAGAGCGGAAGGTGGATATTCCCCTCTTGGCTCATCATTTCCTGAGCAGATATGCCATCTCGCCAGCCAAATCGCTCTCTCCTGCAGTACTGTCGCGGTTTATGAGATACCAGTGGCCGGGAAATGTTCAGGAAATCAAAAACGTCATTGAATATGCCCTACTAATGTCGACTCAGGATCAAATCACCCTGGAGGATCTACCAAGCTATCTCAGGGAGTCTGAGCCTGTCCTGCCCCAGATCGCCCAGGAGAGGGACCTTACCTTAAAAGAGCTTGAAAAGCTCTATATCTTAAAAAAGCTGCAAACCAACGCCTGGGACCAGAAAAAAACGGCTAAAATGCTGGGAATCGGGCGAACAACCCTATGGAGAAGACTTAAGGAGTACGGGGCTGAAGTCGCACCCCAACATCGAAAGGCTGAAAAATTTAAAGCCTGTCGATTTTAAAAAAGCTTTTAAGCGACTAAAAAAGCTTTTAAGCGACCGACCATAACCGACCATAATGAGTATAACATCCTGGCCAAGATAATTATTTCACTTGTCCATGGCTTGCTCCATTATGTCAAGTTATAAACCTTTATGGCCGAGCAGTTACTGGTTCTTTAGCTAACAAAACAAACAATTTGGGCGGACACAAGGTCCGCCCTTACAATTTTGATGAGGCTTACAATTTTGATGAGGGGCGATTCACGAATCGACCCTACCCTACACGTTGTAAAATCTCTACCACAGTGTCAAATCCCTACACGGTGTCAAATTTGTATTAATTCATTCTACTCTTATTACTCGCTTCTCTAATCGGCTCTCATTGGCAGATTATCCACCGCGCTCTCATCTCATTTCATTGGCAGATATCCAGCCGACTGCTCAGCTCATTGGCAGATATCCAGCCGACTGCTCAGCTCCTTAACCTTCTGCCGAAGATGTTTGATTCCCCGATGATGATGAGAAGAAACCGTTGATTCAGCTAACCCAAGAAGCTCTCCCACCTCCCTCATGCTCATCTCTTTCCAGTAATAAAGAGAGAGAACGGTTCTCTGCCTGGCCGGCAACTCATTTATTGCCTCACTCAGCACATCGCGAATCTCCTTGTAGTTAAGATACTCCAAAACATGCTCATCATATGAATATCGAAGCATGCCGATAAGGTTGTCCTTCTCCTTTTTCGACAGCCCCTTGTCAAGGTCCTCCAGGTTGAGAACGGAAAACCCTTTTGTCTGCTGGCTCAATTGATTGAACTCCTCCACGGAAAGCCCCATTTCCTGAGCAATTTCCACTGAAGTGGCATCCTTGCCGACCTTTTTTTCCGCATCCTGATAGGCGCTTTCAAATTGCTTGGCTTTCTGATGAATCGAGCGGGGAGTACAATCAAGGGATCGAAGCTCATCCAGAATAGCTCCTCGAATTCGAAATTCCGCATACGTCTTGAACTTAATATTTTTAGTCGGGTCATACTTTTCGATAGCGTCGATCAAACCAATAATCCCTACCTCGATCAAATCTTCAAGATCAAGACATGCGGGCAGATGATTAGCCAATCTTTTGGCAATATATTTGACCAGCATGAGATGATCGAGAATCATTCTCTCCCTGGTTTGCGGATCAAAACCGCTCTTATCCTTCTCACCCTCTCTTTTTCCTTCCTCTCTCTGCTCTTCCAAAATCTCATCCCCTTTTACCGTTTTTACCATAATATCCTATTCTCCAAAAGCTTATTTAACTCTTACCTCCATACTTAATGGTCCTTTCGCTAACAAAGTGCGCAAGCTGGGCAGACACAAGGTCCGCAACGCTATAAACGCTATAATTGCTACTATAATCGATCCGCTGCCAACTTGGGTTACGCACTTAGCGAAAGAACCGCTTAACTTAACCTAACTTATATTGCCGACATCTTCTATCTACTACACTGATTGATCCTTCTCCCACTTACGATCAGTCCGCTTCTCTCAAAACCCCTTGGGCTCCTCTTCCTCCTTATAACCAGCCAGCTTGCTCCTTGTAACCAGCCCATTAACCAGCCCATCCCCTGCTCTTTCCTCTCCCCCACCCCTGCTCTTCCTTGTTTTCCATAAGTCTTATCCCATAAGTCTTATCAAAAGGTCTTATCCACATAGAGCATCTGTCTCGTTGAAATGCTTTCACCTTTTTCATCTGCCGAAAAAAACGAAAAATGAGCTTCTTTTATGGCCTTAAATTCATCCCCTTTCCGAGGGGTATCAGGAACCTAAAATAGACTCCATTACCGCGCTTTTTTGTGCTCTAAAAACCGCTTGCAGCTATAGAATTCAGCAAGGCATTTATCAACTTGTCAGCAATCATGTATCCATCGGGCATTCTTTAAGATTGCCTTTACACTCTGTTTCTTACAGGCTATTGCGCCAAGGTTTGCCTGTATATGCTAGTATTGAGCTGAAGGTCAGAATCTCCCAAGGCTTTTTGTCGCTCACTCGCCCGGGGAAAGTGCTTGTCCTTTGTCATTGGTCATTGGTCTTGTCGCTCATGCACGCGCGGAAAGTGCGATCCCAGCCTATAATTCTATCACCGGCCGACCCTTGTCGCTCATGCACGCGCGGAAAGTGCGGCTAATGACCAATAACTAATGACCAATGACTATTGTCGCTCACTCGCCCGGGGAAAGTGCCCTGTGCTTTTTGCTCGTTTGGCCCCAAAATCTAGGAAAATAATAATGCAGGCCGGGGGGAGAGAGGGAGAAGGATTGCCCCATATAAATTTACAGCCGGCCTGCACTCTACTTCATACCTCTTTTCCATCTCTAGTGAGAGATGGCTCTTTTTGATTTTTTTCGTCTAGGCGATATTTGATCAGCTCTTACATGATTCAACTCTTACACTGATAAATAAACAAGCAATATATGTGCCTTTTATAGAAAATTCTTATTTTTTTAAATAGATAATAAAATATAAATTTTAATATTATATTAAATAATAAAAAAGAAGGCTATCCACCAAAAAATCAGGCAGAGAATCAGGAAACAAAATCCAGGTACGAATAAAAAATTACTTTTTTATAGGTAAGTATGACTTGAAATTATGGTTATCAATTCCATAAACTGAAGCGGAAGGATGGGCGACTCATGAGGTCAGGCTCTCAATTTTTCTGCTCAAATAGGGATTCTCCCCAACGGGCGAGCTGATGGAATAAATTCCAGAAAAATAAAAAAAATTATATTTTTTTTAATTATATTTCCCGGCTCTTCTCTACTTCCTATCATCCAGGATGATTGAATTTATTGACTTTATCATATATTTTCCCTTTGGACATAACACCATGCCCTCTTAAATTTAAACTCCCACCCTACTTAAACTACCCCCTACCCTGAACTACCCCCTACCCTGCCCTGCGCCCTTATCAACTGATGGTGCCCTTGATATACTCCCTGGTCATGGCCTCCTTGGGGTTTTCAAATACCTCGCTGGCCTCGCCATGCTCGATGAGCTCCCCAAAATAGAGAAATAGCACATAGTCAGCTAGCCTCCTAGCTTGGCGTAGAATGTGAGTAACGATGACAATGGTATACTTTTCCTTGAGCTCAAGGAACCTGGCCTCAATGTGCTGACTTGATTTGGGATCAAGGGCAGAGGTCGGCTCATCACCTAGGATAATTTCCGGCTCAACAGCCAGCCCTCTAGCCAGGCATAGCCTCTGCTGCTGGCCGAGCGAAAGCTTTGAGGCTGGTGCCTGAAGCCTATCTTTGACCTCATCCCAGAGGCTCACTTCCCTAAGATAGCGCTCGACAATTTCATCTAGCCTCTTTTTATCTCGCAGCCCGTGAAGCCGCGGGCCAAAGGCGATATTATCATAGATCGACATCGGCAAGGGATAAGGCTTTTGGGACAAAAGCCCCATCTTTTTCCTGACCTCGGTAACTTCTATTTTAGGATCAAGAATATCTTGCCCGTGAACTAGAATCTGGCCAAATACCTTGACCCCATCCACTGAATCCACCAGGCGGTTTAAGGATCGCAGCAGGGTGGTTTTGCCGCAGCCCGAAGGGCCGATAATCGCCGTGATCTTCTTTTGCGGTATATCCACGGTAATATTCTTCAAGGCATGTTCATTGCCGTAAAACACATTGAGATTGCGAATACTTACATGAGGTCTTAACTCCATTGTCATCTCCTTAACCTTAAAGAGCAGGTTCAAAGTTTCATCCGCAACTATTTTCTTTCTGATTCCTCCGCGAAAAAATTTACCAAAAACCCCGGATGAGGAATCTGATTTCCCTTTTATTTTCCTTACCGGAGATTATGTTTGGTAAATTTCCTGCTCAGCAGCCTGCTGCCAACGCTGATCATCAAAATAATCACCGTCAAAATAAAGGCACAAGCATAGGCCCTGTTTTGAACTTCAGGGATAGGGGTCCCCAGTTGAAAGAAAATAGCCAGAGGAAGAGTGGCTGCCGGACGCAGAAGCGATGTGGGAATATAATCGGTGAAGCCAGCCGTAAACATGACCGAGGCAGCATCCCCAACCCCTCTTCCAAAGGCAATCAGGACTGCAGTCAAAAGACCGGGCAGGCTCTGCCGGATCACTACCCGAAGCGCGGCCTCAAGTTTTGTCGCCCCCAGGCAGTAGGATATCTCAAGGAGCTCGGCAGGCACCATTCTGACCACCTCATCCATGGTCCTGCTCATAATGGGCAGAATCAGGAAGGTTACGGCCAGAATGCCGCCGAGGAGCGAGGTCCTGAGCCCGAAAAATAGCATGATGGCAAAGCCGAAAGCTCCGTAGACTATCGAGGGCACACCCCACAGAACATCAAAGGAAAAGCGGGTGAAAGAGGCAAAAGGGGAGGATTTGCGAGCATAGACATTGAGATACAACACCGTTGGCAGACTGAGCATTATGGCTAGCCCTATCGCTCCTGCACACACCAGGAGCGAGCCGACAATGGCATTCGCTACTCCGCCGCCCTGACCAAGGTAGTACCCCCCACGAGGAACCTGGGTAAGCATGGCCAGACTTAAAGTAGGCAGCCCCCGGACGATCACCGTAGCCAGGATCAGCAGCAAAACCGCCAGAATGATCAGGGTTGAGGCCACCATCAGGCACTTGAAGATCCTCTCTTCTATCTTCTTCCTGTTGATTATTTTCCATCTATTCATACTCTTTTTCACTCTGTCCATATTTTTCCTCTGTCCATATTTTTTTTCATCTTTTCATAATTTTTTCTATAATCTATTGAATATTCCTCTCAACCCTAATCAGAATAAGCCGCGAGAGAATATTGAACAAGAGCACTATTGCCAGTAAAATGAGTGAAGCCAAAAGAAGCGCTGAATCATAGAGGGGCACAGACAGCATCTCGCCGTAGCTATTGGCGATCAGGGCCGGCAGAGGATAGGCAGGACCGAGGAGCGATGAGGGAACCCTGGCCACATTGCCAGCCACCATCAAAACAGCCATAGTCTCGCCAAAAGCCCTAGAGAGGCCTAAAACCACAGCCGCTATTATCCCTGGCATAGCCTTGCGCAGGACCACATACTTTACGGTCTGCCAACCGGTCGCTCCCAAGCTCAGGGCAGCTTCCCTCATCTCATACGGTATTGATCCGAACACCTCAACCGAAACATGAATAATCACCGGAAAGATCATAATAGCCAGCACCATCCCGGCGGCCAGGACACTATAGCCGGTCGAGAAGGTGCCAAAGGCTGGAGCAATATAATTTTTGATCAGCGGAACAATCACCAAAATCCCCCATAGCCCGTAGACTACCGAGGGAATTCCAGCCAGCAGATCGACTAGAGGTCGGGCCCACTCCCGCACCATTCTCGGAGCATACTCAGACAGATAGATTGCAGTCAGAAGACACAGCGGCACAGCTATGATCACGGCTACAGCAGTTACCCAAAGAGTGCCCATGATAAAGGGGAAAAAACCAAACTCTCCTCTCAAAGGACGCCAGGAGGTCGAAAAGAGCAACTCAGCAAGCCCCTTCATGGCCAAAATCGGCCTCGACCGCTGATAGAGCTGAAGGGCAATAAGAAATATCATCAGGCTTGAGCCAATGGTCAGAAACAGCATCGAGGCAGCAGCCAGCTTATCCTTGATTAGCCTTGAGCCTTGCAGGAGCCTGATGAGCGCCGGCTGGGGCTGTCCGTGGAGCGCTGCTGTCTGATCGGATGGCAACGGCTGAGATAATTGAGATTGAGATAACGAAGATGAGGATGTATCCATATGGTTATCACCTACCTTTCGAGTTTTTGAAGCTCTTGCTGAAGTTTTTCCTCAGACAGATTGATGTAGCCAGCCTCAGGAACATATCTTTGTCCATCAGTCAAAATCCATCTCAAGAAGGCGACCACAATCGGCTTCTTCGGCTTGCCCTGAGAGACAAAATGTAGCTCCCTGGCAGGCGGAGAAGGGTATTTTCCCGTAGCAATTCCCCTAGTGATCGCTTGCCGATCCTGATAAAAATTTTCATCCTCATCCAGGCGGCCATTGCCGTTGAGATCAATCGGCAGAACGTGAATGCCGCTAACCTGCTCTTTTGTCTTAGCCTGATAGACATAGTTGATGTTATTGAAACCAATGCCCAACCTGTCTTTACTGACTGCTTCAACTAGGCCAGGGTCGCCGTAGACTCCGATCCCCAGAAGGTCTTCCTGATTTTTCCCCAGATACTGAGCCCAGGTTTCCGCGGCTCCGCAGGCATCAGATCGGGTGTAGACATGGATAGCATCCTGGCCCTCCTGTTGGCGGCTGAGCCCACTTATTCCAACCACCTCACTCCATCGGCTAATCTTTCCGCTTATCCAGATGGCAGCCAAGGTCTCTTTCTTGACCCCCTTGGCCAGAATCTCCCTCAAGAAGGGGTTGTGCTCATTGATCGTGGGTACGACCGCGTCCTTGACCACTGAGATCCAAAAGGCCCCTTTTTGGACCTCAGCTGGATGAATATCCCGCGAAACCATGCCAATATCAACTACTCCTGCCAGAGCATCAGCCATTCCTTTTCCAGCTCCGCCAGCAGCGATATCAATTTTTACCTTGGGGTGAATCTTTTGAAATTCCTCAGCCCATTTTACCGCCATAGGATAAAGGGCCCAGGCTCCTGAGATGGCGATGGTGCCGGCTAGCTCTTCGGCATGAGGAGCGGCAGCAGCAGGTGCCACGGCGGCCAATCTGGCTGGCTCCTCTCTTGAGTTAGTTGTCCGGGCTGCTGTCCCTGCTGTCTTAGTAGATACAACAAGGCCAAAAATTAAACCCGCCGCGGCTAGCATAGTGGTGAATACTTTAGTGAGTAGTTTGCCATTGGTCAGTAGTTTTTTGCTCTTTCTGGTCATAGACTTCCTCCTAGGTTATTAAGGGGTTTCTCAGCGCTCTGGGTTAAAATTTTAAACACTCTTTTTATACTCTAATCGGAGTGTTTAAAATAATAATACTAATTCCTACTCTCATCTGTCAATACCCAAGAGGAAAAAAAGACAATTTTTTTCTACCGTAAGAAAAAACAAAGTCAATCCATCTCTACTTAAAAGATAAAGTTAATACAGCTTAAAACAAGCTGCAAAAGAAGAGAGCCAACTTTTTGAGCAAAATTAATTAAAGTAAAAAAAGGAGTAATTTGCAAACATGAGACTTCAAAACAAAAAAAATTGGATGATTTTGATAGCTGCTGGAATATTAATCTGCATTTTCTTTATCTTTCTCAACTTTATCTTCCTCAATTTGGCTGAGGCTTTTATTTTCGATGATTTCGAATACTGGGACTCACCCTATAATCATGGCTGGCAAACCTCAGACCCATCCTATCCCGTTAATGGTTTTGGAATAGGGTATGGCCTTATTTATACTCAGCTTGATAAGGCTGAAGGAAGCAGGGTTTTATGTGTGCATTGCTCTCCTTCGGTTATGAATGGCTTACAACCCTATTGTCTAGCTTACTACTCGGTAAAAGACCCAACCACCGGTCAGCCTCCACAGGGAGCTGGATTAACCTACAAAATAAAAGCTCCCGTAGGGTTAGAAAAATTTACTCAGGTTCAATGCTATGTTCTGGTTAAGACTAAGGAAAATAGCTGGATATGGCTTAATTACTCTCCGATTGATGGACAAGGGCCGCAGAATTTGGGAACCTTCAGCCCCCCCATCCCCTTGCCAAAATCATTGGCCGCAGCCAGTCCGACCCCCTGTATAAGCTATCCGCTCGGTCGGGAGATTCAAGACACTACCTGGCACCTTGTAGTTCGCAATCTTCAAGAAGATCTCGATCAGGCCCAAAAGGCGTCTCTTTTACCAAAGCCGCAACACCTTGGGGCAGTTTATGGAATCCTTTTTTTGGGAAATGAATACTCTCTGGATGAAATCTCTTTCTCTGAAGATCTTGCTCGGTATAAAAATCGCCGTCCCTCGCTTTACTGCCCAGGGCCTCAGTTTGCTACTCTTTTTGAGCCTTTTGAATTGATTCTATATGCCAATGACAGGGATAAAGACCCTCTCACCTTTGAGGTTCAAATTGGCGGATGGGGAGCACAAGGTACAAAAGTAAACAAAGGAGTTGTTTTGCCCTTGCCTCTTGATCCGAACGACCCTATGACCCCCTTTTCTACAGCTCGGGCTGCTTTTCGATTCACCCCCCAGTGCCTAGAGGACCTAATCATAACCGCCACGGTACGGGATAAGTACAATAGCGACGTGAATGTCTTCCCCTTATCTGTGGTTAACTATCATATTAGTAATCATCCTCCGGTCATTCAAAGGATGGGAAAGTTTGTTGGCTATGTGGATGAGCCCTTTACCTATCAGGTCAAGGTATTTGATCAGGACCGTGATCAGCTTACCTATTCAGCTATCATTGATGGCCTGCCTAACTATCAATATGGCCCCTGGCAGGAGTCCATTATTAACCCCCATACAGGTCTGATCCAGTTTACTCCCCGATTTGAGGGCGATTTCAGGATAGAAATCACTGTTCAGGATGAAAAGGGAGCCATTGCCAAGATCAAGAAAAAAATGACCGTAGTCAACCGTGGAAGCTGGTTTAACCATCCGCCTCGAGGTACCAAGATTTACAGCCCGCAGCTTGCCCGAGCTGGAACCCTCTTTACCCTGGTTACCAGTATTTCTGACCCTGATGGAGACAAATTGTATTACAGTACCAATATCGGAACCATTAGCTCAGAAGGGGTCTACTCCATCCTGACCTACTTTCCTGGACAATACAAGGTAATTATCTGCGCTTGTGATATCTATGGCTGCTGATATCTATGGCTGCTGTACTAACCTGAAATTTACCCTAGATGTAGAGCCCTGGTGGGGCAGCTAAGCGGCTCTCTCTTCCGCTTCCGCTACACTAATTGACAATAGCGCTTTTTCGCTGAGTCTATGACCACAAAGAGAGAGCTTTAAAGAAAGCGCCTTTGCTCTGCTGCTAGTTCTGCTTGATGGACAAGGCCTTATCCAGCAAGAGCCTAGCTTCAAGATAGTCTGGTTTCAGACGAAGCGCATTCCGCAGGGCTGAAATTGCCTGATCAAAGAGCCCCTGGTAAAAATAGCTGTACCCCAGGCCATAGTAGCCTGCTGGATTTTTCGGATCAAGCCGGGTGATGCTCTGGTATTCAGCTAAGGCTTGCTGGTATTGCCCATGATTGAAATATGCACTGGCCAGATTAAGATGCACTTCCAGGCTGTTGGGATCAATCTTCAAGGCTTTCTGGTATTCAGCTATGGCTTCGGCGTACAATCCCTTAGCCAGATAGGCCAGGCCCATATTCACATAGGGCTGAATACTGTTTGGGCTAATAAGTGAAGCCTTGCGGTATTCCTCGATAGCCAGGTCATATTCCCCCTGGTTATAATAGGTTACGCCAAGATTGATCCTGGCTTCTAGGTGATTCGGCTCAAGGGCAAGCGCAGCCTGGTATTCAGCCTGGCTTTTGTCGAGCAGTCCAAGGTGGAAATAAGCGATCCCGAGATTAACATGGGTAGCTGGACTCTTAGAATCGAGAGCGATCGAGCGCTGATACTCCTCGATGGCCTGGCTGAGCTGGCCACTGGTATAATAGGCAATCCCCAGGTTATAGTGGGTCTCTGCAGAATCGGCATCCAAGGTGATAGATTTTTTAAATTGCTCTATCGCCTGAGCGATCTTTCCCTGTTTCATAAACATGGTTCCCAGACAATTGTAGGCTTTGGGAAGATCGGGCTTTAGCTGGATCGCTTTTTCCAGCGCCTTTTGACATTCTTCGTACTTTCCCGCTCCAAGAAAGGCTGTGCCCAGGTTAACCCAGCCATCAACATGATTGGGATCAAGCTCAACTAACTCCTTAAGCTTTTCAATCGCCCGCGGATAATCTAGTCTGGTAATGTAGATGCTGCCCAGATTATTCAAGCCATCTGCGGCCCTTGGGTTGATTTCGAGGGCCTTCAAAATCATCTTTTCCGCCTCTTCGTACTTACCCATAGCCAGATAAACGCTTCCCATATTGTTGTACGGCTCATATCCCCTGGGGTTAATTTGAGCTGCCTTCTGGAAAGACTCCAGGGCCTGCTCATATTCTCCAAGAGCAAAGTAAACCACACCAAGGTTATCATGCACCTCCAGGTAATCGGGGTTTAACTCCCGGGCAATTTTGAAGACCTCAAGCGCCTCCTTCTGCCGCCCAAGCCGATTGTAGATCGTTCCCAGGTTATTGTAAGCATTGATATAGGTGGGATCAAGCCGAATAGCCTCCTGCAATTCCTGAATGGCTAGATCAGCGCGATTTTGCTTATCATAGATATAGCCCAAAACAAAGTGAGTGAATACATCCTTGGGATTGGCTTTCAGCATTAGTTGAAACTGCTCAACAGCCCGATCATAATTCCCCTGAGTATAGTAATAGGTGCCCATATTTAGATAATCTAACGTGGCGATCATCTCCTTGGGATCTGGCAAGCTATATGGATCTTTCTTCTCGGTAACCGATACCGTCCAGACATAACCAAGGCTTCTCAGCCGATCCTTGGTATCCTTGTCCATCTTAAGCTGAGTGGAAAAACCATACTTAGGAGGAGAATTTTTCTGCTGAAGCTCTCTCATCCGGGCTTCTAATCTCTTGGCTAATTCCCTCTTTTGGTCAAAGAGATTAACCTTTTCCCCTGGATCATTTTTCAAATCGTAAAGCTCAGACCGTGGCGCTTTGACGAATTTCCACTCTTCGGTCCGCAAGCCCTCAAGAGGGCTCCAGTTGTGGTTGTAGAGAGGATAGAAGGTTTCGCATAAAAATTCCTCATGCTGCGGCCCTCTCTCTCCCCGAACGAGCCTCAAAAGGCTTTTGCCGTGAACCTGGGGCCGATTTTTAATATTGAGGATGTCCATAATTGTCGGCATAATATCAATGGTTGAGGCCGTATCCTGAATAACTAAACCAGCAGGAATAGCCTTGGGATAGCGCATGATCAGGGGAACATGAAGCGTAGTGTCGTAGAGAAAAATGGCGTGAGTCTTTTCCTCGTGCTCGCCTAATCCTTCACCATGATCAGCAGTAATCACCAGCAGGGTCTTATCGAGCAGATTCTTTTCCCTCAAGGTTAAAAACAGCCTTCCCAAGGCATAATCAGTGTAGGCAATCTCGCCATTGTATAAATTTTTCTGGTAAATCTTACAAAACGGCAGCGGCGGCTCATAGGGGGCATGGGGATCAAAGCAATGGAGCCAGAGGAAGAAGCGACTTTGAGCATTTTTCTCCAGCCACTGATTGGCTGCCTGGACCACCTCGATAGCCGGCCTCTCATTATAAACCATGATCGACTGATTGGCATCCTTTTCCAGATAATCATCATAGTAATCAAATCCCTGATCCAGCCCGTAGCGGCTGTCCAAGACAAAAGAGCCGATAAAGGCTGCAGTCTTATACCCATTTTTCTTGAGCACCTCAGCCAGGGTTTCCAGTTGACTGCCTGCCTCAAATGTTCCATTGTTGCGCACCTTATGGTAAACAGGATAAAGGCCAGTAAATATTGAAGTGTGAGAAGGAAGCGTTACCGGCACCGGAGTATAGGCCCGAGCAAACCTTACCCCTTCTTTGGCTATGCCATCAAGATAAGGGGTCTTGATCTTGGCGTTTCCGTAGCAGCCAAGATGATCAGCTCTTAGGGTATCTATAGTTATAACAATCACATTGCATTCAGAAGCAGCAGGCGCCGCTATCTTCGCCCTACTTGAAGATGCTGAAATTCCGCTGGTAAAATGCTGACAGCCAGAAGTAAAGAGTATAAGAATTATACAGCCGAGCCAAGATACGATCTTCCATCTCTTTGTTCTCATAACTTGTGATACCCTCATAACTTATGCCTGAATGATCTGAAAAAAAATACTCTTTCTAATCTAATATAACTGAACTGGCAGAAGATAACAAGGCTTCTTTATATCCTTTAAAAAAGCATAACCTGTGCCAGTAATTTTTGGAAGGAACCCTTTTGAAATTGGAAGGAACCCTTTTGAAAAAGGGTTCCTTCCAAACCATCCTCCTAAAACTT
>JAILZY010000009.1 GCA_023512255.1 bacterium | reverse complement strand
TAACTTTCTTCTCTCTTTATTTTCTCTCCTCCCCTTTATATTTTCAACATTATTTTTTCAACATGGGGAACATCTGTCCATTACCTTATGTAATTGATATAATTGTCAATTAGGTTTATAATTAACACTTATCTTTTTATATGGCATATTTTTATGAGGAATATGGAATTACCCAGGCTTTCGCTTTTGACCAGCATTTTATGATCGCTGGATTCATCTTAATTCCCTGAAATTCACCTCAAATTCACCTTCCCCAAAAGCTCCTCATATACATCCAGGGTCTTTCTGGCTATAGCCTCCCAGGTGTATAATTGTGAAGCCCTCCGATACAATCGCCTACCCAGATCATCCCGCAGATCGGGGTTTTGGATAAGCCGTTTAATAGCTTCAGCCAACTCTCTGGGGTTATTTTCTTCGATATAGAGGCCGTCTTCCCCAAGGTATTCAGGCAGCCCGGCATTTCGGGTGGCGATCACGGCAACGGCATTGGCCATAGCCTCAGTTACCGCAGCTCCGGCCTCGCTGCTGGTATAGGGGATAACCATAACCAAAGCTTTTTGCAATTCTTCAAACAGAGCATCATCGCTTCGATAGTCAAACCAGGTGAACCGATGGCTTAGTCCAAGCTCATGGAGAAGCTTTTGACCCTTCTCCTGGCCATAGCCTTCATTCAGCCCATAGATCATAACTTCTGGCTCTATTCCCTGCCCTTTGAGAATGAGCAGGGCATCAAGCAGGGTATCAAAGCCCTTACCTGAGGTCAGATGATGACCGCCGCAGAAGGCAATCCGATACTGTGGCGGCCATGAACCACTGCCTGCCCCCTTCAGCCAAGATGCAGGTGATGGTCTACGGGAAGGCAGGTGAGTGCCGTGAGGAATGAGGTGAATTTTTGACGAACTGACCCCAAGCTCTTCGAGTCTTTTTCCGAGAGCGCAAGTTTGAACGATAATGGCGTCGGCTTTATGGTAAATCCTGTTTAGCCAGGCTGTAGAAAAGGTTCGGGATTTAATCTTGAGCTGTGTTTGCACGGTGTCGATCTCATGAATACTGATAACCCGCCTGGCTTGGGTGGGATATGATAGAAAAGAGAGCAGGGGGAGAAAGCCGAATGATCCTTGAGTTTGCTGATAGTGGAGGATGGAGCATGAGCTTGCCTTTGCTAGATAGCCCAAACCCTTGAGGGCATCGGTGGCCAGCTCTCCGACAGCCCGCAGGTAGCTTATGGCCAGGGGAGCGGGTTTCCAGTATAAATCAGGAAATCTGAGCTTGCGGCATGGGGAGAAAAACAGCTCGGGCTGAAAAGGATGATCGCGAAAACAAAGGCAATTGGCGGAAATGACTGTAATTTCAACCCCAAGACTTTTGAGGGCGCAGGCAAGATTATGGGCAAATCTGCCGCAGCTTTTCTCCCTATACCAGCAGGAGATTAAACCAAGCCTAATCATAGGCTCCATATGCATGGGTTCCATGAAATATGTTCGCTCTGCGGGCTGCCGTTACGGTCTTAATATGCATGGGCTCAATGTAGGCAGTGGGCAGTGGGCTTGCGGTCTCCATAATGCATGGGTTCCCAGTAGGGGCACAGCATGCTGTGCCCCTACCAATCTTGCGGTCTTAATATGCATGGGCCACCATCATGTCATGGTTCCATCGACATCATGGGCTCCATAGACCAAACACCTTTCGGATGATCCTTTTTAAGGGCGAAAGGAGGTTCTCTGGCCGAGCCTGGGGATTCATGATTAGCCCGAAAAGCTGCTCAGCTACCTCCTCAGGTGAGGCTATATTGGCTCTCTTTAGCATATCGGCAGGAAATACCCTAAGCAGCTCAGTATCCACATAACCTGGACAGAGACAGGAGATGGTTATATTGTAGGGTGCAAGCTCCCGCTTTAAGGATTCGGAAAAGCCGAGCACTCCAAACTTTGAGGCGCAATAGGCAGCCAGGTTAGGAAAGCTGAATCTTGCTGCCTGAGAAGCCACATTGATGATCTGTCCCCGCCCTTGTCTGAGCATAACTGGAATAACCTCGCGGCTACAGAGAAATACTCCCCTCAGGTTAGTTCTGATGACTCTTTCCCAATCAGCCAGGCTGATGTGGACAAGCGGCCCAAAGATGCAGACTCCCGCATTATTAATCAGCACATCAATACGACCAAACCGACTGACAACCCGGCTCACCAGCGCTCTGACGCTCCTCTCACTCTGCACATTGGTGACTGCGGCCATGCAAAAGCCCTGCCGGCTTCTGATTTCCTGGCTGATCTTTCGCAGATCCTCCCCATTACGGGCGGCCAAGACAACCCTGGCTCTCTTCGCGGCCAAAAGCCTGGCTGTGGCTCGGCCAATCCCGCGACTTGCTCCGGTAATGATAATCACCCTGCCGCTAAGAGGCATAGAAATCTTCCACCGCTTCCTGGTAAGTATCTTCCATGATCCTGGCTATTTTGGCCCAGGAGTATCTTTCCTCAACTAGCCTGCGGGCATTTTCTCCAAGCCGCAACCGCAAGGCCTGATTTTGCAGCACTTCAACCACCTGCCTAGCCATATCATCAGCCGTATCAGCCACCAGAAGCTCCTCTCCTGCTTTGGCCTCGATCCCCTCACAGCCGATAGAGGTTGACACCACAGCCTTGCCCATAGCCATAGCGGATAAAATCTTGAGCCTTGTTCCGCTGCCGATTCGAATTGGAACTACCATCAACCCTGCTCTAGCCAGCAGGGGCCGCACATCGCTGATAAATCCCAGCATCCTGACGCCACCAGCTCTTGCAGCCAGTGCCTTAAGCCGCCTTGATGAGGGCTTTTGCCCGACTATCAGGCAGGCTATCCCACTGTCTAGGGCTTTAATTTTTGGCCAGACACTTTCCAGAAAATACTCTGCCCCATCAGCATTCTGGAAAAGGTGCATTCCGCCAAGGAGTGCCACCATCTTCTCTGTCGGGATAGAGGGTTGAGGCTGGAAATATTCTATATCCACTCCATTCGGTACTACCCGAGCCGGGCGGTGAAAGAAAGAGGCCTCCTCCAGCCGCTTTCGGTCCACTTCGGAAACAACGACATGTAGCCTGGTTTTCCGCTCCATCTTGGGGAGAAATTGCCGCCACTTTTTAGCCTGCTGGGAAAAATACCACCTTTTTAGGAAATTTGGCTCAGCTTGAGCCCGCCGATCCATAAGCAGCCATTCAAGATCATGATGAACAGCAATGGCCGGTGGACTGCTGTCGCCTCTGACATAGGCGATCAGATTCGGCATATCACAGTGAATGAGATGGATTGGCTCGGTTCGCAAAATCCTCTCCATAGCTGCCTGGGCTGGTGGATGGAGGTATTTTCTGACTACAAAGGGATCGGAAGAAAAGAGACTTTGGGTCAGCGAAAGCCCAAGAGAGATCCGAGAAAAATCTTCGGGAAGAAGAAATGGGTGCACACTGGCGCAGAATTTGCTAAGTGCTCGTGCCGAGTCCCAATCATCAGGCTTTTTCACAAAGCCGATCAGGTGAATGCGGTGATTTTCAGCCAAATACTTCAGGAGGTAATAGGTCCTGTGCGAATGTCCATCCACAGGCGGATAGGGGATAATGGTGGATAAAAATAAAATGTTCATTGGACTTGATTTTTTGGTTGCCGAGAGGAATGATGATTACTTCTAAATTACACCAATAAATATAAATAAATACATCTGTAGTAAAAAGTGTCCGATAGCCAAAAATATGGTAAGAATTAAAATTAAGCTCTTAGAGTCTGCCTGAAAAGATGCGCTTCCACACACTCCCGATACACTTGCCGAAGGCGGCTGATCCATACATCTATGGCAAAATGGGTCTGCACTTTTTTTCTGGCTGCCCTCCCAAGCTCTTTGGCTAGCTGTGGATCGGTCAGCACCCGCGCAAGGCTATCGGCCATAGCTGCCGTATCACCTGGGTTGACTAGCAGACCATTGACTCCTTCATCCAGCAGATCGACTATCCCTCCTACCCGCATTGAAACCACCGGTAGCCCGAAGGACATGGCCTCAAGGAGGGCCAGGGGCGTCCCTTCGGTGCGAGAAGTAATGGCCAGGACATCAAGAGCCTGATAAATACGGCCCATGTCTGCCTGAAATCCGAGAAAGAAAACCTGCCGAGCAATACCAAGCTCTCTGGCCTGCCTCTCAAGAGATAACCGCTGTGGCCCTTCTCCGACTATCCAACACACCAGCTTGGGCAGTCTGGGAGTGAGCAGGCTTATGGCTTTGAGCAAATCAGCCGGATTTTTTTCCGAACTCAAGCGCCCAACAAAGCCAACTACTGAGGCCTCAGGATCACAGCCAAACTGGCGCCGTACTCTGTGCCGCTCGGTCCAATCCACATCTTCCTGTGGAATCCTGACCGCATTGGGCAGCAGTCTGACTTTGCTGGGTGCAATCCCCCTTTGTTTGACGAGCTGATCGGCAATCTGCTCCGAGACGGCGATTATAGCTTCAAAAAAGGGGAGTATCAGGCGCTGTCCCCACTCATAGGTACGCACTCTCCAGTCTGTAGCTGTCCAGCCATGCAGGGTAGTAACCGCTGGAATACCGGCTATCCGGGCACAGAAAAGCCCCACGATATCCGAGCGGTAGCCGTGGGTGTGTAGAAGCTTGATTCGGCTTGCCTTGAGATAGCGAGCGAGCTGGATCATATTGGCCCAGTCAAAGGCAAAGCGCATGGGAAAGATGATATGGGGATAGCCCTTGGCTCTAACCTCTTGCAAAAAAGCATTCTGTGGTCTCCTGACCCAGATGAATATTCCCAGAGAGGGGATAAACTGTGGGCTTTCATCTTCCCCCGCGGCCAGCCACTCCTGAAGCGACAAAACTACCTTTTCCGCACCGCCAAGGGTATTGGGAGCGATAAGCTGCAAGACCCTGATTGGCTCTTTCCTCCTGCTTAGCATAATTTATTTTTCTTTTCTTTCTTTTTATTCTCTTTTTACTCCCAAACCCCATCCAGAGAGTCATGGGGCCGCAGGGTTAGGGAGCGCTGTTTTAGCATCCTCCTCAGGCTGTCTATAAAAAATATAAGAGGAGGCAGAGGATCTTTCAGGCATAGGTCATCGAAATGGCTATCAGCTCCCCTGATTCGGCTATAGGTTTTGAGAGCCTTGATTCTCTCACCAGGCTGGCGGAAAGCCTCCCAGAAAGCCCGAAGCTCTCCCCAAAACCAGCGGGACTGAATGCCTATTGGGTGCTCAAGAGCTGGCTCAATATCGCCGAAGGCCGCTAGTTGATACACTAGATAGGGGAAATCTACTCCACAGATGACCGCAAGGTGGGTGGCACTCCAAAATCGCGGATTAACATCCAAAAGATAAGCTAGCCCAGATTCCTGATCTATGGCAAAATCCGCCTGGCAGACACCGTGCCACTCTAGGGCTTCAAGAAGCCGCTGCAAGCTGCTTTCGGCCCCTTGGTGTCGATCGCTGACCCGCAGTGTAGCCACTCCTCCACGCAAGGGATAATTCCTCACCTGCCGGTAGGTGAAGCGGGCCCGCAGCTTTCCCCGACAAAACAGCATGGCCACACAAAAAATCGGCCCGGGCACATGCTCCTGTACCAGGAAGCGATCAGGAGGAAGCCCATAGGGCAGATCAGGCCGAGTCCATCGCCTCAGCAGCTCTTCAAAGGAGGCCATCGGCACTACGGCCCAGGCTCCTCCACCCTGCCGTGGCTTTAACCATAGCGGATATCGGGCTTCCTCAAGCCAGGGATAATGGGAAGGGTGAGGAGCACTCAAGGCAGCAAAGCGCGGGGTTGGTATCTCAAGCCTTTGGGCAAGCTCATAGAGACGCTTTTTGTCATGAACCATCAGCATCTTTTCATACTCAGGCACAGCCAGAGAAAAATGGGATTTTAGCTTGTCCTGATATTTAGCAATCAGAAAGGTCTCCTCATAAATAGGCAGCAGGATACGGCAATTTTGCCGCCGGCCATTTTCGATTAGGGAGTTAATGCACTCCTGGGGTTTGCGGAACGGTGATGGATAGCGAAAGTGCCCCTGGCAATAGCGAGAGGAAAAACACATAGCCCAGGGAATGAAGTCAGCCGCGCAGACTGAAATCCCACGACAGCCAAGGCTCCTTAAGGCTGCATAAGCGATGCGATTTTGGCCATTGGTGATCAAGACCCGCAAATTTTTATTTCCTCGATCTTACCTATTTCCTTTAATTGCAGCAACCCTCTGGATTCCCGCCTAGGCGAGAATGACATGAAATGCCTGCACTTAGTCTTACAACGAGACTTCCCAAACATCTTTCCTGCTTGAAGTAGGAATTTATGAGGATAACGCGTCGATTCTCTACACCGCAGGACAGATGAAATGGCTAGTATAAGGAACAATGTCTCGTTGTAATATTAGAAGGCATATACAAAACCAGAAGATAAAATGTGTCCGGTAGTAATTACGAAAGATAACTTTCAAGAATTTCAAGGCATGGCAAGAATTTCAAGACCAAATATCCATGCCGATCATATACTCATAGGTTTCCCTCTGCCGTAAAACCCTGGCCACACCATCCCTCACAGCCACAACCGCGGCTCGTGGAAAGGAGAAATTGGTCGAAAACTGGGTAAAATAGGCGCCCGAATCCATAATAGCCAATATGTCTCCAGCCTGAAGCCAAGGCAGACGAATGCTTCGAAAAACCCAATCACCAGGGGAGCACAGCCTTCCGACCACGAAATATTCCTGCCCAGGGGGATCATTCAGCCTATTGGCCACAAAAGCGGCATGGTACTCATGATCCAGGGGGTAGTTAGTAGTAAACCTTCCGCCATCGGTAATGGCAAAGAGGCATCTTTTGTCGCCGGGCTTTACTCCCGCCACCGTTAACAGCAGCAGTTGAGCATCGCTAGTAATAATTCTGCCCGGCTCAAGGCAGAGGATGGGTGGGTCGATCTTCAGCCGCTCGCACTCCCTGCCGAGTGCGCTCAGGATTTGCTCGGCCAGGCTCTCAATCGGCTGGCACTCTCCAGCCTTTGGTGGCTTTGGTGGGTGGTTCAAGAGCCGGTAGCAAAGGCTCTCCCAGTAAGAGAGCCCCTTGACGGTTGGCACCCCAAAGCCTCCCCCAAGATCAAGGGTTTTGATCTTGAGGCCGTAGCGGCGGCAAACTTTGGCCGCAAACCGCACAAGCTCCAAGCAGGCTCTGATATGAGGCTTTGCTTCCGTGGCTCGGGTAGTAACATGACACATCAGGCCGGTGCAGGTAAGGTATGAGGAGCGGCTAATATAGTCTATGGCCTGCTCAGCCTGCCCATTAGCAAGTCCCAGGCCGAACTGGGAATTCCAGCCAACCTGAGGGCAAACCCTAATTCCTATTTCACAGCCAACGCCAAGCTCTTTGGCCACAGCTTCAAGCCGCTTCAGCTCTATAAGGGAGTCGGCATTGATTCTCACTCCGGCCCCAAGAGCCAGTCTCAGACTATCAGGCGGCTTATCCAGGCCATTATAGACAATCCGCCGGGGATCCACTCCCATCCGCATGGCTAGCCACAATTCATAAGGCGATATGACCTCGGCCCCAAGTCCTTCTTCTCCCTCTTCTTCTCCCCTCTGGTGTAGAAGCTTCAATACTCCAGGGATGCCATTTGATTTGTAGGAATAGAAAATCTGCACCCCAGGCTCATATCCTGAAAACGCGGCTCTAAAGCGCCTGATGTTGCTCTGAAGCCGCCTCTCGTGAACCACATGCAGGGGAGTGCCAAATTCCCTGACCAGATCCAGACAACTTACACCGTCAATGATAAGCAGCCCCTGCCGATTTTCAAGCCCCCAGTCTTCGACTCGCTGGCCCACCACTGCTGGCTGCTTTTGACTCATCTTATTCCATCCTTCTGGCTTCTTCCATCCTTCTGGCCGCTTTCCACTTGGCAACTTGCCACTTGGCAACTTGCCGCCTGGCGGCGCAAAAGACCCGAAACAGCCAAAAAGAGGTATGGAAAGACTGAATAGGCCTGAGAGAGAAAAAAGCCGCAGACTAGAAAGCCGATCAATCCTAGGGAAAACATCTCGGCCAGCTGCTGGATATCCGGAGCCGAGGCGACCCGGGCTAGGTACTTGGCCTGCTGGAAATTCCAGCAAGATAGGCCGATCAGGAAAAGGAAAATCAGAAAGCCGAAAATGCCCATCTCGGCTCCTACCTGCAAAAAGCTATTGTGAGCCGCTTTCCAAGCCCGATCATATACATTCCCAAGATGATAAAACTTTCCCTGCTCAAGAGCCCGGCCATAGGCAGTGGAAAAGCAGTCAACCCCAACCCCCAGCCAAGGGTGTTCGGCAAATAGAACCAGCCCTCGCTTCCAGATCACTTCTCTCATGGAGCCTCGGTCCTGGCGAGAGAAAATAGTTCGGATGCGTTGCCAGTACTGGCTGGTGGCCAAACCAGCCAGAGCCAGAGTCAGGAGCAGAATAACCACCCTCTTGGACCACTTTTTCCCCCCATCTGGCTCCCCGGAGGAGCCTGTGGCTGCAAAGGCTAGGATAACAGCTACCAGGCCTAAGAAGCCTCCCCGCGACTTGGTGAGTAAAAAGGCTGACAAGACAATAGCCCCAGCTCCAGCCAAAGCTGCCTTCTGAACCCTTCCGCCCTCAAGGAAAAAGTGCAGAAGAAAGGGGAAGGATATGACCAGGACCATAGCCAGATCATTTGGGTCATACATGGTGCCGACACTGATCCGCTCACCCTGAGCCTTCAACCGAAGGCTGGCCAGAGAAATCATAACCGCAGCTAAGACAATCACCCAGGCAAGCTTGCGGATATCATCGGGGGTAATTATAATCCGGCTTAGGATCAGAAAGTATATAGCCAGTTTTAAAAAATCCTGTTTCAAAAACTCTAGGCTCTGCCGTGGATAGACACCGAATAAACCAGAGGCGACCATAAGAAGTCCAAAGAGCAGAAAAATCAAAACCTCAGGGCTTTTGAACAGATCCTCATTAACCCTTTTCTTGATGTTCAATCCATAGAGCCCGATAGTAAGCAAAGCCGCTATCTTACCCGGATGAAGGTGAAACAGAAGATCGGGAAAGATATCCTGGGGGCGGCCAATTATAATCAGGGTCCAGAGATAGAAAGAGAGCATCATCGGGGATTAAAATCCAAACCGCCCCAGGCCAGATACAAGACCAAGCACCCAGCGCCGCTTTTCCGTGCTCTTGGCTAAAAGAGCGATCTGCCGAAATACCCCCGGCCATCCCTCCTGCCAGTAAATCCCTTTCAGCCAGGAGCAGTAGGCACTTGCCGCCTGCCTACAGCTTTTCGCCCATAGCCGATCCAGAAGATCAGGACAGCCAAGGGGTAGGGAAATCGCTCGAAGATACCGAAGGAATTCCTGTCGATCTTCACCCTCCATGAGCAGCGGCTGATGGTAAGTATTGATTCGCACCGGCCAAATCTCATACCCTAAAATCCTGTGCCTATCAAGGTGAAGATTAAGGATAAGACTTTGATCCGTATAAGGTCGCTGCTGGGCATAGCTGTTTCCCCAAATGGGGAAAACGAAACTCCCCAGACTGTAGGCAATCAGTCCTTCGCGGTAGCGCTCAATCCCTTGGGGCACATGCGGATGATGCTGGAGTACGACATCTGCTCCCGCCTCGATGAGCCGCCGAGACAACCTAACCCGCCAGGGCGCGGGATAGGCTACAAATTCAAGGTCGGCATGAAGAGACACAACCAGAATATCAACCTGTGGACGCAGAGCCTTGATATCCTCAAGTAGATATTTTTTCTTGATCGGAGCTACCCCAGCTTGCCCAGGCCGGGCAAACTGACCACTGTCATCGGCATAGGCCAGAAGGCCGATCTGCTTTCCCCGCACCGTCAGAATAGCTGGTTTTCTCGCCTCAGCCAGATTCCTTCCGCATCCTGCGGTCATAATCCCCTGCTCTTTTAAAAAGTCCAAGGTATCCTGGCATACGGCAAAGCCAAAGTCCATGATATGGTTATTAGCGGCACTAAGCAGGCGAAATCCTGCCCGGGCAAGCCCCTGACCATAAGCCAAGGGGACTTTGAAATCAAGAAGGGGAAGGTGGCTCATGGCATCATCCTGAAATAGCCCCGGCTCACCCGATCCCCTATCAAGGGGAAGAAAAGTATGGGGGGCTTCCATCAAAGATTGGGAACATCTCTCCTTGATAAGGGGCGTTTTGGGATTATAGAAAACCATCTCCAGATTGCCAAAAACAAGGTCTGCCTTATGCAGAATCCGGCTGCAGGGAGCAAAGGGGAAATCAGGACCAAACTGCCGGACCAAATCCCCAACCCCCATCCCCAGACAGATATCTCCTACTGCCACCAGGCTAATTGGACCAGAGCTCATTGGCAAGGCGAAAAGACAGCGAAAGAAACTATCTCCTTGAATAATCCCTTAATAATCCCTAATATCCCTTAATCCACAAAATTTCTTAATCCACAAAACCTTAATCCACAAACGAGCGAAAGAAAAATTCCACCGTAACAATAGCTTCGATCAGATGGAAATAATTCCTCCCCGAATCGAGGCAGCGAATAAGATTATCAATCCCTCGACGAGAGACAGTCCCTCGGGTTGCGGTCCGCTCATCCCGCAAAATATCCATGAAAAACCGTCTGAAGGCTGGATCTTTGCGAAATCTGCGATTAGCATCTACATCAAGATTTCCGCACTCAAGCTGTCCACAGCTCAGGCGGTTGAGATAGTAGCCCGATCCTTTGATCAGGTCCCATAAGCGGCTTAGACTGCTCTGGTAGCGATCCAGGGCAAGCCCGGTTTTGCTCCAGGGGATCTTGGCCAGAGCGGGAAAATAGCGCAAGAAAATATGTCGATAAAGCCTGCTCTGGTAACGGTATTGAGAGGGAAGCCGCAGGCAGAAATCAAAAAGATCATAGTCTAAGTATGGGAAGGCGCTTTCAATATAGTTGCGGCCTACCCAGGAATTGCCGATGGTGTATCGGCGGGCCCGATTGACAAAGCAAAAATATTGCAGCCAGTTTTCAACAGGCTCTCCATCCCGCTCCTTGCTCATCCGGCGGATATTTTCATCCGTAACCTGGATCAGAGAGCGGGCAAATTCAGGGGTGAAAAATTGCTGGGCAAGCTCTGGCTGAAGGCCGCAATAGATGGTGCGAATCAGCTTACACCGCTCTTCAGAAGGGGGGGTGGGACCGAGGATGGAAAATGTCGAGCCTAATTGGGCATCAAAGCAGTAGCCATCAAGGAGTATATTAGCCTTACCCTCTCTGGCGGCTCGTTTGGCTACTCCAAGTAGCCAGCTCTGATGACAGGAAAAATGGCTATCATTCAAGCTGAGCACCTCTGGGATCAAGGTGCTGATATCCTGGGACAGAAGATCAACAAAATGCCACTCTCCACCCAGCGAGCCACAAACCCGTTGTGCAATCTGGGTTTCCCGATACCGCGGATTGCTGCCGGCATGGAAAAAATTTACCCGTTGTTTATTCTGTGAAGCTATCTTTGAGGCTATCGTCCCCAAAAGCCGCGAATCAAGCCCACCGCTCAAAGGGATACCGATCTTAAAACCTGTCTTCCACTGATTTTGGACCGCCTTGCGGATCAGCAAATAACCTTCCTCGGCCAGCTCATCTAGCCCCCGGTCCTTCTCCTGATTCTGGTAGGGATAATCCCAATAGCGTTCCTGGAGCAGGCCGCTTTCGCTTATCTCCATAACCGTAGCATAGGGAAGGAGACTGACCCCTTCCAGAAAGGTATCATCTGCGGTGATAAATTGAAAATTATAAAAGTCGCATAAAGCACTGCGGTTAACCTTTCGCTCACCATCCATCACTGGCAAAAGGGCCTTAAGTTCTGAGGCAAAGGCAAACTGATCCTCACTATCCTGGCAGTAGAGAGGGAAAAGGCCGTAGCGGTCATTGGCCAAAAGAAGCGAATGGCTGAGCTGATCGTAGATGACCACCGTAAATATCCCCTTAATCAATTGAGCAAACCTCTTGCCCTGGTCGAGAAAAAGATTCATGATCAGCTCAGCCTCTGAGTTTTGGGCAAATGTATATCCTCGCTCTTTCAGCTCCTTGGCCAGGGTGTGGTATTCGTAAATTTGTCCATCAAAAAAGAGAATATACCGCCCATCGGGGCTGATCAGCGGCTGGGGCGATGGAGCCAAAATGCCGAGGGTCAGCCGTCCGGCGGCAAACCGATCGAGGCTATACGAATCGCTGACCCCGCTTGATGTGTGCTGCATCTGTCCCTTCATCTTGGCTAGCAGCGCCGAGGATCTTTCCAGTGAAAAGGGTTTCTTTCGATAAAAACCGAATAATCCTGGCATATAGTCAATCTCTCCTGATAAATTCCAAAAGTTCTTCAAGCAAAGAGCGGTTAGCCAGCCACAAGATACCCACATAACAGACAGCTCCCAGAAAGCAGGTCAAAAATAGCCGAAACCACAAGGTTAGAGCTGACCAAAACAAGCTCTGCAATCCGAATATCACCAGCAGCATAAAGAGGCTCGCCTCGATCACAGGCAGAAGGTTTAGCCAGTACTCCCTCAGGGTAATTCGGATAGTGTGGATGGAATTTGAGGTTATGATCAAAAATAAAAAAGGGTAGGCGATCAGCCAGGCCAGCGAAATCCCCTGAATGCCAAATCTTGCTCCCACCCAGAATGTCGGCGGCAAAATCAGGGCACAGAGGAGCGAATTGAGCAGGGCGATATTGGGTCTGCCCAGGGCATTGGTCAGCGGCGCACCCAGGACAGCCAAAGAGCGTAGGATAGACATAAGACAGAGAATCTTCAGCGGGCCGATGGCCGCGGCCCACTTTCCAGTCAAAACCAGCCTAATAAGGTCTTCGGCCACAAGGAAAAGACCCAGAAAGAGAGGAAAGACGATCAGCGCCACTAGCCGGCAGGTTTTCAAAAAGTAATGCCTCACTCTCTCCTCCTCATGCTGAACTTGGGCAAAGGTGGGATAGGCAATCTGGGGAATCATCGACACCACCTTTTCTAAAGGAAGAGAGGCCATTTCAAAGGCCAGGGTATAGTACCCTAGGGCCTCTTTGCCCAACAGACGACCAGCAATGAGAAAATCGGAGTTGGAATAGGCGTACCACAGAAGGCGGGAGAGCATGATTTGGCTGCCAAAGTTTAACAGCCCCCGGCTCTCCCCGCTGAAGGGAGAGCAGAGTCTGGGAATCCAGGGCTGATAATAGTAAATCAGGCCAAGCATAATTAGCGGCGTGGCCAGGCTGCTGTAGACCAAGGCCCAAACTCCCCAGCCAGCCAAAACCATAATCAAACAGATCAGGCTATGTCCTACCCCTGAGACTAGCTCTGCCTTAGATCGCTGATCAAAGGCCAGCTCCCTGGTCATAAGATTGTAGGGCACGCCGTACAGAGCAACCAAAATCAAATTTAGCCCCAAAATCCTGATCATGCCAGAAAGCTGCCTCTCGCGAAAAAACCAAGCCAGAAGCGGAGAGAGTGCAAAGGTTATCCCATACAGCCCAAGATTAATCAATAGCATGAGCCAAAAACTTCGATCTGCATCCTCGACCGCTAAATTCTGCTTCTGGATAATAGCGGCATCAAGCCCAACCCCCTCAAACAGGGTCAAAAAGGAAATGACCAGATTGGCCATGCCGTAAAGACCAAAATCAGCCGGCTGAAGGAGCCTGGTAATCAGCACAGTCATGCCCAGGGTCAGAAGCTGTCCAAGGAGCCTTGTTCCGGCAAGCCATGTGGCCGCAAATCTGACCCTTCGTCTGACTGAAATCTCCCCTGCCGTGTGCTCTTCCAGCACCTTCTCTAGCTAACCTTATCCAAAATGGCCGCAAGTTGTCTGGTCAACTGCCGCTTATTGAATTTTTCTAGATATTCCGGATTTGGGACGGCTGGCCAGTCCCCTATCTCCCATCTGGTATAAGCATGATGGATAGCTTCGGCTACCTTCGCTGGGCCGTCCCCACTGAACAGGAGATAGAAATTCGATGAATAGCTCCTGATCAGTTGACTTACCTCCTCAGTTGAGTCCAGGGAAAGGATAGGCTTCCCAAGAGCCAAGGCCTCATAGAGCTTGGCGCTGACCATATTCCCCCTGGACCGCAGGAGAAAGAGGGAAGAGTCTGAAATGTACTGAAGAGCCTTCCTGCGGCTCGTGTGTCCACAATGCCAAGCTACGTCATACAGGCCGTATTTCTCTCTCATCCCTTGAAACCATTCTCGGTTATCGCCAAAATATAAAAAGCTAATCTTATGCCGAGGAATTTTACCTTCGGCTAAAACCTGCTGCAATCCCTGGAAAAAGATATCCGATCCCGGCAAGGTTGGATAGAAGTTGCCGGTATAAATAATGGAAAATCGACAGCTTGAGGCAGATGCCGGGCTTTTGGGCAAAAGCTCATCAAAAAATCCATTATAGATGACCGAACACCTATCCTTAAGGAAGGGATAAAGTGAGAGATATTTTTCCTGGGTTTTCTGGCTCGTTACCAGCAGCCAGTCTGCCTGCTTGACAACCAGATGCTCAAGCTTTCGGATAATTTTCCAATACAGTCTGTTGCTTTCTCCCGGCTCATCTCCTTCCATGGCTTCCAAGGAGATGGGATCTCTAAAATCAAGGATCAGAAATTTCCCAGTCAGCCTCTTCAGTACGACGCCAGTCAGTGTGGAGCTAAAAGGCTTGGCTGAAACATAGATAACCTCAATGCCATATCGGCGAATCAGCCGGTAGGCTGTCCAGCAAGAGAGCGGAATCCAACCGACAAAGATATCGGGTAAAAAGAGAATATCAGCCGGATTCTGAATATTCTCACAACCCAAAAATTCGAGCAGCCGACACAGACCGCCGTTGATCAACCCGTTGAGTCGAGCCAGATTGACCAGCGAGCGGGTATAGATAATCTTGACCTGCTCAGGGCAAGGCTCTTGCCCCAACAGACAGTAAGCAGGGTCAGGGTTTTTAACCGAAACCACATAAGGCTGCCAGCCATATTCTGGCAGATAGCGGGAAAATCCAAGAGCCCTCAAAGCCCCAACATCCAGCAAGGGGGGATAATAGTAAGAGATCATCAAAACCCGCTTCATCTTCTTCATCGTAGACAAGCCCTGCTCGCTTATCTAGGGCAATGGCCTGAAAAAATCTGCTAACATTCTGCTAATATCCAAAGATATCAAATACTTATATGGATTAAACATAATTAGCTTTATTATGTAACATATTGATATTATTGACTAGCCAATTATGATGCGATTGCCATGACTTGTTACCGGATAGGGAAAGGTTAGATAAAAGCTTATGTCCCGCACAAAATAGGGTAGAGAGCTTGGGGGTGAAATCCGATTAAGGGAAAATATATCCCACTTTTCAGGCCAAATGCAGCCCAATTGAGCTGTGCAGGCATACTGAAAGCCTACTTTCTGCACTAGCGCTTTTATCCGGCTATCGTAGTGCTCTCCCCGGCCTATTGGATAGGCAAAACCTTCCACTGGCCGGCCAAGATGCTGCTCGATAGTTCTCTTGGAAACTCCAAGCTCTTCCTCAACCTCACGAGAGGAAAGGTGCACCATATTAGGGTGGCTGACCGTATGCGAGCCAAAATCAAAATCATGGCGGCTCATCTCCTGAACATGCTCCCAGCTCAAAGGAGCATAATCATCGCTTGGCAGGAGATTATGTTCAATTTCCTGCTCCAGAAGCTCTATCCATTTATCAGGACGCATATTCTGATGCTGCCAGATATGGGAGATCAACGATTCTACCAGCTCGTGCTGGTTTCTCGGTCCAGCCGAAAACCACCCTTCCTTGATCTCTGGGGGTAGAAGGCCCTTTTTAGCCATAAGCAATGGCAGATCAGGGTTTTGCCTAATCATGGCCCTCAGTTGATCCCACCAAAACCGCCTCCCAGTGCTGATATAGCCGGTAGCCAAAAAAATGGTGGCCGGAATGCGGTACTTTTTTAACACCGGATAGGCATTCAGGTAATTATCCGCGTATCCATCGTCAAAGGTAACCACCACCGCCCTCGGAGGAATACGGCGTCTAAATTTAAGGCTTTTGACTAAAACAGAAAGAGGCATCGGGGTCATATGCTCTCTCAGAAACTGCATCTGTTTTTCAAAACTTGACCGGCTGATTCCATCCTGACCGCCAAGGCATCCTCCGGCATCATTCCGGCTACCAATACGATGATACATCAGAATCAAACATCGGTTGCTCCTTCCCTTAGTGTGCAGGAGCCAGGAATAATAGCCACAGCGAAACAAGGCAGGCACAACAAACCGCTTAATCCTGGACTTGACTTTTTGAAAGGTATTCATGACCGAATTCTTAATCTCTTGACAATCGGGCGGATATAGCGATAAAGCACATGGTAGGAGATCGACTTCAACCCCATCGGATAGAGTTCAAGGGTACAAAAATCTTCCCGATGATTAGAAAATTCCTCCTTCCATCGAGCATCAGAGCCAAGAAATTCAAGCCTATCTGCTTCCTTGTTGTGGAAAAACGACTCAAGTACCTTGAAAAACAAAACCAGTCCCGGAGCATAATCACGGTAGAGGAGCCGGTAAGAGGTTTTCAGCGCATAGTATCTTCGCTCTGATAGGATGCCGAAAACAAATGATACGGGTTGATCGTTAAAATATAGGCAATAAACCCTGGCCTCATTCCGCTTAGCATAATAATCAAAGACCTCCTGATAAAAATACATCTGATCTCCATTATAAATAATGGCCGATCCAACCTGAGCTTTCCAGGAATCCTGCTCAACCCTCCTGATAAGCTCAAATACCTCATCCCGCTCACCCTGTTGGGCGAAGGGCCTCAGACTGAGCTGGTAATCCCTCTGCGCCCGACGCACCTTGCGCCTCATCTCTGACCTGACCTTTGCTCCCTGAGCAGCCAAATACGAATCAAATGTCCCAGCAACATTTACTGACCTCATGGCAAAGGGATATTTGAAGATTGGCAGCCAGCGTTCTTTGGTCAGCCGAGTAACGCTTCTGCATAGGATTGAATTAATGCTGGTGTCGGCAAAAACGAATTTGGATGGAAAGTATGTTGCTTTGAGATAAGCCAAAAACTCACCAATTCTCCCTGTTGAGGCTGGTGTGGCCAAAAAATCAGGGTGTGCGGAAAAATCACTTTCAATAAAGCTTATCACCTTACCATGCCGCTTCAAAACAGCGCCAGCTTCTAACCTATCGGCCCCATCTGGCAGATATAGTAAAGCGAAGGTCTGCCCGGCACCAAAATGCTTGATCCATAGCCTGAGCCAGGCGTGAGTCAAAAAAAGATTCCTGACCTGGGAGCGCCGATAAAGGTCATCCCACAGATGCTCAATCTGGTTGAATCCTGACAGGGTATTAACCTCTTTGATCATCGGCTATTCAGGCTATTTCTCTTAAGCTCCCTACTTTCAAGTATCTTTAGCCAGGCAGAGCTTCGCCCCGTAAATTCCATATTAACTGTTTTCTATTACACTATCATAAAGATATTGTACAATAGCCCTTACATGTTCGTCGGGCGCATCGGTTATATATTCCCCAGCCCATCCGTAAGTGGTTCTTTCGCTAATAAAGTACGCAAGCTAGGCGGGCACAAGGTCCGCACCTACAATTGATAGCGTAATTGATCCGCTGTGCAATTGTGTTACGCACTTAGCGAAAAAACCAGTAGGTCTTGCCTTACTCGATCTTTACGCTGTTTGGATCACTTGAATATAATAATCGGAATAATAATCGGAAAAACAGGACTGTACACCCTACGGTGAGTCGGATATAAGTAGGATGTACAGTCCTATAAGGCGGCGGAAAAATGAGGAGACGAAGACTGAGAGCTTAAACGCTCGCGGCTCAGTCGTCTAAACAGGAACTCTGGCCAAGATACTTTTTAAAAATGCAAAGGGCATCCAACGGTGTTACCCCACCATCTCTATTGACATCAGAACAATCTGAACAGGGGCCGGAGCCGAGATAACACTTGAAGGCCGCGAGTGCATCGGACGGGGTAATTGCTCCATCCCCATTGAGATCGCCATTACAGGCCTTATTGAGGCAAAAGCATCCGTCGGTTCTGCAAAGGCTGCTTAGATCGTCATTCACATTTTTCAGGAGCAGTGGATAACACTCGTTTTCCCGGCCTCCCACAACCTCGAAGTTTAACCAGACCAGGTAACCATTGGCATCAGTGCCTTTGTTGGAGAATCCGCCTGTGAGTATTCTCCCCGGATTTAACGGGTTAACCTCGAACATATCAAAGTCAGCAGTCAGGTTTCCTCTCTCATAGCCTGTATAGTTCAAGACACTCGGATCATAAACAACTTCAAAGCCAAGGCTGAAGATTTTCTTGCCTGCAACTTGAACCTTCACCGGGATTTTGACTTTATCTCCTATGATTCCTTTCCTTCCTTCAATATCCAGTTCTCCGATATCACCTTCTTCGCATACTCCAGCCCAGTTATAAGTTCCTGTGACAGTCTCACTGGCTGGCAGGTCATCTATGAAGGTTTTGGTCTTGATGACACTGTCGCGAGGCAGGACCAGGGGTTCGGTATAAATTGGCGAGTTTTCGGTTGGCTCACTTCCATCCGTCGTGTAGTGGATCACAGCTCCCTCGGTATCGCAGGTGATTGAAAATATTGCCATAGAATTAAGATAGGGGAGGACGGTGAGGGTGGGTTTTTTGACGATGAGAGAAGAAGGGAGGGATATACCAAAAACACCCAAACCGCTCGCAATACCGGTTTCATGGGTGTGGTAGAATAAAGCGGGCTGGAAGGCTCCGAAGAAGAACAGGCGGTTTGTCTGCTTCTTGTCGATTCCGCAATGATGCCCGACAGTTCCGTTATAGGTGTCAGTTACTGAATAGTAGGCACCGCTCTCTGAAGAGGCTATATCGGTTATTTTAAAATATGCCGTACTTCCGCCGCTATAGAACAGCATAAAGCTCTTTTTCCAGTCATCGAGAGAGAAGGTTCCGGGAATATGCTTGATCCGGATGGGTGCAGAGGGGCGGGATATGAGGGCACCAAACATATAATTGCGCCAGACCGTAGTGCCGGCCGCGTAGTTTCCGAAGGTAGTCGAATTTGATGGTGAAGCGAACATTTCGAGATCGAATTCCTGTCCTTTCAGGGTAATTGGCGTGCTCTCCGCTTGCGGAGCGCCTTCGGGGTTATCAAAGTCGATAAACAGTTTGATCTTATACCCTACACTATCGGAAATATAGCCTGTTACAGCATGGGCAGTGCCATCCTGTGAGTAATAGGTGCCTAGCCTGGCGGGAGTACCCAGCGTAGTTTCCGTGTAAATATCTCCGGTATTACTCTGCGCTCTGCTTCTGGTCCTTCGAATGACCAGCTCTCCCAGCCATCCGTCATGATCCATATTCCATTTACCGATCCACATGGCTTCCGGGGATGGGCCGAGGTTCGGGTCCCTGACATCGAGGACGATCACTCCGCCCGTACTGCAATTCTTAACGTAATTATACGGCACCCAGAAGTAAGGTAAATAACTGCCCCAGGAATTTTTGAGTAAAAATAACTGTCTGGTTTTATCATAGCCTATCAATAGCATGGTATGACCTATGTGGCCTTCGTTAACTCCATCTTTTGGCCATACGGCAATGGGGTTGCCGTCAGGATGCTTGCTTACGGGAGTTCCATTGCTGAAAAAATTACCATCGCCAATATCCAGTCTATTGAGATCAAGAAATATATCAACCTCATGACCACCCCACAGACACTGTTCCAGGAAGGCTGTATCCTGAGTATCCGCAACCGATAAGAGCTGCACTTTTGTCGCGCCGTAGCGGGCGTTTTTCCTGGCCTCAAGAGGGATATATCTCGGGTCGTATTCATAGTTATCAACCGCTTTCTGAGATAGAAGAGGGATCGCCGTAGAAGCAGACTCGGAACAAGAGTCACAGACAAGGCCACTGTCGGAGACGATTTTATCCAGATCTGCCTGGCTATGGTCAGGGTAAGTACTCCCATCGCCAAAGTAAGGGGCATATTTTTCTTCTGGAATAGCGATGCCGTTAAGAGCCATATAAACCTCTCCCGAGGTCATCGGTGTGGTAAGACAACTTGCGCCGCACCAGGAGGAGATATTCTCGTGAAGAAGGTCAGGGTTACAAGTGGGTTGAGTGGAATGTACGATATGGATGAAATACTCTTCAGACAGGTCTAATTCCAGGTTGTAATGTCTTTTATAATAGGCCTCTATTGCCCCGAGAAAGGCAAAACTTGCACAGCTCCCACGTGGTAGCTGATTTTTGACGGAGGTCTGATAGGTCGCCAGATTACAATAAGACTTCAGGGCTGCTATCCCCGGCAAGGTCTGCTTAAAGTTCTTAAGCGCTACCGACTGCTGGGCAGTAAGTGAGGAAATTGTCAAATTTTCGACCGGCACATAAGGAATCTTAAACTGTTTCATAACCGGTACAACGCTTACCGGTTTTATGGTTACGGGAAGTGGATCGCTGGCTTCAGCGATAACGGCATACAGTGTTAAGATAAGCAATATCATCAGTATGTTCTTTAATCTGCGTTTCATATTTTCCTCTCTTTTTTCTTGACCTTTTTCTTTTTAATTGGGGTATGGATCTGCACTTGTTGTTCTTGCTCAAGAAGTTGTTTCATGGCATCGTCAATGTAGGCTTTGTCTGCATAGACTTCTTCTCCTTTCAATAGGTGGGCAATTTGATCAAAAACACTCCCGTCTGCTCACTTGCTGAGGTGAGGCCAATATACTGTGGCAGAGGAAGGGTTCCTTCTCTTTTGAGGCCCAAGATATGGAGTTTGACGCCGTAATAGTAGATATCCTTAGAGGCACAATATCTTTTATTGTGCCAGCTGGTTAGCAACCTTAGCCTTGGCACTTCTTTTGGCCTTAGCTAAGATTATGGGCATAGAGTCGATAAGCCGGATTTTGGGGGTGAGGTCAGATTCGGAAAAATAATTGAGAATGAGTTCAATAAGCATGGGAAATAGGCTATCGAACCGATTAATACGCTGGACAAAGGCTACATAGGAAGGTAATTTGGGAAACCATTCCCGCAAGTAGCTGTCGGCGTAGTTGTAGATATCTTTAAGCTGAAACGCTTTTTCATAACACCATAAACAAAAATTGTGCCTGAAAAAACCAAAGTTGAAGCATTATAGTAAATTATAACAGGTTTTTGCTCGATCCTCAAGTTTTTAGTTTATGCAAACATAGGTTAGTGAAATAATCTTTACTTTTATTAGGGTAACCCATTCCCTCCTCAAAGACAGTTGTCTAAACAGAGGCACAAGCTTTAGCCTTGTACTTAAATGAGGGGCTCAAGCCTCCCTAGATCCCTGCCTATCATGTGTTTCTTCGATGATGCCAGTTGAAAGACATTCTCTACTGCCTCAAGTGAGAAGGGTAAGCTTCTCTTGGGGATCTGAAGCTGAGAGCAGATCTTGGATAAACTCCAGCAGGCACTCTACTTGGTTTTGTCTCGTAGGCTTTCCACTGTACTCATAGGCTTCCCACTGTACAAGCGGGCAGTTTGTTTTGCAAGCGGGCCAATTGCTAAGGATGAAAAAAGGAGGCAGTGATCTAGCAGCAGGCCCAGGATCAGGCTTCTGCTTGATCCTTCTTCGCCGGGCTGTTTGGTCAACTGCCATCATCCTTCATACTGCTTCTAGTCATCATTGAAAACCTCTATGAGCCACCTGAAGGTATGGCCATGCAAAACATCCTCTGTTCTCCAGCTCAGGTCTGAGGCTATGAGATATCGATATTCCCCTCTTCCCCTTATACTTGAGGGCTACGATTAAAAGCTTTCTTTTATGGGAGACCACATATAAGCGTGCACTTCCAACCATAGCAGTTACCCGCCGGCCTCCCCAGATAGTGATCTTTTGCCTTACCACCGGCGTGTTTGCAGAAGTAGTCATTCTCTATCAACATGCCCGCGACAGCAACAAAATCACCCTGCCACGACAGCATAAACTTATCAGATAAATTTATCATTTAATTGCATACTCGAGTAATTCCATGTTCAAGCTCTTCTCCCCAAAAACCAAGATATTCTGCCCAAACTCACCAAGCTCACCACTCATCACACAGCAGCCCATGACATATAGTTCCATCAAAAACTGGCCGCCGCCCACCACCACTCAACCATCCATTCTGCTGAGTTGGTATCTGCCGCACCCACTGAATAGTGTCAGTGCCGAAAAAGGTGCATTCTGTCCCTTTGTAAACAAAGGAGCCTCTAATCTCGAATTGGTTATCCAAAGGTAGAGTCTTGATGTCGGATCTATTGAATTCACAAATTGTCTTCTTGTTTTCACTCTGGTAGGTGATCTTTTTATAACGAGCTCCATCGGCTTCTACCTCCCGGATAGTTGAGACATCGTATGGCGGTGGGAAGGCCAAAGAGACAGTAAATATGCCCGGATAGATTCTCAGGGTTTCAGGTTTGACCACGATCTGATCTCCAATAAGCTTGAGAGTCACCTCAAAACTCACTGTCTCTTTTCTTACATTGCCGCAAGCATCGGTTGCGGTCACGGTAACCGTATTTTTACCGGCCAGCTCTTGCAGGCTGAGCAGAATGGGTGATGAGGCGGTAATATCGACCGCAGGGTCGCCGTTGTTGGAAAGTTCCACCTTGACCTTGGGGGCAGGATCGCAGATGTCGCTGGCTGTGTAAAAGATTCTCATCCCCTGACTGGTATCATATGGAGGTTTTTCGCCAAGAGTCAGGGCCACCAAGGGCAAATCAGTATCCTGGACAACTACGTTAAAGGTGCAGGTTGCCCTATTGCCCGAAGCATCAGTAGCTACAACCGTAACCCTCGTTGTCCCAAGGGGAAATTCTGAGCCAGGCGCAGGGTCGTAGACTATCTGCGGTCTTGGGTCTGCGGCATCTGTGGCCTGAGCTGAAAAATCTACCCGAGTCTTTGCCCCAGTGGCTGAGACAATCATATCAGCCGGACAGATGATTCGTGGCGGCTCACTATCCCGCACCGTAACCTTAAAAGAGCAGGTGCTCGAATTGCCCGATGAGTCTTTGGCCACAACTGTAACCCATGTTGTCCCAAGGGGAAATTCTGAGCCGGGAGCTGGGTTGTAGATTACGGTCGGATTAGGGTCTGTGGCATCTGTGGCCTGAGCTGAAAAATCTACCCTCGTCTTTGCCCCAGTGGCTGAGACAATCATATCAGCCGGACAGATAAGAGTAGGAGCGCCAGGGTCTTTTACATTCACAGTAATGTAGCTTATGCTTGAGTTGCCTGCCGAGTCAATGGCAGTAACCTTGACCGTCGTTATGCCAACAGGAAATTCTGACCCCGGTACATGGTCGTAAATCAGCCGGGGGCTTGGATCAACTTTATCTTCGGCTGTAGCCGTAAAATTAACCTTAGTCAGAGAGCCAGAAGCCGTAGCTTCAACCGTGGCCGGACACCTGATTATAGGCGGCTCGATGTCTTTCACCAGGACCTCAAATGTGCAGTCCGTAGAATTTCCAGCCGAATCAATAGCCGATGCCCTAACTGTGTGTGTTCCAAGAGTGAACTCGGAACCAGAGGCAGGCTCACAGATAACTTTCACCTCCTGGTCTACATTATCCGTAGCTGTAACCGTATAACTTACCCTAGTCATGCGGCCCTCAGCCGGAATAACCAGACTCTGAGGACATCTGATTATGGGCGCGGTGCTATCGCGGACAGTAACCTTAAAAGAGCAGGTAGTCGAATTGCCTGATGAGTCTTTGGCTGTAGCCGTAACCTGAGTCGTGCCAAGGGGAAACTCTGAGCCAGGGGCTGGATCATAAAGTATCTGAGGCTTAGGATCAATATCATCACTCGCGGTAGCCGAATAATTCACCCTGGTCTTTGGGCCAGCGGCGGAGACAATCATATCGGATGGGCAGATGATTAGAGGCGGGGTTGTATCCTTGACTGTTACTGTAAAATAACAGGTGCTGGAATTACCCGAGGCGTCTTTGGCCATTACTTTGACCTTCGTAACTCCAAGGGGAAACTCAGAGTCTGGCTGATAATCGGAGACTATCTGTGGGCTTTGATCTGTATTGTCAGAAGCTGTAGCCACAAAATTTACCCGCGTCTTTGGCCCAGTGGCTGAGACAACAATATCAGAGGGGCAAAGAATCCTAGGCGGCTCGATATCCTTAACCGTTACCGGAAAGGAACAAAGGCTTACATTACCCGAATTATCCCTGGCCGTAACCTTAACTATAGTTGTCCCAACCGGAAATTCAGACCCAGAGACATGGTCGTAAGTTATCTGCGGCTTAGGGTCCTGATCATCAATAGCTATGGCTTCGGGGAAATATACCTTAGTTTTAGGACCAGTAGCTAAGACCACGATCGGGCCTGGACAGCTCAGTTGAGGCGACTTATCCAGTGCTGGATCAGCGAAGGCATAAACTGTGCCGCTCAAGTCTGCGACATAAACTATGCCCCCGTCAGCTATAGCTGGTGAGGAATCAATGCGGCTTGCGGCCTTATAGCTCCACACAAGACCGCCATCCTGAGCGTTAAGAGCATAAATCCGACCATCGAGGCTGCCAATATAAATTATTCCATCCGCGGCCAGCGCTGCCGAAGAATAGATTCCTCCGCCGGTCTGATAGCTCCACACAAGACCACCATCCTGAGCGTTAAGAGCATAAATCCGACCATCGAGGCTGCCAATATACACACTGCCGTTAGAACCGACCGCGGGTGAGGAGTAAAGCGCACCGCCAGTCTGATACTTCCATCTCAGGCTCCCGTCAGCACTGCTTAGGGCATAAAGACGGCCGTTGAGACCGCCGATATAGAGCGTGCCATAAGCATCAAGAGCAGGTGATGAGTAGATCCGCTCTCTGGTCTGATAACTCCAAACCAGTCTGCCATCCTGGGAATTTAGGGCATAGAGCTTTCCATCACCGCTGGCGACATAAACCAGCCCTTCTTGACTAAGAGCCGGTGAAGAGTAGATACCGCTATCAGCTTTATAGCTCCACTTCAGGCTCCCATCAGGCTTGAGGGCATAAACCTTGCCGTCAAGCCCGGCAATATAGACCGTGCCGTCGGGCCCAACAGATGGTGAGGAATAGATCTGGTTGCCGGTCTGATAACTCCACTTCAGACTGCCATTCAATGATTTGAGAGCATAAACCAGGCCATCAAAAGCTGCCGCATAGATGGTACCATCGCTGGCAATGGCAGGCGTTGACCTCACCTGCCCCCCAGCTTGATAGCTCCACTTCACACCACTACCATCAGGTTTGAGGGCATAGATCTTAGAGTCGTAGCTTCCAATATAGATCGTGCCATCAAGGGCAACAATTGGCGAAGAGTATACCTCTCCCCCGATCTGGCACTTCCATTTCAGGGTAGGGGTTTTCGGCCCGACCAGGAGACTTTGGCCAGTATGCTGAGCATTAAGCCTCCAGCATGGCCAGATGCTATCAGCTCCCAATCCTGCCGGAGAACCAAAAGCATAGAGATAGCCATCGAGACTGCCGATATACACCGTGCCATCTGCTCCAATAGCTGGTGATGAGGATATGCCGCCCCCAGCTCTGTAGCTCCACTTCAAGCTCCCATCCTGGCCTCGCAAGGCGTAGAGCTGACCATCGAGGCTGCCAATATATACTGTACCATCTGCCCCAATGGCAGGCGAGCCATAAATCTCATCCCCAGCTCTATAGCTCCACTTCAAGCTGCCATCCTGGCCTCGCAGGGCATAGAGCCGACCATCGAGGCCGCCAATATACACCGTGCCGTCTGCTCCAACGGCAGGCGAGCCATAAATCCAATATCCTGTTCTATAGCTCCACTTCAAGCTGCCATCCTGGCCTCGCAAGGCATAGAGCCGACCATCTAGGCTGCCGATATACACCGTGCCATCTGCCCCAATGGCAGGCGAGCCATAAATCTCATCACCAGATCTGTAGCTCCACTTCAAGCTGCCATCCTGGCCTCGCAGGGCATAGAGCCGACCATCTAGGCTGCCGATATACACCGTGCCGTCTGCTCCCAGAGCAGGGGATGAATACACACTGCCTGCGGTTTCAAAGCTCCAGATGGGACACCCATCACGGACTCGAAGAGCAACGACCCAACCACGGTCGCTGCCGATATAGACTGTGCCATCAGCCCCAACAGCAGGGGATGAGTAAACCTTCCCCCCTGCTGACCATCTCCACTTCAAGGTATCGGTTTGGCTTCCCAAAAACTGGCTCTGGCCACTATGCCCCGAATCATGCCCCTGGCACGGCCAGGCATGAGTGGCCGCATCCTGAAAATGAACATCAGCAGCCACGGTTTTGGGGCAAAGTATCCTTTTTGAGACTAAGACCAAAAGAAAACAGAGGATCAATGCCCCAAAAACCGCAACCCCTTTCCTTTCTCGAATGAAAAAAGAGCATCTCTTCATAAATCTTCTCCCCTCCTGGCTGTCATTATCCTCAAAAAAGGTCCTCCAAAGCTTCCATTTTCTCCCAAAACCTAACCCTGCGACCTATGAGAATTGCTTTGGGTTTAAATGATTTGAATCCGCATGGCTGAATATCTCCTGATCACCCGGGCCGGGGGCTCCAGACAGATGGACAGGATTAGCTTGGCCAGAATAGCTCCTGACCACTCGGGCCGGATTACCACCCGCAATCACCATAGGTGGTACACTTTTCACCACGACGCTCCCGGCCGCGATTACACTTCCGCGGCCAATATGCACGCCCGGCAGAATAAGGCAGTTTGCCCCAATCCAGACATTATCTTCAATGGTAATTGGTTTGGCTTGGCCAGTTGTATGAATCCTGTTTTCGACCTGGGGAAAAGAAAGTTCATGTCCACTGGCATCGAAAATCTGACTATTGGCCGCTATCAAACATCCTCGGCCAATGCTGATTCTGCGGTGGGCATGAATGCAGGTTCCGTGAATCCTGGTATTTTCCCCAATGGTAATTTCAGCTCCAGGCCTGTCAGCAAAGAGTTTCACCGGCGAATGAAGATTGATATGGTATCCTCTGTTGCGGGAGTTAAGCATTACATTCTTGCCGATACTGATCGATGCCCCCTGGGTTATATCTATAATGGGCAATCCCCTAAGGATCACTTTTCCCTCCATAAATAGCCCTCTCTTGCGGCCTATCCAGGTCGGATATAGAAAATCGTCGACAATCTCGTACCAGGCCAGACAGGGATGGGAAACAGAAAATTTTAGTTGTTGGATAATAAGCCCCACTCTCTGACTTATCAGCCAAAGACATGCCCTTATCCTGCCTGTAGTCGCTGCAAACGGTTTGGTATTTTCCCCCACCCTGAGAAGACCATTAGATATAAAGTTTAAAGTTTAGATATATGCTTATGAATATCAAAACAATATACATAATCGGATAAATTTATAATTTATTTGTATATGAGAAATTCGGTGAGTGTATCTATTCCTCTCCACATGATGAGGAAAGAGTGTTGACTTGTCCCACGTGATGAGGGAAAAGTGTAGCCTTGACGAGCCAATAGGCCACGTGTATGGCTATTCCTCATACACGTTATGAGGATACGCGTGATGAGAAAAAAGTGGCGGTGTCTGTGATGTGATTACGATAAGGTCTAGTGAAAAGTCGAGTAATTTCAATATGCCATCATTCTTGAGCGAAAGCGGAAATCAAGACGCTCTTATTTATTAGCTACCATTGAGAGACATAACCCTAATAAGAGCTAAGCCCCTTCTAAGCCCCTTCGAGGATTTATGGTTGTTCTGATATTTTATGGTTGTTCTGATATAGGGTTTATGGTATCTGATATATAAAGCGAATCAAGATATTTATGCTTTTGCACTTTTTCTCCAACGCCTTGATTTTACTGGATTTGCTATTAGAGGTAACTTTCAAGGATTTCAAGGCGATAAGAAATTTCTGCAAAAGTGTAGAAGATATAAGATTATTGTGATTTCAGTGTTCACGAGTGATAGTCGGTGTTCACGAATGATAGACATGAGGCGAATTACTTAATCAGTGGTAGCTATACTCATCGGTGGGGAATTTCCCCTCCAGCACCTCCTGGCGAAAAGAGCTAAGGGCTGATAGAATCAAGGGGTGCAGGGAAGCGTACTGCTTGACGAATTTTGGCTTTGGAGCACCTGAGAGCCCAAGCAGATCATGGGTAACCAGGACCTGACCGTCGCAGTGCGGCCCGGCTCCAATACCTATCGTAGGAATAGAGAGCTTTTGGGTAATGATTCGGGCAAGGTCTGCCGGGATTCCCTCAAGGACCAGGGCGAAAGCGCCTGCATCTTCGAGTTTTCCAGCTCCCTCGATCAGAAGCTCAGCGCTCTCCTTTTCTCTTCCTTGAACCTTGAACCCGCCCATCTGGTGCACCAGTTGCGGGGTCAAGCCGATATGCCCCATGACCGCAATGCCTGCTTCCACTAGACACCGGATAGTTCGCAAGACAGGCTCTGTGGCCCCTTCTAGCTTGACCGCCTCAGCACCTCCTTCTTTGATAAATCGGCCTGCATTTTCAATGGTCTGGGTGCTATCCACATTGAAGGACAAAAAGGGCATATCACCCACAATCAGCCCTCGCTTGCAGCCTCTCTTCACTGCTTTGGTATGATGGAGCATCTCGTCCATGGTTACAGGCAGAGTATTTTCATAACCAAGCACCACCATGCCAAGGGAATCTCCTACCAGCAGAATATCTATCCCAGCTTTGTCCAGCAAGACAGCCGTCGGATAGTCATAGGCGGTGAGCATGGTGATCTTCCGCCCATCCTGCTTCATCTGCTTTAAGCCGGGGATGGTTACCTTAGCGCTTTCCTCTAGGCTCAAGGTTTCTAACCTCCTTTCGGTCGGGACAGATGTGATTGTGGATGAACTTCCTATCTGCCTAGCTCTGCACCAGACAAGCCTGGCTGCAACTAGGCAGGTCTACAAGTAAAGACTTATATCCACCTTGATCTCAGCTTGCCGTCTTATCGCTTCGGCGGTGGCGGTGGCGGCGGCGGCTTGACAATATTCATCGCTTTGGGGGTAATACCTTCTCTTATAATTTCCTTCCGTCCGTAATCGGAATATGGTATAGGTTTACCAGGCGGTGGTTGCGGTTCTTTACGGCCCATTTTTTTACCCTTATCCATTTCTCAAAAGATAGGCTTCTAATGATCATCTTTTGAGGCTACAAATTCAACAAATACTACCTCACTTGCTGGAACAAGAATGTTGGTAACATTTTCCAACGGTATTCTTTTTTCTCCATCTAACCATTCTGCTTCCATAATTGAAAAATAGCCATTATGCGGCTGAGCTGGCCACTCCAAGGGTCAACCATAAAGCCTCCGTTCGCCCTTGAGGTTCAAGACAACGTAAGTTTTATTCTGTCGAAACGCTCCGAACCACTCGGAAGGATACGATGTCTGCTGGGTAATATTTTTTCTTCTTAAAAAAGCGTGTATCGTATCATTATTAGCAAAATATGAAACCGCCAAACCAAAAAGAATTGCAACTATGAGAGACCAAAATAAAGAAACATTTGCTGTCCAAGAGCCAAAACTATGGACATATTTGCCAAATAGAAAAAATGTCCAGGAAGTAAAGATGACCAGAACCTGAACAAACATGTTGAAAATAAAAGCTTGAATTACTCGTTCAAATTCAGGTGGCTTTTGCCAGGCAGTAAGGCCATAAAAAATCCATGCAGATACAAAACCAGGGAGAAGATATTTAAGTACAATTATAATTCCATTTGATACCAAATCCATAGCGACCTTACTCGTTCCTCTTATTTATCGATTCTATACTATTTTATACTGTATCGCAAGAGAGAGCACATGCAAAACTTCCCCAAAAGGTGGCTTTACCTCCGCTTAGCGCTTTCCTCTAGGCTCAAGGTTTCTAACCTCCTTTCGGTCTGGACAGGTTTGGAGAAGCTCGCTTATGGTTTTACCAAGCGCTGGATGTCTAAGATCTGGGGCGATCTCAGCCAGGGGATAGAGAACAAACCGGCGAAGGTGCAGCTGAGGATGAGGAATAACCAGACCTTCTTCCTCTATCTGCTCATCTCCAAAAAGGAGAAGGTCAATATCAATAACCCTTGGCCCCCACCTGAAACTTACCTCCCTGCCCAAGCTTTTTTCCACACTTTGAGTCAGGCAGAGCAATGCCTGCGGGGAGAGATCGGTTCTGATTTTCAGAACCAGGTTGATGAACCTGTTCTGCTCCTCATACCCATAGGGTTCGGTTTCATAGAACGAGGATCGCTCAACCAAAGCCACAGAGCCTGAATGATGAAGTTGATAGATGGCCCGATAGCAGTTTAGAATCCGGGAGCCGAGATTTGATCCAAGCCCCAGATAAGCTTCTGTGGCCATAAGTTTTACTCCACGGCTTTACTCAAAAGGTTAAAGTAGTCTCTTTTTAAGGCGCCTAAAACTACTCGCGGAATATTTTCACAGAATCTTTCTGATCCGGTCTACAGCCTCGGCCATTCTCTCTTTGGGGATAGTCAAAGCCATGCGGATAAATCCCTCTCCCCAGGCGCCAAATCCAGTGCCTGGGGTGCAGATAATCCCAGCCTCCCTGAGAAGCCGCAGGGTAAAGGCTTCCGAGGTAATCCCGTCTGGGACCTTAATCCAAAGATAAAAAGTCGCTTTTGGTCTTTCTACCCTAAGCCCAAGAGATTCAAGCCCCTGGCAGAGGACATCGCGACGGTCCTGATAGAGTCTACACATTTCGCGGACACATTCCTGATCCATATTCAAGGCTTCGATACCAGCCCTCTGGACCGCCTGAAAGATGCCCGAATCGATATTAGTTTTAACCTTGCCCAAGGCAGCAATGATCTCAGCGTTACCAACAACAAAACCGATCCGCCATCCAGTCATGTTATAAGTCTTAGAGAGAGAATGAAACTCAACTCCTACCTCCTTGGCTCCCTCTATCTGAAGGAAGCTTGGAGCCTGATAGCCATCGAAAGTAATTTCTGAATAAGCATTGTCATGGCAGACAATGATATTGTGTTCTCGGGCAAAGTCAACTACCTGGCGGAAAAACTCAGGCTCTGCCGTGGCTGCGGTAGGATTGTTTGGATAGTTAATGAATAGCAGCCTAGCCTTTGACAGTACTGCAGGGTCAGAGATTTGGGCTAAATCAGGGAGAAACCGCTTCTCTGGCAAAAGGGGGAGTCGATGAACCAGACCGCCAGCCAGGGTAGTTCCGGCCTGATAGACAGGATAGCCGGGGTCAGGGACAAGGCAAATATCGCCAGGATTGAGAAAAGCTAACGGAATATGGGCAATGCCTTCCTTGGACCCAATCAGTGAGAGCACTTCGGTTTCAGGATCAAGATTAACGCCGAATCTCCTCTGATACCACCTAGCTACAGCCTCTCTGAATTCACGCAGACCCTGATAAGATGGATAGCGATGATTAGCTCTATCCTCAACCGCCTCTCTCATCCTCTCCCTAATACGGAGAGGGGTCGGCTGGTCAGGGTCTCCAATTCCAAGATCAATAATATCTACTCCATCTCTTATAGCTTGAGCTTTTAAAGCATCAATTTTGGCAAAAAGATAAGGGGGAAGCTGATTCAGCCTCTCAGCAATGGTTATCTTCATATAGCAGGTATCCTCAAAAATTTATACTCGATAATTTATACTCGATTTTTGTCTCTTCTCATCTGGCAGTGGCCAGATTTGCCTCTGGCCCTGTGCTCTCTGTGGTAGCCGCATGGTTTATAGTTACTGCTCTTTCCCACTGCCCCCTCGGCTAACAAAGCGACTATTGAAGAAAGGGATTAGGTTTAACATCAGTCTTTATGGGCAGGGTTATGGTAAAGGTAGTCCCTTCATGTACCTTACTTTGGACACTGATCTTACCGCCACTTTCTTCAACAATGGCCCTGACCACATAGAGCCCAAGGCCGTTTCCCTTACCGGTGCTCTCGCCAGTGGTGAAGCAGTATTGAAATATCTTGCCAAGGTTTTCTTCAGGAATACCAATGCCCGTGTCAGCGATCATGATCAGAATTTCATCAACTCCGTGGATCGTTTTAGTCCGATGAGAGGTGGTGAGCGTCAAGGTCCCCTCATTATTCGGCATAGCTTTTACGGCATTGGTAATGAGATTGACAAAGGCCTGAACCAGTGCTTTGGCATCAACTAAGGTCTCTGGCAGGTTCTGGTCATACTGGCGGACCACCTTGATGCCCCGCAGAGGGGTTTGAAAATTGGCAAATTCTACGGCTCTGTCCAAGAGCTCGTTTATATTAGCCTGGCCAAGTTGTGGAGGAGAAGGCTTGGAGTACCAGATCATTTTTCTGATCATACTGCTGATCCGCCCCACATCCTCTTCAACCTGCAGCAGATGTTCCGTAAGCTCGGTAAAACCGATTTTCTCTGTCTTATTGACCAGCAGCTCGGCATAGGCAAGGATCGAAGAGAGTGGATTATTAATGTCATGAGCCATCCCAGCAGCCATCTTTCCAAGTGAAGCCATCTTCTGGGTATGAATGAGCTGATTCTGAAGGTCGCGCTTTTCAGACTGATCCCTGGAAATACAGGATAAGCCGAAGATGTTACCATGAGGATCCTTGATCAGAGACAGGCTCATAGTAACCGGAATTTCTTTCCCCTTGCGGTTGATCATCGAAAGTTCCAGGTTTTTGACCGAACCACTCTCTTTCACCCATTTGAAAAGGTGAGCTACCTGATCATGGAGATGCGCAGGGACAAGAATATCCCACTTCCTACCGATAGCTTCTCGATCAGAGTATCCATAAATGGCCTCTGCTCCCTGGTTCCAGGTAACGATTACCCCGTCCAGATCAAAGCTGATGATGGCATCGGTGGAGTTCTCCACCAAGTGACTTAAGTACCGCTGAGTTTTGTTAAGCTCCTGCTGGAGATTGATCTTCTGAGTAATATCATCCACCAGGAAAACTGCTCCCAGAATCTCTCCGCTCTTGCGGATGGGTGAAATCTTATAGGCACAGCACACCTGCTCACCCTGCGGGTTTAGACTATAAATATGGCCAAGCTCGGTGGTCCCGCCATGCTGGACAACTTGAGATATCCGCTGATGGAGGTTATCCTCACGTAAAACCGGGATCAGGGAAAAAATATTTTTGTCCACCGCATCCTCGCGACATATGCCGGTCAACTCCTGAATCTTTTTGTTCCAGCTCGTTACCTTAAATCGGGAGTCGATGGTAAAGATACCAACATTGATATTTTCCAGGATGCTGTTGTGGAAATCCACCAGTTCCTGAAACTGCCGAGTCTTGATGGACAGCCTCTGGTTGGCATTAACCAATTCCTGACAGATCATTTTGTTCCGAAGTTTGATCTGGCGAAACTTCAGGGCATTGCTGACCGTGGTCAGAACCTGTAAATCATCAAATGGCTCAACGAGATAGTCATCCACTCCATCGCCGCTGAGGTCTCTTAGCCTAGCTTCATTTTCCTGATTGACCAAAAAAACAATAGATATATTCTCATGATTCTGGCGAATCTCTCTGAGCAGATCAGGATTATCCAAACAGGGAACAGAATAGCTCCACATAAGAAGATCGGGAGAATCCTCCTTTAGACGATCGAGTATTTCATTTGGTTTTGAGGCAGCAATGACCTGGTAATTATTTTGAATTAGAATGGTCGAAAGTTTCCCCAAAAATCTTGGATTGCTCTCAGCAATAAGTATCTTCTCTCGCATGGCTTTTACTAATCTTATGGGATCACTTTGTTTAAAGGATATTCCACAATTCCAGTAGCTCCCGCTTTTTTCAGCTCCGGGATGATGTCTCGCACAACCTTTTCATCAATGACCACTTCGAGGGCTACCCAATCCTTGTCCACCAGAGGCGATATGGTCGGGGTGTGCATGGCCGGCAGCAGAGCGACAATGCGGTCTAAGTTTTTCTGAGTAATGTTCATCTTAAGGCCAACCTTTTCTTCGGCCAGGAGCGATCCTTTCAGCAAGCAGGCTAGATTTTCAATCTTCTCCCGTTTCCAGTTGTTTTTCCAGGCAGTTTTATTGGCAATCAGCCGTGTTGTCGATTCCATCAAAGTTTCTACGATCCTAAGATTATTGGCCCGCAGCGTGCTGCCGGTCTCGGTCAACTCAACAATGGCATCAGCCAGAGTCGGCGCCTTGATCTCCGTAGCTCCCCAGGAAAACATAACCTCAGCCCTGACCCCTGCTTTCCGAAGATAATTTTTGGTAAAATTGACCAGCTCTGTGGAGATTCTCTTGCCTTCAAGATCCTTGACGCTCTGGATAGGGGAATCATTCGGCACAGCCAAAACCCATTTAACCGGCGCTAGCCCCTCCTTGCCGTACACCAACTCGGCAACCTCATGTACATCGGCGCCTTGCTCCAAAATCCAATCTTTGCCAGTTAAACCGGCATCCAGAACCCCATTTTCAACATAAATGGCCATCTCCTGGGCTCGGATAAGCATAGCTTCCATCTGATAATCATTGATGAGCGGATAATATGATCTATGACTTACCGAAATATGATATCCCGCCTTTCGAAACAGGGCAATGGTCGCCTCCTGTAAGCTCCCTTTCGGAATGCCAATTCGTAACTTCATGAAACTACCTCCGCTTTTGATATTTTTCTACAGCTCGATTATGTTCTTCCAAGGTATAAGAGAAGTGATGTGTCCCATCGTTTTTTGAGACAAAATAGCGATAGCCAATCTTGACAGGATATAAGGCCGCCTGGATTGAGTCTTTCCCCGGATTGGCAATCGGACCAGGGGGCAGACCATAGACACGATAGGTATTATAAGGAGAATCAATCGACAGGTGCTCCTTGGTCAGATTTCCGCTAAAGCTAGCCAGCGAGTAGATCACGGTCGGATCACACTGCAAGCGCATCCCGTCCCGCAGCCGATTGTGATAGGCAGCCGAAATAAGCGGTTTTTCTTCCAGCCGGGAAGTCTCTTTCTCAATCAGTGAGGCCAAGGTAACGATCTGATGGAAATCAAATCCCATCTCACGGGAGCGCACTTTCCACTCCTTGGGAATGATCTGGTTAAACCGCAAGACCATAGCCTCAATGATCACCTTTTCAGACACCCCCTTAGTAAAATAATAGGTATCGGGAAAAAGATACCCTTCTAGACTCTCGGCCTGGATACCTAGCTTTCTGGCCAAAGCGGGATCATTGGCCGCCTTAATAAATTTTTCCCGATCAGCCAAACCATGATCAGCCAATATGGCCGCAATCTGCCGGATAGTGTATCCTTCCGGAATCGTTACCCGATGACAGATCGATTTGCCATGCTGAAGTATATCAAAAAGCTGGAGTAGATTGATGGCCGGAGTTAGCCGATATTCTCCAGCTTTGATCAGCGTACCATATTTTATCCTGGTCAGCAGTTTAAAAAGCCAAGCTTCACGAATAATCTTCTCCTTCTTGAGAAGAAGAGAAATCTCGCTGATCGGCATCCCCTTTTTGATCTCAATAATCTTCCCCTCAGGTGGGACAAAGGAGAGAGGCATTCTCAGAGCACCATAGATATGAATGATAAAAAGTACCAAAACCGTCAGGCCAATAAATGGTATCGCGCCCTTACCAAGAATTCTTCCATACCCTTTTAGAAATTTCATCGCTTTGGTCCAAATATCTTTCGGGGAATCCTTTCACGATGCTTATTCGGAATAGCTGGTAAAAAATATGGGCTCGATTATTCGGCTTAGCTTTCGATTTTATTCCAATATTTATAATAAGATATTATTTTTTTAATGAAAAAAAATATTTTTACCAAAACGTTAAATGAAGCGTTCCCGGTGAAGAGCAGATCGCTTTTCAGTGGTGAAAAGCAAAACCGCATAAGTCAAAGAGCGAATAGCAAAGCCAGGAGCGAAAGAGCAAAGCCAGGAGCCAAGCCAGGAGCAAAGGAGCAAGCCAGGGGCGAAAGAGCAAAGCCAGGAGCCAAGCCAGGAGCGAAGGAGCAAGCCAGGGGCGAAAGACAGCCAGGAGCGAAGGACACCAGGTCAAGATCGCCGAGCATGAACCAACCATGTCAGTAAGGAGTAAAGTCCGCCAGCAGGCCACCCACATCAGTAAAGAGCGAAGTCCGCGAGCAGGCCACAGGATCGCCGAAATGGCGAGCAAAACCGCATAAGTCAAAGAGCGAATAGCAAAGCCAGGAGCGAAAGAGCAAAGCCAGGAGCCAAGCCAGGAGCGAAGGAGCAAGCAAGGGGCGAAAGACAGCCAGGTCAAGATCGCCGAGTATGAACCAACCATGTCAGTAAGGATGCGAAGGGGTTGACTAGAATTTTTAGATCCCTCTGAGAATTCCATCTCATGTTCGCCAGATTTTTTAATTTTTTTATTATACCTAACTCTTACTCCTAAATCAATAATCAATACTTCCCTGAATCCATGAATACTTTTTTATTGGATTATATCTTGCGGCATGTCTGACGGCATATATGACTTTATTTTATTTGCCTTACTTTGCCTTTGCCTTCTTTTCGTTGTCTTCTTTTCGCCAGCTATTTACTAGCATGGCGCCTGATATTGACTAGCAGGGCATAGACTATATCAGTGTGAATTACATTGCATACCTTGGGAATTCTCATTTAATGTAGTTATCTTCATAATTTTAAAAACGGAATAGCTTAGTAGCCATAGGCACTATGAAATATGTTTCATATGATATGAAATAAATTTCATAATTAAATATTTAAAATTAATTAATTATTATTGATATAATAAATAAATTATTTAAATTTATTTGAAATTAAATCTATTAAATTATTTTATCAGTAAATATAAAATTTGTATTGATTTTTTATTATTAAAAATAAAAAAACTATATATCAGTAAGAATTAAATATTATCATTATTACTTAAAAACATAGTGGATATCTAAATTATGATGAGTAGTTTAATATAAAACAATGAATTATTTTAAATATCATATTTTTATAAAAAATAAAATTTATATATGACATATATTTTGCAAAATATTATTTGCATAGAGAATGTAATCTATATAAATTAATGTTAATTTATTAATTTAAAATAACTTACATTTAGGTAAACTATAATTTTTAAAAAATTTATTAAAAATTATTTTTCATATAAATCAAATAAAATCAAAAATTTTAAAATAAATTACAAAATATAGAAGTAACTTAAATTTATTAATATTATACTTAATATAATATAAGAAAGAAGAAAGCCATGAAAAAATTTATAAGCTTAATTATTTTATTTTCGATATTGACTATAGCAAGAATAGCAACAGCCCAGATAAAAACAGTTGAAGGAACAGCTATTATAAAAGGTAAGGTATATATTGGTAACCATCCCCAGTATGCATACACCTGCCCAGGGGTGAACGTAAAGTTTTCTCAGCTTTTTGAACCCACAACTACGAACTCCAACGGAGACTATATAGCAAAAAAGAAGGTAGGGCCTGATTTCCCAGGTGCTACGGTGGTAGCTATAGGGAATTGGGATCTTACACTTCAATTCCCTTTTCGTCCATGCGATATGCAAATCAATCTTCACTTTCATGGAGAATCAGCGCCTGTTTACTATCCTCCAATAAGTCAATGGCCAAGCCCAATCTATACCTGTATAGCGGATATTCCACTGCCGGGAGATTTTATTTCAATAAAGCCGGTAGTAGAATCGGTAGTAGATATAGATACTGTTTCATCTTCTGTTTCGACAAACGGGATTTTAAGAGGGATTTCGAACTAATTCAGTTTTTTTAAAAAATCTTTAAAGCTCTCTTCATGACAGACTCTCTCTGTTATGAAGAAAAAAGAAAGGAGGTGTTAATATTGAAGCGAGACGGCCCGTTGTAACTTTTTGTTGTGATGTAACTTTTAAAGTATGTAAGGACATGCATTGTATTATGTAATTATTAATTATTAATTATTTATTAATTTTTATTTATATAAAGTTAATTAACTATTTTTAAGGAGAAAGACGATGAAGAAGTTTGCAAGCTTGATTATTTCGGTTTTGGCAGTAGTAGTAATGACAGGAATCGCCGCAGCACAGCAGCCTGTCCAGGGAACGGTTACTATCAATGGTACAGTCAATATTATGGAGTATACTTATGTCTGTCCAGGGGCGAGTATTCAGGTTAACCAGATTTTTGGCAGCACAACTACAAACTCTAATGGATATTATCAAATAAAAAAGGTAGTCCAGAATTTCTCAGGTGCTACTAATGTAGTAGCTACGGCTGACTGGACCATGACAATATTTGGAACAGTAAACATCAGGTTTACGGGAACCTCAGCTCCTGTTAGTTTCCCCGCTATAGATTGGCCTGGTCAAACTTGGACCCGTACAGCCAATATTGCAGTATATCCTAATTCGGCTTGGGTTACCTTCTAAGCTTTAGGATAAATCTGCTATATGCATAAACTTGCCCCGGTGGGGAGGAAGTAGAATAAAATCCGCTTTTATCCTTACACCGGGGCATTTTTTGAGTCGATAAAGTTCCCGTGGGTAGTTTCAATTGTAAAATTTTTTACTCCAGTTAAAAATATGCGGAAATAGAGTTCAAAAAGTTCAAACCGCTCTCATTTTAATTTTATTAGATGCCATGCTTAAAGAATAACAAAAGAGAGAGACTCTCATGAAGTTATGAGAATACAGAATCTTTCTTTCACGGTTCTCCATTTTGGTGTCTGCTATATGAGAGTGAGTTTAAAAATATAAGCCGGCTTGCTTGTATATTTTTTATAGTTAAATTACCTGTTATAAGGATTAATTTATATATAATTTATTATAATAAAAAGGAGAGACCATGAAAAAAGGATTAACGCTCAGCATAGCCTTAGTTTTCATGATCATGGTGGTAATATTGGTAGTCCATGTATCTTGGCTGGAAGCAAACACTATCTATGTACCTGATAACTACCCAACTATTAACCAAGCCATTTTTAATGCCGCTGATAGGGATGTAGTTATTGTTCGCAGTGGGACATATTTTGAGAATGTGTATTTCTGGGGCGATAAGTCTATAACAGTCCAAAGTACCAATCCCGATAACCCTATGATAGTGGCATCCACAATTATTAATGGTAGTAATATGGGAAGCACAGTTACTTTTTATGGAGATTCTGTACTTAATGGATTTACTATCCAAAATGGAAATGCCGGTGTTGATAATGGGGGAGGAATTAGTTGCTGGTCGTGTTCGCCAGAGATTAAAAATTGTATCATTGTAAATAATAGCGCTGCCAATGGTGGTGGGATTTATTGCAATGACTCCTCAGCAAAAATTACCAACTGTACGATTAGCGATAATATAGCTACGGCTGGTGATGGGGGTGGAATTTGTTGTTCATATAATGCTTCACCAGTAATCATTACTGGCTGCATTGTTGGAAGAAATGAAGCCAGTGCTGGCAATGGCGGCGGAATTTCCTGCTTCCGGGCAGTAGCGACCATTGAAAACTGTACTATTACTAATAATAGGGCCATACCCTCTGTGGATGATCCCTTTAATCCATTCGATTCTGGCATCAGTACTGGCAACGGTGGGGGAATTTATAGCGATAAATCTTCACTGATCATCAGAAATTGTACGGTTAGTAATAATTCATCAACGGCCAGTTCAGATACAATAAATCGTGGAAATTCTGGCCGAGGCGGAGGGATATATTTCTTTGATCTCCCCTCAAAAGCCACTATAGTTAAAGATACAACAATAAATAATAATTCGGCTGAGAATAGTAATGGGACCTTAATATCCTATGGTGGTGGAATATATTGCGCAGCTTCCTCTTTTGCACCACATTTCATCAAATGTACGATTAATAACAACTCGGCCACTAATGGCGGTGGGGTTGCCTGCATGACTAACGCCAGATTGAAAGCCACTGCCTCTGCTATCGAACGTAATCATGCTCTTAATTCTGGTGGTGGAATTTATTGTTCCACGGCGGGGATAATCACCATAGACAAATGTACTATTAAAGATAATGAGGCTATAAGCGGGCAAGGCGGCGGGATCTATCGCCAACAAAGTTCATCTCCGATGACCCTGACCAACTGTGTATTAGCGGTCAACTTGGCTCAGTTAGGAGAAGGTGGTGGAATCTACAATTATAATAATAGCGCACCGCTGGAATTGATCCATTGTACTATGAGTGGAAATGTCGCCTCCAGCAATAGTGGTGGAGCAATTTATAATTACTTATCAAATGCAGTTGTCAAAAACAGTATTATCTGGCTTAATTTGCCAGATGAAATATCTGGCAATGGTCTTGATGTTACCTACTCTGACGTCAAGGGTGGCTATGGTAATCCAGAGGACCACAATATCAATAGAGATCCACAATTTGTTGATCCTGACTTGGGTGACTACCGCCTAAGCGCTAGCTCTCCTTGCATTGATCTGGCGAGATGGCTTGATCCGCCGGTGGCTGAGGATAAAGATTCTCAACCCAGGCCAATGGATGGAAATAATGACGGTAAGTGGGCAAGTGATATGGGGGCTTATGAGGCTGAAGGACCTAATGTGATTAAACTAGATCAATTCACTGCCACCCCAGGAGGCGGACAAATCATCCTATCCTGGACCACACTGAGCGAGATCGACACCGCAGGATTCAACCTCTGGCGCAGCAATAAAGAGAGCGGAGAATACACCAAGATCAATGCCGCGATTATCCCATCCGAGGGTGGGGCTACCCTGAAGGCAGAGTATTCCTATGTTGATACCACAGCCGCACCTGGGATTACCTACTTCTATCGCCTAGAAGATATAGACACCCATGGGGTAAGCAACTTCCATGGACCTGTTTCGGCTGCTATTCCAGCCCCGATCTCAATTTATTATTCTCCTATTATTCCATCCTTCTATCCGGCGGGTTTGATGGCGGGTGTGGCCGGGCGACTGTATTCTAACCTTATGTGGCCGTGGCTGCTGTATCCGAGCTGGGTTTGGCCATATTGATTAAGATTATATTAAAAAATTTTTAAAGGGGCTGATTTTTAGGAGGCGGGGAGATAAAGAAAGGCTTTCCCGCCTCCTTTTGATTCTGAGGCTGAATTAAGTACTGGTTGAATTAGATATTGATTGCTAATTAAATATCTAACTGCTAACTTAAATCTGGACAGATAACAATTAGACAGATAATAATTATCATAATCAAATACTTTCTATTTGATACTTTCGGCTTTGTTCTTCTATTATTGGCTTTGTTCTTCTATTATTTTAAGGAGGATAAATTTTTCATGCTTCGCCATACATTTTCCAAGATAGGTTGGACCGTTTCACTGATAATTTTCTCCCTGCTAATTACCCTGGCCCCGCTTCATCTACTCCATGCCGAACCAGAAAGCGGTGTAAACATAGTCTCTCGGTCGGCCCCCCCTACCAAGCCAAAGGAAAGCGTAAAGATTGTCTCTCATGCGACCATTCCAGAGTGCATGGTTGTATTCCAGGCCGAAACCGCAGCGGCTATCAATCTTTATCTTGCCAGATCTGATGGGCAGATCCAACAGTTGACCTACAGTTTTTTCGCTCAAAATCCCAGCTTTTCTCCTGATGGAAAGAGCGTCTTCTTTGAAGATTCGGTGGATGATCCCAAGACAGGCCGAGTGTTGTATCAGATCTTCAAACTGGATTTGGACAGCAAAAAGGTTACCCAGATCTCAAACAATTCAGCCCTTGATTGTAATCCCAGTTGCTCACCGGATGGAAAGCGTTTGGCTTTCTGTACCCGGCTGGCAGATCCTAATGCCGATACGTCCTGGCGTATTTACCTTATGGATATAAATGGCCAAAACCGCTCTATCTTAGATACCCAGATAGATACCCAGACAGGTACTCAGGATAAAAACAACACAGGTACTCAGGATAAAATCAACGTTGATCAGCTGACTCCATGCTGGTCGCCGGATGGCTCTAAGATCGCTTTTGTCCAAACCCAACTGCTCAAGATCGAGGGCTTCCCACTTGCCTTTCCGATAGCTACAGCCAAGATCATGGACCTTAAAACCAAGACCATAACCAAACCACTGCCCGGCGGCTTTGCTGTCAATGAGACGGTCTGGTCTCCTCAAGGGGATCGGATCGCTTTTCGCGGCCATGATCCGATCACCGATACTAAAACCATCTGGACCTTTACCCCGGATGGATCGCGGCTTGAGCGGATAACGGATGGCCCAGATGATGCTCAGCCTGCCTGGTGGCCTGATGGAACCAAGCTGATTTTCGCTCGGCGAAAAGGAAAGGAAGACAAAAAACGGATTATTTGCCTAATTGACCTGAAGACCAAAAAGGTTACCGAGCTGCTATCATCTCAAGAAGCCTCACTGGAGCGTCCGCAGGTTTTACCAATCAAAGCCAATCTGGCTGTCAAACCCAATCAGCGGCACTCCTCCTTACAGAAACTTTCGACTCGCTGAAAATACCATTGAGTTTTAGATTTCCTGGAAAACCCATTGAAATTAGGCGAGTAAAATTGAGGCTATAAAATGGGGATATTTTGAAATTTCCCCCTGAGGGAAAAGCTCCTTGATAAGATCACTCTCTCCACTTCCTTCTCTCGCCAAAAAAAGGGGAGGAAGTGTAGAGCAATTTGTCCAGCCTTTTTTTCTAAGAGCTTCCTGATTTCATCTCCATAATTAAAATTAATGCAATTTATTACAATTTGCTTGATTTGATATTTTCTTTCTGGTAGAATAGTAATGATAAAAATTTTTAACTAATTACTGTAAAATACTAAATAAATTTAGATTCATATAACCTTATTAATCTTAATAACTTCACTACCTTATGGATGTTATTCTGTTATGGATTTTATTCTATAGAGTATATTTCTATGCAGTCTCTAGAGAGTCTCTCTATGTATTCTCTCTATGCAGTCTCTCGAAAGAGGTAATTCTTGCTCCCTCTCAAGGAGGTAATTCTTGCAGATTAAACCGATCGACAGGGCTATAAGGGCTATAGACAGGGCTATAGAGGGTTTTTCTCTCAGCCTGTGGCTGTCTATATTAGCTGCCGTAGTTATCTTCTTTGTAGGTATACTACTCTTAGTATCCCCTGGTATGGGCTTTGGTCAACAAGAGAAAGGGGATTTGCCGAAGCGGCAGATTCATTTGTCGATTGAAGAGGCGCTAAAGCTTGCCTTTAAAAATAACCGCGACCTGAAGACAGCCCAAAGGACTCTCCTGAGTGCCGAATCAAGCTACCGGATGGCCAAAGCAGGCTGCTCACCCAAGCTGTCGGGCGATATTTCTACCTCTTATAGCGTATATAATCAAATAAATATGGATCCTTCGGTAGAAAACACTTATCGGGGTGGGGTTGAGGTTAACTTTAGCCTGCCTTTGGATCTGTCGGGAAGCATAGACCGATCTCTCCAGCAGGCTTCAATTTCCCTGAGCAGCAGCAAGGCTAACTATATTACGACCTGTCAGAATCTGGTGGTCAGCGTCTGTGAACAATACTACGAACTTATCCGGCTTCAGCAGACCATTACTATTGATCAGGCCCAGGTGAAGATGGCCGAAGAGCAGCTTCGGATCGCCAAAGCTAGAGTAGAAAAGGGAAGAGCCCCAGAGGTTGATGTCATGACTGCTACCGTCCAATTGAACAATGCCAAACAGAGCTTGAAGAGGGATGAGCGGGATTATCTCAATGCTTTAGCTGCCTTGCTGAATACCCTGGTACTTGATCATGGGCTTGAGATTGTGCCCACAACTGAATTAAAATATGTTCCTGAAACCTTTACCTATGAGGAGGCTGAAAGAGAAGCCCTGAAGAGCCGAGTTGAGATGGAAATCGCCCGGCTCAGGCTAGAGTCTGCCCGGATTGCTTTAAAATCCACTTCTGACCCGTATCGGCCTACCTGGTCTTTATCGGCAGGATGGGGGTATCAGGTTTCAGGCACTCGGGTATCAGAAGCCATAGATCAGCGGCCTGATGAGCCAAGCTGGTCAGTAACCACAAGTCTTAATCTGCCGCTTTTTATCTTTGATGGCGGCGTTATTCGAGAGTCGAAAACTCAGGCCATTATTGATCTTGAGCAAGCCGAAGCCGATATCAAGGAAACTATAGATTCAATTAAGCTTGAAATCAAAAGAGAGCTAACGAACTTTGAAAATGCCCAGGAGCGGGTGCAAATTGCCGAGGACAACATCAAGCTGGCCAAGGAAAGCTTGAAGATTACCGAGCTTCGATACACGCTAGGGTCGAGCAGTTATCTAGAGCTGGTAGATGCCAGAAATAACCTGCGGACCGCAGAGCTGAATCTGCTGGATGCACTGATCGCCCATACCCTCTCCAAGATCAGGGTGCACAAGGCGCTGGGCAGATCCATGGTTACGGCCACAGGGCAATTAATCACAGGGCAATTAATAAAGGATAATTAGGGTAATTAATAGCAATTAAGGATAATTATAATATTAACGCTCTTATATATCAGACACCATAAACCCTATATCAAGACACCATAAACCCTCGAATGGGCTTAGCTCTTTATTAGGGTTATGTCTCTCAATGGTAGCTAATAAATAAGAGCGAATATTAAAATAATAAATAATAAATATTATAAACAATAATTACTGAAGGTTATTATATGCGCAAGATTTCTAAATCTATCCTTTCCGTTTTTATTCTTGTGCCCCTGGCTGGGGTTGGAATCCTTACTATTATGCTCAACCGGGGGAAGGGTTTCAATCCGAATCAGGCGGCTCAACAGGATATTTATACCGTTTCCGCTGGAAACATCTCCTCAACTCTTCATCTTTCCGGCAAGGTCGGCTACCTAATCTCAGAGGATGTTGTCTTTACGGCCAATGCCCGAGTTCAGGAAAGACTGGTCAAAGATGGCGACTGGGTTGAAAAAGGGCAAGTGCTCCTTCGTCTTAATGAGGAAGATCTTAAGTATGAGCTTGAAAATGCACGGATCAAGTACCTAAATGCCAAGGAAAGATTAGCTGAGATCAGAGATTGGCATAATTCATCGACCTATATCTCTTCAAAATCCCAGCTAGACTATGCTATGGCCCGCTGCGAAGAGGCGGAAAAAAAGTATAAAGAAAACCTGGAACTCTATCAGGCTAAGGCTATATCAAAACAAGAGCTTAATAGCTCTGAGTTCGACCTTAAGCGGGCTCGGTCAGACCTTGAGGTCGCCAAGGCTCAGTTTGCGGAAACAGCAGCCAAGGGAGATGAAAAAGCCCTGGAAAAGGCTCGCTCGGAATTCATTGTTGCTGATATTGATTTTCGAAAGGCCCAAGAGGCTATGGCCCATCGAGAGATTCTAGCCCCTGTCTCAGGCGTAGTTTCCATCAGGCAGAGCAGCAGTTCTAGTTCCGATTCCAGAACTGCTCTGGAGAAGTTATTTTCAAAGAATACTACCGTGTCGGCAGGAGATATCTTTGTAACCATCTCAGATCAGAGCATCCTTACGGTCGATGTCAAGGTGGATGAGTTTGATGTTTATCGGGTTAAAGAAAATCAACCGTGCAAGATATGCATTCCAGCCCTTGGAGGCCGGCAATTCTCCGGGCATGTGGCCTCTATTTCACCAATGGCCTCGGAAAACTCACAGGCCTTTTACCTAGTAAGATGTCAGATCAATCAGCTCAATCCGCCACTTAGGCTAGGGATGACTGGACAGGTTGATATCTTCCTAGAAGAGAAGAGAAATGTTTTAGTGGTGCCAACTTCTGCTCTGGTGAAAAAAGAAGGAGTGAGCGGTGTGTATTTGGCCGAGTCCGATCCTCCCCGTTTCTGTCCAGTGCGTGTGGGCTTAAACAATGGCGAGCTAGCAGAGATTTTAAATGGCTTATCAGCCGGCCAGAAGATTTTCCGCATCGTGCCTGCAAAGCTTTTGACTTCTGAATCCGATGGTGCCTAAAGAGAGCGAAGTGCTTGTCAAAATGATAAAAGTTTCTAAAGTTTACCGCAGCGCAGGAATAATCTTCCCTATACTGAAGGAGATTGATCTTGTGGTTTCAAAGGGCGAATTTCTGATTATTATGGGTGCTTCGGGTTCAGGGAAAACAACCCTCCTTAACCTTATCGGATGCCTTGATCGATCAGGGGTATCGGGCACCTACTATTTTCGGGGCAAAAATGTAAACCAGCTCAATGATAACCAGCTTTCCCATCTTCGCAATCGAGAATTCGGCTTTATCTTTCAATCCTTCAATCTCTTGCCTCGATTTTCAGCCTGGCGTAATGTGGAGCTGCCCCTAGTATATCAACAAATTCAGCCCTCAGAACGCAAAGCGATTGTTAACCAGATGCTCGATCAGGTTGGCCTGACCGGCAAAGGGCATCGGCGTCCGGCTGAACTCTCTGGAGGCGAACAGCAGCGGGTGGCTATTGCTCGCGCCTTGGCTGCTCAACCCTCTCTGCTCCTGGCCGATGAGCCGACCGGAAACCTGGATAGCAAAACTGGTTTTGAGATCATGAACATTATGAAAGAACTCCATAAGCGTGGTATGACCATTATCATGGTTACTCATGATCAAAAATTAGCTACTTATGCAGATCGCACAATTTATATAAAAGATGGCCAAATCTTAAAGGAGTCATAATCAAATTGATGAGGCAAATTACAGCTGATGAGGCGAATTATAAAAAAATTATAGAAAATTTACCAGAGAGGGAAACACCGAAGAGAGATAAGCACCAGATGAGGAAAGCGCAAGGTGGGGAGGCAGAGAAGCCTTATTTACTGGAGGGTTTTGAGGTGTGCTGACCTATGACCTTATTGATACTGCCTGGCATAGCCTCTGGAGCCATCGCTTGCGTTCTATCCTTTCAATTTTAGGTATTGTCATTGGTATTGGATCCTTTTCTCTCATGTATTCGATAGGCGAGGGGGCCAGACGGGCAACTATAGAGAGTATTCAAGAGCTCGGGGCGGATATTCTTAGTGTCCAGCCAAAGGCTACCTCCCCAAGGGGGGCAAGGCTTAAAAGTGCCAAGCTGTCACTTAAGGATGTTGAAGCCATCAGGCAAGAGTGCCCTTCGATTTCAATCGTCTCCCCTGTGGTTAAGGAGCAAGCCTCGTTCTACCGCAAGGGAGATTCGGAAAGCTTCGCCGTAGTGGGAATTACCCCATCATACCAGGAGATGTTCAAGGTTAAAGTTAACAGCGGAAGGCTTATTTCCAATTTCGATCTTGAGTCTCAAAATCAATATTGTCTGGTTGGAAGCGAGGTAGCCGACTTTATTTTTGACGACCAATCCCCGCTGGGCCAATCTCTTCCCATTCAGGGGTATCAATTTAAGGTCATTGGCACCTTGAGCAAACCTAAAAGACTAATAATTGGAATGATTAATATAGAGCGAGAAATCCTCGTCCCCTTACCTTTTGTCCAGCGTCTTTTTCATGCTGATGAGCTCAGCGCACTCTATATCCATGCCCAGGATACTAATAAGGCCATAGCTGAGCTTCGCCAATTCTTTCAAACCCGATACGGAGATGAAGCCTCCTTTGAAATAGAAAGCCAGCGGCAGCTTCTTAAAACCCAGGAAAAATTTGTCAAAATATTCGAATACGTCCTTTGGGCAATCAGCAGTATTTCACTACTAGTTGGCGGGATCGGCATTCTGAATATTATGCTGGTCTCAGTTACGGAAAGGCTAAAAGAGGTAGGGATCCGCAGAGCCTTAGGAGCAACCCAAAAATCGATTATGCTCCAGTTTATGGTTGAGTCTATACTTTTATGCATATTTGGCGCCTTTGGCGGTGCTATTCTAGGATTTTTTGGATCAAAATTGATTAGTTATTTATCCCAATTTGCTCCTGTTTTTTCTTTCAAATTACTTCTCATCTCTTTGGTTATCGCCTCCTTTATCGGCATTGTCTTTGGAACGTATCCTGCTATCCTGGCTGCGAAGCAGGATCCAACCCATACCCTTCGATATGACTAGGCCATACCCTTCGATATAACTGGGCACTACCCCTACGATATGACTGGGCACTACCTTATTTGGCCTGGCTGGTGCAGAAAATGTAGTAGAAAATGCGGGGATAATCTCTTTCGGCAAGCCAAAAAAATTCTGCTGGAAAAACAAGTTAAAATCTGGTATTATGAAGAGTGCTTTTTGGGGATTGAATGGTCAATAATACAATATAATTCAAAGCTGATTAACGTTACATTCAATGGAAGGATAAAAATATGTATAGTGTCCTTATTGCTATTCATCTGATTGTCAGTGTGATCATGATTCTGGTAATTATTTTACAGTCCGGCAAGGGAAGTGAAATGGGAGCTGTGTTTGGCGGCGGATCAAGTCAAACGGCTTTTGGAAGCCAGGGTGCGGCAGGATTTTTGGAAAAAACAACCGTGGTCTGCGCGGTGATTTTTATGTTAACCTCCCTTTCTCTGGCTGTTCTGTCATCGAACAGGCAAAGGTCTCTGATTCAAGATGTTACTCCTCAGTCTGGAGAGCAGGCCGCGTCTCCAAAAATGCCAGCGCAGCCCTCACCTTCGGCTAAACCTGAGTCTCAGCCAGGGCAGCCTGCGGCTCCATCACCAAAACAATCATCCGCCCCGGTGCAGATTCCGGCTCCATCTGCACAGCAGCCGGCAGCACCGATCCAGCAAACTCCAGCAACTGCACCACAGCAGCAGGGAAAGTAGGAAAGCTGCGGGGCCTCATCGCGGCTTGAGCTGTCTTGTAGACTGCACCTCAGGGAAAGCATCCTGCCAAGGTATTGGCGACTAGCTAAAACCAAACTGCACCAAAGCAGCAGGGAAAGTAGCTTTGCCGCCGCAGCATCAGGTTTCTACCCTCGGGCGCAGCGCTGGTGATAGAGTGCCCCACAGTGGCCACCTTGTCAGGGTCCTACCCTCGGGCGCACAGGGCTGGTATCTCACTGATTAAGCACATCAGGCAGGGTTAGCCCCCCCACGGCGCGCAGCGCGAATATCTGAGCGCTATTATCTTCCGGCAGCGGCCGGCCTAAATTCTAGCAAGCTCCAGCCAGTAGGGGGGATAGGCGAATTAACTTTTTTGGAGTGGGAAGAAGAGCCTGGTTAGAAGATCTTGAAGCGCCGGAACCTAGAAGAAAATCTGACACTGTCAAGATAATTGCTGGAATTATTTTGACTTTTGGGAATAAGTTATCTACAATAGAGTTATTTATTATCAGTGAACATTGGTCCTTTCAGCTCTGGTGAACCAACAACATGGTAAGCCCTGGGCTGAAGAGGGGGAAAAATTCTCAAAAGTCGATGAGTGGTGCAATTGCCAAACGGATATTAATCATTCTGCCAGCAGTGGTTTTGGCCATTCTGGTCCAGTCATATTTCTGGGTTCCAAATTATGATCATCAGACTAGAGGCAATCCACAACGGCTTACCCAATATATTTCTGCTTCGATTGGCGATGTGGCCATAATCAATCCTATCTTGAATGCTGACTCAGCCAGTAGCGAAATCTGCGAAAAGATATTCGATGGCTTGATCGATCGAGATGAGAATCTTAAACTGCGAGGCCGTCTAGCTACGGATTGGAAAATTTATGAAGAGGTTTACTTTGTAGTTAATGACGATCCTGTTTGGATCAGCAAAGGGCTTTCAACCCCTGAGGCGGTAAAGGAAGCTATTGAAAGAGCGGCCTCATCTCCTCAGCCGGAGAATTCCTTCCTAAGAAACATAGATCATCTTGATATTCTGCCCCCATGCACCGAAGAGAGGGTCGTATCCGAGCAGGAAGCAAATGAACAGGGGGGTGAGGGTAAGGAGATCAAGATCAAAGTTAGCATTCGCTATCCAGCGCGAATTAAGGCTACCTTGCGCGAGGTGAATCAGGATTTTTTCACTCAGCTTGAGCCCCTGCTGGGTAGTGGGTATTTCAATCAGAAACGGCTTTCACCTTATTTAGCCATCGACCCTCCTGTCTACGATACGCCTGAGCGCCGGACAGCCTATCTGAGCCAGTATCTACCAGTGGTTGAACATAATCCGGTTATTATCTTCAATCTCCGCCGTGGGGTAAGATTTTCCGATGGGCATGAATTTGATGCCGATGATGTGCGGTTTACCTACGAGTCAATCATGGATCCTGCTAACCGCTCACCCCGGATACCTGATTTTGAGCCAGTCAAGACACTGGAAGTGCTCGATAAATACCGGGTGAAAATTACCTATAAACGGCTGTTTCAGCCGGCAATTACTGCCTGGGGGATTGGCATATTGCCAGAGCATCTGCTCAACAAGGAAAGCCTGGCCAGGGAGGCTCGGGGAAAAAACCTTGATCCGGCTGAATTTACTATGCGCCAAAGCGATTTTAACAAACTGCGGCCCATAGGTACAGGTCCATTTACCTTTGTTGAGTGGCGTTCCGATCAGTATATCAAACTGGTCAGAAATGAAAATTATTGGGAAGGTGCACCCCACTACCGGGAATTTATCTGGCGAGTGATACCGGATATGCTGACGCAGGAGCTTGAATTTTATGCCGGAGCAACCGATCATTACGAAGCTCGGGTCCATCAGGTTAATCGGCTAAAGAAAGACAGCAGGTTTCAAAATTTTTCCGGCCTCTCCTTCAGCTATACCTACATCGGCTATAATCTGCGTCGCGAGCTTTTTCAGGATAAAAGGGTAAGAAAGGCCTTGACCATGGCTATTAATATTCCAGATATTATCCAATATGTGCTCTATGGAGAGGGAGAGGCTACCACCGGCCCTTTTCTCAAGCAGACAGAGTTTTATAACCATGAGGTCAAGCCACTGCCCTATGATCCTGATGGGGCATTGCAGCTTTTGCGAGAAGCAGGCTGGGAGCGTGACGAGCAGGGCTTTTTGCGCAAGGGCGGGAAATATTTTGAGTTCAGCATTATTACTAATAATGGGAATCCTTACCGTGAGGCTATTTTGATCATTGCTCAGAATGCTTGGAAAAAGCTTGGGATGAAGGTCTCTGCGGATCGTGTGGAATGGTCGGTCTTTCTGGAAAAGCATATCAATGTGGGCAATTTCGATGCTGTGGTGCTAGGATGGAGCATGGGAATTGAGCCTGATCTATATCAGATCTGGCACTCCAGTCAGTCGGGAAATTATCAGCTCAATTTCGTTGGCTATAACAACCCTCAGGCCGATGATTTGATTCTCAAAATTCGCCAAGAGTATGACGAGAAAAAACAGATTGAATATTGTCATAAATTACATGAAATTATTTACGATGATCAGCCCTATACTTTCCTCTATGTCGGACGCTGGACAGCCCTGTTAGATAAAAAAATCGCTATCCTGGAAAGGGATGATCAAGGGCGGGAAATCATCAAGAGAATTACCCCTACGAAAACGGGTAACTATAGCTTTTATTTTAACAAGTGGATCAAATTTCCACAAGATCCGGTCTTTAGTACAGGGTTTGAATAAAAATAAAATTTTAGTAAAATAATAAGCATAAAATAATAACCAAGGAGGCAGGAGAGACAAGAGCCATGTTTTCTTTTTGGGCCAAAAGTCTGGTTGAAAAATTAATCACCTTATTTTTTATTTCCATAATTTCATTCAGTGTGGTGATGCTTGCCCCTGGAGATCCATCAGAAATTGACCCGCTGAATCCTAAATTTACCCAAGAGGATATTCAGCGGCTGCGCAAGGCCTTTGACCTTGACAAACCTTTGCCCGTTCAGTATTACCTGTTTTATAAAAAGCTATTCACTAATGAGCTGCGATCATATAAAGATAATCAGCCGGTATTGAAAAAAATCACGGAACGATTTCTCAACAGCCTGCCACTCTTTCTGGTAGGAACCCTGCTGACCTGGTGTCTGGCTTTCCCTCTTGGAATCCAGGCTGCGCTGCGTCGCCAGTCTCTTTTCGACCGCTCGACCACCTTCTTTTCTTATTTTTTCATTTCTCTGCCATCCTTCTTTCTGGCTTATGTGTTGATCATCTTCATAGTCAAAGTCTTTAACGTGCCGGTAATCGGATTGCAGACCTTCGGTCGAGAATCAGTAAGCTGGTGGTATCTGATCAACGACCGCATCTGGCACCTGGTACTGCCCTCGGTCTTGAGCGCCATAGGGGGAATAGCCATTCTGTCCCGATATGTAAGGAGCCAGATGCTTGAGGTCATCGAGCAGGATTATGTTCGCACTGCCCTGGCCAAGGGATTGCCGCCGGATACGGTTTACTACAAGCACGCTCTGCGCAATGCTCTGCTTCCCTTTGTTACCATGTTTGGGTTGACCCTGCCTGGTCTGATCGGAGGATCAGTTATTATCGAATCAATTTTTTCCTGGCCGGGTATGGGAAGACTTGGCTATGACGCTATCTTGGCCAGAGACTATCCACTTATCCTGAGTCTAAACTTTATCGCCGCTTGTCTGGTCCTGGTTGGCACCTTTATTTCTGACCTCCTATATATGGTGGTTGACCCGAGAATTTCCCTAATCTCGGAATCGAAAGGCTAAGAAAATAAGCACTTTAGATGAAGAACATATTATATAAAATATATTAATAGGTTTTAATAATCATGGAAAAAAATGGATCATCAGTTAATCTTTCCGCTCCGCAGCCAGAGCAAGAGTTGCTGCTTCCCCAGGTTAGTGGCCTGAGGGACCTGTGGAGGCAACTTAGGACCAATTCCCTGGCTCTTTGGGGACTAGGCCTTTTGTCCATTTTTTTCTTTATTGCTGCTGCTGGCCTTATTTTGACTGAAGGCCGCCAGCCGATCATGGATCCAGAGAAGGTCCGGCTGGTCGATACCCTAAAGCCTCCCCTAACCAAAGCCAATGAGTCTGTTCTGGCACCAGAGGATCGCCCACTATTTGGCATCTACCTTTTGGGCACTGACAAGCTAGGTCGGGATGTCCTAGCCAGGATGCTTCAGGGGGCTCATGTATCCCTGTTGGTAGGGTTTATCTCGGTAGGCATTTCGGTTGTGCTGGGTATCGTTCTGGGGGCCCTGGCTGGCTACTCAGGCTACTATGTTGATTCGATCATCATGCGCGTGGTTGACATTATGCTCTGCTTCCCCTCATTCTTTCTGATTCTGACTGTAGTTGCTCTGCTGCCCCCTAGTATCTGGAACATCATGATAGTCATTGGGCTAACCAGTTGGCCACCTATTGCCCGATTTGTGCGGGCTGAATTTCTGGCTTTGAAAAAACAGGATTTTGTAGTCGCGGCCGAGGCCCTTGGCCTCTCGAAGCTGAAAATTATGTTTGTTCATATGGTCCCAAATGCCATCGCGCCAGTTTTGGTTACAGCGACCATTGAAGTGGCTAGCGCCATCCTGACCGAGTCAAGCTTAAGCTTCCTCGGCTTTGGGGTTCCTCCACCGGCAGCCTCCTGGGGCAATATCCTATCTGACGGTAAGGAATTTATCTTTGATGCTCCCTGGCTGTTTATTGCCTCTGGCACAGCCATTCTGCTTACGGTACTAGCCTTTAATCTGTTCGGGGAAGGATTGCGCGAGGCACTAAACCCAAGGCTGCGAGAGCGATAATGAGCATTAAATAGCTAAAGCAAGAGAATATGTCCCAAGATAAGGAAATCTTACTAGAAATCAAAAATCTTAAAACCTACTTTCGCACTTCCCAAGGTGAAATTAGGGCGGTAGATGGGATCAATCTAACCCTGTCCCGCGGGGAAACCCTTGGCATTATCGGGGAATCAGGCTGCGGAAAAACCGTTACCTCGCTTTCGATCATGCGCCTAATCAAGCCGCCGTCCGGGAGAATTGCCGGCGGCCAGGTAATATTCCAGGGGAAGAACCTCCTTGATCTGCCTGAGCAGGCGATGCAAAAGGTGCGGGGTAACAATATCGGGATGATTTTCCAGGAGCCTATGACCTCCTTGAATCCAGTTTTTCGGATCGGAGAGCAGATCATGGAAACCCTTATTACCCACCGAATGCTTAGCCGGGCCGAAGCCAGAGAGCGTACCCTCGACATTATGTCCAAGGTCGGTATCCCTTCACCGCAGATTCGAATTGATGAATATCCTCATCAGATGTCTGGAGGGATGAAACAGCGAGCCATGATCGGCATGGCTATTGCCTGCAACCCGCAGGTGCTGATTGCCGATGAGCCTACCACAGCCCTAGATGTAACCATGCAGGCTCAGATCATCAACCTCCTCTATCAATTGCAGCAGGAGATGGGAATGTCTATTCTGCTGATCACCCATGACCTTGGTGTTATTGCCGAGATGGCCCATCAGGTGGCGGTAATGTATGCCTCACGGGTAGTTGAGCAGGCTACTGTCGAAGAGCTGTTCAGACAGCCTCTGCACCCTTATACTATCGGCTTGTTCCATTCACTGCCTTGTCTTGGGGGACGGGGGCGGCGCCTTGAGGCTATTCAGGGACAGGTGCCAAATCCCTTGAACTTTCCCCCAGGATGTAAATTCTGGCCCCGCTGTTCCTTGGCTGATCAAAGATGCCGACAAGAGGAGCCAGATCTTGTCCAGATTGACTCAAACCGCTGGGTAGCCTGCTGGAGAGTCAGCAAAGCTGGTGGCGACAGGATCAAAGGCCTCCCTTGCTCATCATCAAGGGATGATGGCAAGGAGGGTAAGGTTATTATCTCCCTACAGGAAGATAGCCAGGGGCAGCAGAAGGATGGGCAACTGGCACTAGTGGAGGGTGAGCGTTTAGATGATAGAGGATCAGCACTTATAGGAAGTGGACCATATTCGCCAGCCAGATCTTTTGAGAAAATCATAGAGGTCAGGAACCTACGGAAGTTCTTTCCCATAAGGCGTGGATTTTGGAGAAGAACCAAGGCTGTGGTCAAGGCTGTCGATGGCTTGTCATTGAGCATTAATCATGGGCAGACCCTGGGGCTTGTGGGTGAGTCGGGCTGTGGGAAAACCACGGTTGGCCGGCTGATACTGAGGCTTATGGAGCCAACCTCGGGAGATGTTTTGTTTAAGGGGACCTCTCTGTATTCTCTCAAGGGAGAAGCTTTACGGAAGATACGACAAAAAATGCAGATCATTTTCCAAGATCCCTACTCTTCGCTCAATCCGCGGTTGACCGTAGGCAATATTGTTGGAGAGGCCCTGACTGCTCATGGAATCGCCCGCGGCCGCGAGCGTCGGGCATTGGTTGAAAATCTCTTTGCTAAGGTCGGATTATCACCTTCTTATATCAACCGCTATCCCCATGAATTTTCCGGCGGACAGCGTCAGCGGATCGGCATTGCTCGGGCTTTGGCCTTGAGCCCTGAATTTATCGTCTGCGACGAGGCAGTGTCGGCTCTTGATGTTTCCATCCAGGCCCAGATTATCAACCTGCTGCAAAAATTACAGGAAGAGATGAATCTTTCCTATCTTTTTATTGCTCATAATCTTGCTGTAGTAGAGCATATTTCCCATAAAATCGCCATTATGTATCTAGGGCAGATCGTGGAACAGATGCCGGCTGACAAGCTGGTAAAAATAGCCGCCCATCCATACACTTTGGCCCTGCTCTCTTCCAATCCGGTAACCGATCCCTCACTTCGGGGCAGACAGCCCCCCTTGAGCGGAGATGTGCCCTCGCCGATCAATTTGCCACCGGGATGTCGATTCTATCCTCGCTGCCCACGGGCAGAGAAGCGGTGCCGAGAGGAAAACCCTGAATTGCTGGAGAGGGAAAAGGATCACTGGGTGAGATGCTGGTTATGTTGATTCTGGGTAGTAAAATATACTCTCAAATCAGGTGGTAATGATTTTATGCTCAAGGTCTCGAGATTCTTAGCCGATTATCTTATCCACCGCCCTCGTCAGCGACTTCAATCTAAGATTATTCTGTCCACTATTATGGTGGTTGCTGTCTGGATCAGCATATCGACCTATATCAGCCTACTCATGCAGACAGGATACTTTGTGGAAGGGGCCAAAAAACGTATTTTGGAGATTGCTCAAACCCTTGAAACAAGTATTAACCACTCAATGCTGATCGGGAAACATGAAGATGTAAAGGATTTGCTTAACAATATCGCCAATGAGGTCGATATGGAGGATGTCAGGATCATTGATGACCAGAAAAAGATCATTGCCTCTGGCGATATCAATGAAGTAGGCACTGTTTTGGACAAGGTGGATTTATCCTTTATAAATCAAGGGAAAAATGAGCTAATCGAGCTCACCCCTGATTATACTAGTATTTCCATACTGAAGCCGATTATTGGCAAAAGTAACTGTTATGCTTGCCATAGCAATGAAGATAAGTTTATGGGGATACTCCAGGTTCGGATATCAATCGCCTGGATGAGGGTTCCTCTTATGGAGAGCCGGTTTTTCATTATCCTCTCGGCAGTGGTAACTCTTTTTCTGATCGGTATCTCCATATATTTCCTGCTTTCGAAGCTGGTCGCCAAGCCGATTCACTCCCTGATGGAGGTGATGAACATTGTCCGCCGGGGCAACTGGGATGCCCGCGTGCTTTTAAACACTACGGATGAGCTTGGGAAACTGGGGAATACCTTCAATTACATGATCTCGGAGATCAGCGAACTTCACGAGCGGGACCTTCGACGGGAGCAGGCTCTGGTCAGAGCAGAGGAGGAACTAAAATATAAACGGCAAATTGAGGAAAAGAATATCCAGCTTGAGCGAACGATTGACATTCTTACCACCTTAAATAATATTGCCAAGGAGATCGGCTCAGTAGCCGATCTTGACCAATTGCTGAGCTCTGTGCTCAAGATGACGACTAACATCCTGAATGGAGCCTCAGGCTACCTGTCAATCTTTGATCGCGATCTGAATCAATTGAAGGTAAGCCATATCCTGCGTAGTGGCTTAAACCCAGGAGAAGATCTGCTAAATCAGAAAATTGCCCAGCATGTTTTCGATACCGGAAAGTCTGTATTAATCCCTCATTTCTCCCAAGATGGCAGATTCCATATCGAAGAGATCAAAAACCACATGCCCCGCTCTGTCCTGTACGTTCCTCTATACACCAAGGATCGAATTATGGGAGTTATCGGCATGATTGATAAGCAATCGAATACCCCATTTACCCTCGATGACTTTGAACTTCTGACCACCATTGCTAGTGAGGCTGCGGTAGCAGTTGAAAACTTTAACCTATATAATGATCTGAAGAAAAGCTATTTCGATACTATCCGTGCTCTGGTCAATGCCATTGAGGCTAAAGACCCCTATACCTACGGCCATTCAGAGCGAGTTACGGAACTTAGCCTGCTAATTGCCAGAGAGCTTGGACTGCCGGAAAAAAGTCTGGAGATACTGCGACATGCTAGTATCCTGCATGATGTCGGCAAGATCGGAGTAAGCCTCAACATCCTTCACAAAGAAATGACTCTGTCTCCCGATGAGGTGGCTATGGTTCGAGAACACTCCTTGATTGGCAGTAAGATTATCGATCACATCAGCTTTCTGAAAGAGGTCAGAGAGGGAATCAAGCATCACCATGAGAGGTATGATGGGAGAGGATATCCTGATGGCCTTGGACCTAGCCAGGTTTCGATAGAAACCCGTATATTGGCTGTAGCCGACGCTTTTGATGCCATGACCTCTGATCGACCCTACCGACAGGCTCAGAGGCCGGAAGAGGCACTCCAAGAGCTTCGAAGGTGTGCTGGAACCCAGTTTGACCCAGCTATTGTCAATGTATTTATCAGGGTTTGGAAAAAGGTGAGTAAACTTTCCGGCTCTCTCAAAGATGTCCCAGATGAAGATTGCACCAATCGGGCGAAAATAGAAATCGAGAGCCAGCAGAATTTTGAATAAGCACCATCATATAACGCTACATAAATACACACCATCCATAACGCTCTAACCTTATTTGGGAAATTAATTACCAGGAAAAGCAATTTTATTGTATGAAAATGTTTTCATATTATATGAAATGATTTTCATAATTTATTGATTTACAATTTATATTTAAAAAAATTTTTATTTAAATAATAATAATTAATAATAAAATATTTATTTTAATATTAATTATATTTTTTATTATATTTAATATAATATATTTATTATACTATTAATATATTATATTAAATAATTGGTATAGAAATTGCATATTAAACATAAATAAATGGAGGCCTCCTAACTAAAAACTAAATATTAAGTAAGGAGAGATAATATGTTAAAAAAGTGGGGGGTTTTTTTTGGATTATCAATAGTATGTCTAATGCTTTTTTCCGTTCAGGCACAAGCAGCAATAAGTTATACGTGTTATTGGGATGTTATAAATAGTAGCTGTAACTGTAGCGGGCCGGTAAATATAGTCCCAGGGCCGGGACCACAAAGGGGAGTAGTTGAAGTGGACATGACAAATTACACAACCTTAACGGTAGATGTGGAATTTAAGACTCCCCAGGGCTATGTCCTGAATATAGGGGATTCCGAAACAAACAATGGACATGGAGGAGACGCAGGAACGACCTCTAATGACGCAGAATTGGATATCATTGCGCCTATCATTGCGCCACCATACCCAGATTTTGATGATGAAACTAAAGTACTTCCGGCATATCTTCTTAATATCCCTCTAAGGGTATTTCCTAATGATTTTTCTTATCCCGAGCATCCTCGTCCCATGCTTCAGGTAGATAATTTTCTCAAGCCGCAAGGAAAGACATCGGCTAAGTTTATCATCAAAGCTAAGTATGTAAATAGCACCAACAATAGCCAAAATGCAACCTTGCAATCTGCATATCTTCTTCGGCTTGAAAATGTTGATCTCGAAAGACCAGGAGGAATGAATGACAAGAAATGGTGGATAGGGGTAAACAGAGTTATCTGCGACCCATATGGAGTGAGGGTAGGACAAGGCGTAACATGGATTAAATTTACACTCAACTAACTTATATTAGTCCTCTTACTCCTCTCGCCTAACAAAATGACATTTGGGGGCGGCCCAAAAAGGGGCCGCCTCTGTTTAATTGTATCTGTGTCTGTTACGCACTGATGGTGTGGTGTTTTTATTCAAACTCACTTTTAGCACTTTTGGCCTTTCTGCCTTATTCCGGCTGGGCTGAAAACCTATAGCCGACAGCAATGGCATCTTTGCTCTTGGTGATCAGGGCTGCACTGGTATCATCTTCTGCCTTGAGAACCATTAATTCTCCAATTACTTCGTTCACAGTTTCAGACTGTTGATCTCTTTCCTGCAAACTATCAACAATATCCTGGCGGTAGATGGAAAAACAATTTCCAGCCTGGATTTTCTGCTTTTTGCCCTGATCAAGAAAAACAATATTGTGAAAGGATAAATTTATCCGTCCATCCTCACTGGCAATGACCATCCCTTGCAGCTTTGTCTTGGGCTTGCTTCGTACAGGGATAGGAATTTGCTCATAAGGTCTGATTCTGTCGTTTAGATGAATCTCTGAAAACGATTTGATAATCTGAGCCAGGGCGATCTGCTCAAAGACTTCCCGCACCTCAATGATTCCAAGGATCTGAATCTTATAGCCGATTTCCTGGCCAGATTCAGGGTGAATAACCAGATCATAGGGCCGAAACACAGTAAATCGAGCGCCTGGCGAAACCTGCCCCTTGCCCTTGTTGATGTAAATTAGGTCTGGATAGCTGTAGCTAATCTTGTTTTCCCTAGCATCGATCACCGCACCCCACTGCTCCTCCTTCTCTCTGGCCAGCATCTGCTGCCTAGAGAGGATATAGCCACAGGAGTCTACCTGCTCACGGGTAATCAGATATTCTGAAGCCTCTGGGGCAGAGGTATCTGCTGATTGCACTCCTGATTGCACTAAGGCGGCGGCTGAGCTATCAGCAGATTTAGGAGGAGAGGCCTTGACTATGCGGGCCGACGGATGATCAGCGGAACGATCAAAGCTGTCATCAACCGGTCTTTTTTCTCCGAGCAGCAAGGGCTGTCCTGAATAAATCCATTGCGGATCTTTAATATGCTTGTTCTTTTCCCAGAGAGTAGGCCAAATGAAGGGACTGTTGAAAAAGCGTTTTGAAATATCCCACAAAGTATCACCCTCCTGGACGATATATACTGATGGGGCCTGTTCTGCCTCAAGCGGAAGTGAGTATAGCAACATCCCTATGGCGCCAAAAACAGAGAACAAGCTAATGAATAACCAATTTTTCCTTTGCCTGGCCATCGGTGCAACCTCCTTGATTAATGGGTGAGATTGATGTGTGGGGAATTAATTCTATCCACCATTTTTTGAGCCAACAGCGCCTCCTCACTTTTGGGGTATTCGGCCATAAGATCTTGTAAAATGGATCTTGCGGTGCGCAAGTCACCAAGATTAAAATAGGAATATCCTAACTTTAGGGTAGCCGCGGCTACCTTATCGCCATTAGGATAACGATCGATGACCCTTTGAAAATAGTCAGCGGCCAGAGTGAATTTTCGCTGATGGTAAAAACACTCAGCTAACCAGTAAGCAGCGTTATCAGTAAGAGGGGTATTAGGGAAGGATTCGAGATACTCCTGAAACATCTCCGAGGCCTCATCAACATCCCCTTGACGAAGCTTTGCCAAGGCCTGGTTGTATAAATCATCTCCACCAGTAGAATAGCTTTCAGTCTCTCTGCTGGAGGCAGTCTCCTTGACAGAAGCCTGTTGTTTAGATACCCCACCACCAAGCTGATCAGCCCTCGACGGCTTTAGCTTCTGGTCTTGATCAGTATCAGTGCCTTCTTGACTTTGGCTTGAGATCGACTCTAACTCGCTTCGCTCTAAATTCCGCAGCCGCTCTTCAAGATGAGCGACCTTCTCCTCTAGCCGCGAAAAGCTTCGCTGCATCTGCTCGGCTGAGGCAGCTATCTGATTCTGCTTCTTTCTACAGGCCTGCATCTGCTCTTTCACCTCGGCAAGATCAAGCTTCATTTGGTCACAGGCTTTAGTATTGGCACAGGAGACCAAAAACAGCAACAGGAGAAGCAGGCATAATGGAGAGGTTTTAAGCACCTGCTTTCCTCTGGGCATCTTTCTTTATCCCCCCTCCCATGATCTGTTTATTTCTCATGGAAAATTTTTGACTCTTATGAGCTTTGACTCATTCAACAGCTACTTCGGAGTCATCATCCAGGGGGAAAATAAACATGATCTGCTCCCTGTTGATGCTCAAAAATTTTGTAAAATATAGCATATTATCAGAATTTTTTTCATATATTGAAGCATCAGTTATCGGAATAAATAATTCAACCTCTGATGAACCCTTACTGTTTAGAAAATCAGTAAGCCTTCCACCCGGAATATGAATAGTACCGATAATTTTTGTATCGGAAGTGAAGATAACTACCTTTAAATTTACTTTCTTAGATTTGATAGGATACTTACGAATTTCGACCATGGACTGGTATATACTCCCCCCTCAATGAATACCCAACCTCTCATCCCCTTTCCCCTGCCTTTTTTATTTAATGGAGGATGGCTCTCTTAATGTAAGGAAGGCTCCCCTATGTATGAGGGTAGCTTCTCCCTTCGAGCAGGATAAGACTGCACAGGCCACCATACATCCCTTCTGTGTGAGGGAAACTTCGCATAGGGTTTGAGTTGATTGATTTTGAGTTGATTGATGATGATAGCATGGCTCCCCTCTGTATGAGGGAAACTTCTAGGGCTGCAATTAGCGGCTGCTCGATAATTTCTCCATAGTTTGGTAATCGTGCCCTGTTTGGTAAGGCCTCCCTTTGCTCCCCACCATTAATTAATGGCTTATAATTAGCAGCTACCCTCTTCCTTCTTATAGTAGCTACTCTTCCTTAAGTGGCTGCCCTCTTACTTTATTGGCTGTCCTCTTCCCTTAGCGGCTGCTCTCCCTAGTGAAATGCTCCTCCCATCTTGAAAATCGGCAGGAAGACCGAGATGGCGATTGAGCCAATAATCAGACCCATAATGACAATTAATACAGGCTCTATAATGGAAGTCAGCGTAGCTACAGTGGTACTTACCTGTTGCTGATAAAAGTCAGCCACTTTGGCCAGCATGGCAAATAGGGTCCCTGACTCCTCACCTGAAGAAATCATCTGGAGCATGAGTTCAGGGAAAACCTCCCCTTCGGCGAAGGCCTCGGAGATCGTAGCTCCTTTTTGTATCTTGATTGCACACTCCTCAACCTTTTTCTTGATATACGCATTAGGAGTTGACTCACTGATAATTCGCAGTGACTGGATAACAGGCAAGCCGCTTTTCAAGAGAATGGAAAGGGTTCTTGAAAATTGAGTGAAAATCCCTTTAAGTATAATAGGACCGATAATAGGAATTCGCAATTTGAGTCTATCCCAGGTATATCTTCCCCATGAAGTTTGCAAGATAAGCCCCCACAAGACCCACAGGCTGAAGAAACCTATCAGGTACCAGTAATACCCATACCTGATGGTTGTGCTGATTTTCATCAAAATTTTTGTTGGCAGCGGCAGAGGAGTATTTAGCCGGCTATAGATCTGATTGAACTGGGGGATAATGACCAAAAGCAAGATTAACATGACCACCAGAGTGAATGAGATCAGAGCGATGGGGTAAGCCAAAGCAGCCTTGAGCTTGCCCCGTACCTCTGTGGCTGTTTCCTGATAAAAGGATAACTGGCTGAGAATGGTTGCTAGTGTCCCGCTCGATTCACCGGCATGGATCATGTTAATGTAGAGTTTGCTGAAAACATGAGGATGCTTGGCCATAGCCTCGGATAGATCGTCCCCACTTTCAATATCGCGGTGAATTTCGGAAACAATATCGCGGAATTTTTTGTTTTTTAAATCCTTGCCTAATGATTCAAGACAGCGGGAGAGGGGGACTCCAGCTCCGAACATGGCGGCCATCTGATGAGTAAAGAGTAAAATTTCATTAGAAGATATGGAATTGAAGATTTTGTTAAATCTGGTCCGCAGTTTTTCTCCAAAGCCAGCCTTGGTAATTTTAGCCTGTCTGCCATCCTCAATCTGACTGGCTGACAAGAGAACAGCATTCTTGCGGTGGAGACGGTCGATAAGCGTCATTTCACTATCGAGCTCGATGACGCCGGCTATGGTTTTTCCATCAAACCGCTTAGCTTTATATTGAAAAACAGGCATAGGTGACTAATCTTCCTCCATGCATGTTCTGAAAATTTCCTCAATAGAGGTAATCCCCTGAATCACTTTGTGCAGGCCGCTCTCCAGCAAGGTAGTCATTCCATTTTCAATAGCCTTTCTCTTGATGATATCAGGCAAAGCGTTCTGGAGAACTAGATTCCGAATAGATTGATTCACTACCAGGAGCTCGAATATGCCAATCCGGCCAAAATATCCGGTATAGTTACATTTCTCACAGCCCCGACCACGATAGAAAACTACACTTTCATTCCGGTCAGGCTGTAGACCAAAGTGTTCGATCAGGGTTTCGCTAGGAGTATAGGCCTCCTTGCAATGGACGCAGATGCGACGCACCAGCCGCTGAGCCACAGCCAAGGTCAGGGAGTTACAAACCAGAAAGGGTTCAATGCCCATATTAATTAGGCGGATAAGGGTTCCGACCGCATCGTTAGTATGCAGCGTGCTGAAAACAAGATGCCCGGTCAGAGCAGAGCGGATCGAAATCTCAGCAGTTTCCTGATCCCTGATCTCGCCAACCATAATGACGTCGGGATCCTGCCGCAGGATTGACCGCAGGCCCTGAGCAAAGGAAAGGCCGATCTTGAAATTCGCCTGGATCTGGTTTATTCCCTCTATCTGGTACTCTACCGGATCTTCAATGGTGATGATATTTTTCTCCGGTGATCGTATCCGGGAGAGGATGGAATAGAGGGTGGTTGATTTTCCGCTTCCCGTAGGGCCAGTCAGGAGAATCATGCCGTAGGGCAGATACATATGATGCCTGAAGATCTTCAGCTGATGATTGTCCATACCCAGCTCTTCCAAGCGGAAGTTGAAAGAGCTTTTCTCCAGGAGCCGTAAAACGATCTTCTCACCAAAAATCGTTGGCACGCTAGAGACTCGAAGATCAATCTCTCGACTGCCGAACTTGACCGTAAACCTTCCATCCTGGGGAAGCCTTCGCTCGGCAATGTCCAAATTGGACAAGATCTTGATCCGGCAGATAATAGCTGATTGCAGTTGTTTGGATGGGGAGAGAATCTTATGCAAAACCCCATCTATCCGGTAGCGAATCAGCAGTTCCTTTTCTGTGGGCTCAATATGGATATCACTAGCCCTTTTAGAAATGGCGTTGCTGATGATATAATCAACCAGCTTAACCACTGGAGCATCCTCAACCTGCTGCTTTAAAGACTCAAGATCAACCTTTTCCTCTTCCTTACGTTCCTGGATTTCGAGGTGCTGAGCGTGGAGGTCTTCGAGAACCTCCAGAAGTTGAGCCTCCTCCCGCTTTTTATACAGGAGATTGATCGAATCTTCGATATCTCGTTTAGCGGCAATAGCTGGTCTGATTTCCCGTTGAGTAACTTTTTGAATGTTATCAATGGCCAGAAGGTCAAAGGGGTCTGACATGACCACCGTCAAGGTGTTGTCATTAACAGAAAAGGGAAGGGCTAGGTACTTTCTGGCCATTGATTCTGGAATCATCTGAGCAAGAGCCTGATTTACATGGCTAAGCCCCTCACGATCAATATACTCGATATGGAGCTGTTTAGCCAAGGTTTTCAAAAGGTCCTGTTCGGAAATCAAGCCCATGTTCAGCAAAATGTCGCCCAGCCGCTCACCAGTATGCTTGTGTTTCCGATAGGCCTCTTCCAGTTGCCCTTTGGTGATCAGGTTATCCTTGATCAGAAGATTGCCAAGAAGATCATATTCTTGTCGATATCCCTTCGACATGTGAATTTTCCCTAGCTTTTTTATTTTAAATGCTCATTTTTTTCTGCAATCATGAATTTTTGAGCTAATTTTTAGCCTGCTGACCCTCAATAATATGAGGGGTAATAAAAACGAGCAACTCTCCATATTCAGACCTATTTGCTTTCCCTTTAAATAGCCATCCCAAGAAAGGAATCTTACTGAGCCAGGGGATGCCAGACTGTGTCTGAGACACATCGCTAATCGCTAATCCTCCGATAACCGCGGTTTCCCCATTCTCGAGAATAAGCTCAGTTTCTGCCTCACGGGTGATAATAACCGGAACATTATTGATCGTGCGGCTAAAGTCTGGAGTATCACGGCTGATGTTAATAGTAAGCTTAACCTGGTTGTCAGAAATGATGTGAGGGGTTACAACCAGCTTAGTCTTAGCCTCCTTCTCAGTGGCAGTAGTGTTTTCCTGACTGGTGGTGCCACCACTCACCACCGTGACCGTAGATCCACTATTAGCCACAGGTGGCAGTTGAATGACCTCACCGCTGCTGATCGTAGCCCGGGTATTATCCATAGCCATAATCCGGGGCTGAGAAATAATCCGCCCATTTCCACTGTCTTCCATGGCTGAGAGACGAAGATTCAGAGCCACTTTATCCTTGAGGTGGCCAAGTAGGAAATCGACACTACCATAGGGGGCCACTGATCCAGGCAAATTGACCGCATAGTTGGCTAAGCTATTATCGTAATTGATCCCTCCCATGGCACCTCCGACCGATATGGTCGGCATGATTTTCCCTGATGGTGGGTTGGCATGATAGCGGCCTCCCCACTGAATGCCTAAGCTGTTGCTGTAGTTTTTCGTTGTCTCGACAATCTTGGCGTCAATCAGAATCTGGCGTATCGGCTTATCCAAGTCACTTATAATTGAGGCCAGCCGACCAATGTTTTCCGGCAAATCAGTAATGATCACCGAGTTAGTTTGCTCATGAGCGCTGACTTTCCCCTCAAGAGCCTTCAGCTTGGCCACATCCTGGCACTTGAGGTAGTGAAGCTTAATAATCTTGCTCGATTGGGTCAGTTCCTTGACCTCTTTAGCCGGCTCGGCCACATCCAACCGACTAATCAAGGCTTTCATCTCTTCAATCTTCTGCACAGTATCTTTGATGACCACTGAATTAGTCCATTTATCAGCATCAACTACAGCCTCAGGCAGGTTTGATTTAAACTTGGTCAAATTGGGTATCAGCCGCTCTGCATTGGCATACTTTAAAGGGATAACCTCGGTCCGAAGCTCCTCAATACGCTGATTCATACTCTCCTGGTTAAGCAGCTTTTCGAGCGGCCTGATCCGATAAATGGCTCCTTCTTTTATATAACCAAGGTCTGCATAGTTTAAGATGCTTTCAAAAGCCTCCTTGACAGGGATATTATTAACAATAATGCTGACCTTTCCCTGAACATCATCGCTCATGATGATGCTCAGTTTATACTTGTCAGCAAAGGCCCGCAACACATTCCTGACATCAGCGTCAACGGCTTTAAGAGAACAGTTTTCATAAGGGAAATCATGATCGGAAATATCAGAAGCATACGGTTTTCTTCTCCCGGCCTGACAACAGGGGCTCACGGCAAACACAGATACAAGACTGCTCAACGAAAGAATCAAGAGGGATGGCATCCAAAGCCAACATTTTCTCCTCTGAGGTTTCATACACATCTCCCTATTTAAATTGAACCGGATTAGGAGACAGCTTCAGGGTATAGCGCTCTTGTCCGTCTCCCAAAGTTACGGTATTTTCTCCAATGCTTAGAACCTTCATATTTACTAGCCGGTTACCTATTTGTGTATTTTCCAAAATATCTCCGCTCTTGACTACATCCTGGCCAAGAATAGCCCGGCGCTCTTTTTCAAAATCAATAATGGCTTTTAGCACCAGCTCCTGATCATCCTTTTTAACCAGCACCGGCGGCTTCTCCTCTATCCGCCGCCGGCCAGCACTTCCTGATGATGAAGAGGAAAATAGAGAAGGTGCAAGAGAAGCCAAAATATACTCCTGCGGATGAAAGGGGTCTGTCTCTGTAGCCTGGGCAATCAAACTCTCCTGCTCTTCCTCCTCAAATTGAGGGGAGGTACCAGCCGCTGAATTGGGATTAAGGTAGAAATCCCGTACCTGGGCCAGACTGTCAAAATCCTTTAACTTATCATCTTCCATCTCTAGGGTATTAAGATAAATTTTAGCCGTTACCTGCTTGTAACTCTCACTCTGGCTGTCCTGAACTTCCTGCAGCCTCTCCAATGGCTCTGTCTGGCTTAGATTGAACCTATCAATGTTTAGTTTCAGTTTGTTTTCAATACAATTTAAAAAGCGTAGCATTTGTGGATATGTGGCCCGCACCTCAACCTTAAAGATATATTTGCGGTAGGAATTCTTGTTCTCAGGCTGCTGGGGATCGACGGACAGAAATTTAATACCCAGAGCATTGGCTTCCTTAGTCAAACTTTTCAGCAAATAGGGGACACGATCTGATTCCTCAAGATGCAAGCGGTTAAAATAATTCAGATGGGTGCGTCGGGTATTGAAAGAGGCGATTTTCTCCCGCAGTTTCTTAACCGCTATTGTTTGAACCTGAATTTTCTGCTCAAGCTCTCTTATTTGGGAGAGGTTCTGATCCAAAACCCTTCGATTGGGCATATAAATAAAGTAAAAAAAGAGACTGCTGACTAACAGACACCCCCCGAGGGTAATGACCATAGATGTTTTCGGTGCTGAATAGGCCATATTACTGCTTATTTCCTCCATCTGCTCGATCTGTCCTGGCTAGAGAGGAGAGCTTAAAATCTACGATATTCTTGTGCTCACTCTGCAATTGAGAGTAAACGAATTCTAGCGGAGAAAAATCTTGACAGAAAGAATCATTCCGGTTCATTTCTTCAATAAAGATAGCGATCTTGTCCAAAGACTCTCGATTGGACCGGGAAACCGTTTGCCCATAAATCTCAAGCACAGGCGGCTTATCGGTAGATTTTTCTTCAGCAAAAAGGATTTTCGTGATCCAGATATCCTCTGGAATTAGAAGACTTATAGAGATAAGTTTTGAGCTCCAATCAATCCGCTCTGCCGATGCAGCCAGACAGAGCGCCTGCTGATTTTCAAGCTTCGTCTGCAAGGCACTGATCTGAGTCAATTCCAGGTCGAGCTCCCTAAGGGTGTCCTGCTGCCGTATAATCTGCTGGCAGGTTGGTACATAAACGCCAGCATAGAGGCTGTAAGCCAGCCCTCCCCAGATAATTAACGGCAGAAGAAAAAAGATCGCCTTATTCGCTTCTCCGTACCGAGCCTTCCTCTGCCCCGGCGTCAACACATTTATGGTAAAGGTATTATTCATAGCTGGCACCACCTAATAGGTTAACTCACCCTGCTGGCTAGCCCAAAAGCGAGCGCCATCTGCGGGGAAAAAAACTGCAACTCATCCTGCGCAAACTTCCTAGGATCGATCTGAACAGCCTGAAAAGGATTCGCAATTTCTACGGCCAAGCCAAGCTCTTCTGAAAAATAGCTGACTAGCCCAGCCATCCGACAACTGCCGCCGGTGAGAACAAGACGGCTGAATCCCCGGCGAGAAGTCTGATTATCATAATAGATAAGAGATCGTCTTATTTCCTTGGTCAAGTTATCCAGGGTAGGCCGAATGATGTTTAGGTCAAAATTTTTATCATGTTTGATACTTTCCGCCTCTTGGAAGCTAATTTGTTTTTCCTTTTGGATAGCATTAGTAAAAGCATCTCCAGCGATCGGGATGTCTCTTGTTAGGTAGAGATCATCCTTTTTGTAGATATTTAAGATCGTAGTTGACGCGCCGATATCCAAAAGCACCACTGCCCGCTCATCCTTTAGCGGATTATTAGCCGAGAAGGCATTGACCAGAGCCAAGGAATTTATATCTACCACACTCGCCTTGAGCTGAATACTCTGCAACATATCAAGATGCTCTTGCAAAAGTTTTTTAGTCACTGCCACTAGCAGCACATCCATTTGTTTATTTTTCGCTGACCTGCCCAAGATCTGATAATCAATATTGACATCCCGTAGCGGAAAAGGAACGTAACTTTTTGCCTCCCAGCGGATCGACTCTTCAATCTCTTTATTCGAAAGAGGAGGAAATTTAATGTGCCGTACAATTACCGATGATCCGCCAACCGCGCTGATAACCCTAGTATGAGCCAAAGGAGCTGCACTGAAAAGCCCTCTGAGCGTCCCAATGGCCGAAGACCAATCGCTCGGCTTATGATTAGCATTTTTAATGATCCCCCAGGAAATGAGGTGATATTTATTCATCCTGCGCTGGATCTGGACATACTTGATATAGCGGGAGCCAATGTCAATCCCAAGGGTTGATTTAATATTTCCCTTGATTTCCCCCTGCCTGCGGTAAATCTCTTCACCGTCCAAGGTCGCGGCAGATAAAAACCGCTGAGACGAAAAATGTTCCTCTCGCCCCCTCTCCTGTTCCTCAGAGCGGCTCCCCGGCGAAGCTCCCTGAGTAGAAGCAGAATTGAAGGCTCTCGGCTCATCTGACGGATATTCCTTCCGCTCCGCCTCATCCGAAAAATCTAAATCAGATGATGACTCTGGCGGCAAATCCGATTTATTCAGCTGGCTGCCGAAAGGATAAATCTCCCCGCCCTCGGCGGGCTCTGCCGGCGCCTTGGCCTTCTCCTCCCCGGCCTCAAGGAAACCTCGGCCAGTTTGCTCATCCGACAAATCCTTTTCTCCCCGGATCAGCCGCAAGAGTTTATTCGTTGCTGCAATTTCGTCTTCTTTCTTCACTATATTTAATCCTTAATTAACTTAAATAGCATTAATCCTTATAGCATTAATCCTTATTGATGGCATGCAGATGCGATTGCAGTTGGGCATAACTCTGGGACAGCCCTTGAAGATTTTTCTTAAACCGTATAAGCTCATCATCCATAAAGAGGCTCTTTTCCTGAACAGCCTGCACAATTTCCAAATCAACCATCCGCTTTTCACGAATCAAGGTCATAACCAAAGCATGATGGCAGAACTGAATAATCTTTCGAGGATAGCCGCGAGTCTGCAAATGAATATACTCAATGGCTTCATCATCGAATAGAGTCTGCCCGGGAGGCAATCCTGCTTTCTGGAGGCGAAACTGAATCAGATCCCGAGTTTCTTCAACCGACAGGGGATTAATGGTATAGCTGATATTTACCCTATCCATGAAATTCTTATGATTGGCCACAACATCCAAAAACTCCATTTGAGCGAGAATGATCAACTGAAGCAGTTTATATTCATTGGTCTCAAAATTCAAGAGATTTCGTAAGATTTCAATATATGGTGAGGTCAGCTTTTGCCCTTCATCAATGAGCAGGACCACAATCTTCCCCTCATGAACCCCTTTTTGGAAAAGGTAGTCCTGCAAGGCTTCCTTATACCCGATCGTTGATCTGACCTTGGCCGTAATACCAAAGGTATCATTCAGACAAGACAAAAACTGAAACTCCGAGCGGAAAGATGGGTCAAGAATCAGATGAAACAGGAACCGATCTTTTTCCTTTTTGAACATATTTACCAGGATCCTGCTGATCGTGGTCTTGCCAGTGCCGATATGACCCAGGATAATGTTCAGCCCTCTTCGAAGCCGAATTGATATTTCAAGCCGCTGCAAGCATTCTTGGTATTCAGGAGAATAGTAAAAAAATCCCGGATCGGGGGAGTTGGAAAAAGGCTCTTTTTGAAGACCAAGCAATGAATAGTATTCCATAGGTTCCTGCATAAATTATGACTAATTTACAACAAATTGTATCATTAAAGGTTGAAAAAATCAATGCGAAAACTAGGATAACAGATGTTCCCCATGTTTAAATTAGGAGGAGGAGATAAGCCGCAGGGTAAGGGTATTGAGGTAAAAGACAATAGTA
>JAILZY010000008.1 GCA_023512255.1 bacterium | reverse complement strand
TCTTAAAAGATAGAGCCTGTAATAATACTAATTAACATAATATTGTCAATAAGTTAGTCAATTTCGGACAGACACTAGTTATAGAACCGATTCTCAAACCTAGGGCCGATCATTGATTTTCACTAAAAGATAAATAAATGGTCCTTTCGCTATAAAAAAGTGCGCAAGCTGCGGCGGCACAAGGTCCGCGAGCTACAAATTGATAGCGTAATTGATCCGCTGCGCACTTGTGTTACGTACTTGGCGAGGAAACCAATAAAGTTAGCGGTACTTTCGCTAAGTGCGAGAGCATATCCAATTGCCCAATCAATTGTGGGAGCGGCTTTGTGGTTGCCTAATTTGCACACTTTGTTAGCGAAAGGACAAAGGAGCAGTTAGCAAAGGACCAGTTAGCTATAATAGGGTAAGAAAGTTATGTCCAAGAATAAAGATCTGATGAAGGAATTCATCAGATCGTTCAAAGATCCCTACACCTATGATCCTAGAGTCAACCTTTCGGCCCGATGGGCTCTCCTGTGGTGCACGCTGCTGTTGATCTTAGGAATTATCCATATTCATCATGCCTTCCAACTTGTAGTTGATTTTACTTTCGGAATCATTGCTATCATCCTCTATCCCACCCTTGGGGCTACTGGCACAATACATCGGGAAAGAGAGAAAACCATTACTGACTACAGCAAAAATCTGGAACATCTAGTTGAGCAAAAAACCGAACAGCTAGCTAAAAATGAGAAAAAATATCGAACCCTGTTTGAAATTATCCCTGCTGGGATGTTCCGGGTAACCGAGGGATTGGAGATTGCCGATATCAACTCATTTGCTCTCGATCTCCTTGGCCTGCCTCATGATAAGGTTATTGGCCGAAGATGCCTCGATCTAATCTGCAAGGGAGAGAATGCCTACAAGCTCTCCTCCTGCTGCTCAACTGAAGATATCGTTACTACGGAAACTACCCTCCAGCCCGTGAATGGTGTTCCCAGATCGGTGGTCATAAGCTGCCGCAACTGGAAAATGGAGGGGAAAGCCAGTATTATCGGCAGCATCACCGATATCACTGAGCGAAAAAAATTAGAAGAAACCATCCTGGAAAACAAGCGCAAGCTTGAGTCCATCTTTGATGGTATGGAAGATGGGATCATAGTCATCGATCAAGAACAAAGAATAGCCGCTATTAACCGAAAACAGGCCGCTATCTTAGGAGCGCCTCCGGAACAGTTGATCGGCAAGGATTGCTCAGAAATTGACTTTTTTACTCCTCATAAGATTATCAAAAAAGTTTTCCGCACCGGCACAAAGGATAGAACAGAGGTTTCCTTCCCCAGCAGGAACGGAGAGGAGAAGGACCGTAATATTTTTATGGATATCATCTATGCTCCAGTAAAAAACAAGGAAGGGGAGGTAGAGCAGGTCATCGAGGTTCTTCGGGATATCACCGAAATGCGGGAGTTGGAAGAGCAGATCCGCCGCTCAGAGCGATGGGTTACAATTGGAGAAATCGCTACCTGTGTGGCTCATGAAATCAATAATCCTATCTGCATCATCAGGGGATTTACTCAGAGAATCTTGAAAAAAACCGCTAAAGATAGCCCTAACTATCATGCCCTGAAAATCATTGAAAGGGAATGTGATCGCTGCTCGAAAATCGTCAAGGATGTTTTGAACTTTGCCAGACCTGAAATCCCCAAAAAAAGCCTTCTTGAGAGAGAAAAAATAGTTGAGATCATTGACGACTGTCTAAAGCTTCTGGAATTTAGGATCAATGAGCGAGAAATTCAGTTGAGTTTAGAGGTCGATTCAGGGGCCAGGATTAATATCGACCCCAATCAGTTTCAGCAGGTTTTGCTAAACCTCTTTTTGAACGCCATTCAGGCCATGCCAAATGGAGGAAAGCTGCGAATATCGGTATCGACGATCCAAACTCACCAGTTCAAATATCCCCTTGGATCTACCTTAATCCTCATTGAGGACACCGGCGTAGGCATCTGCCCTGAGATTTTTCCCCGCATCTTTGAGCTATTTTTCACCACCAAGCACGGAGGGAAAGATGGTACAGGAACCGGATTAGGATTGCCAATAACCAAACGAATTATTGAGGCCCACGAAGGAACGATATCAGTAGAAAGCGAACCGGGACAGGGAACTAGGATAATGATTGAATTGCCTCTTTAAGCCAAGTTATCTCTCGAATTATCTTTTTAAGATAAGGAATGGTTATGAAAAAAATTCTTGTTGTCGATGACGAGCCGAATTTACTTACTCTTTTAGATGATACCTTTACTGAAGAGGGATATGAGGTTATTACCTCCTCGAGCAGCCGTGAGGCCATTGCCATCGTAAAAGATACGGTATTCGATCTTCTCATCGTCGATCTGGCCATGCCTGAGATCAACGGTATTGCCCTCATGGAGCGTTTCCACAGGTGGTATCCGCATCTGCCGGTGATCATTATTACCGGACATGGCACTATCCCACTGGCGGTTGAAGCCATCCAGAAAGGAGCTTATGATTTTATTACCAAACCCTTCGATCTGGACGTCATCTGCACAACGGTAAAGAGAGCCTTAGAATATGGAGAACTCCATCAGGAACTCACCCGGCTGAGGAAAGAGGTTCAAAACAGATACTCTTTCAGTAATATTATTGCCAAAAGCAAATGTATGCAAAACATCTTCAGACTGATTGATCAGGTGGCTGACAGTATGGCTACTATATTGATCCAGGGAGAGAGCGGGACAGGGAAAGAGCTAATCGCCCGAGCTATCCATTATCAGAGCTCGCGCAAGAATCAGCCCTTCTTGGCTGTTGATTGCAGCGCCATACCAGAATCACTTCTGGAAAGCGAGCTGTTCGGATTCGCCAGAGGGGCTTTTACCGATGCAGTTGTTGCCCGACAAGGGCTCTTTCAAGAGGCCTCGGGAGGCACGCTTTTCCTTGATGAAGTGGGGGATATTTCCCTTACTACCCAATCCAAACTCCTTCGGGTAATCCAGGAGCGAGAAGTGCGGCCTTTGGGTAGCAATCGGACCTGCAAGGTAGATGTGCGAATTATCACGGCTACAAACAAGGACTTGAGAGAACTTATCAAAAAGGGCGCTTTCCGCGAAGACCTCTACTTTCGGATCGCCATTATCCCCATTCATCTGCCGCCACTTCGAGAGAGGAAAGAGGATATTCCCCTCTTGGCTGCTCACTTTATTGAAAAGTACAGCAAAATAAATAAAAAACCAGCCAAAGGCATTACCCGTGAGGCCATGCTCGCTCTCACTCGACATAACTGGCCTGGGAACGTGCGGGAGCTAGAGAATACGATCGAGCGGGCTCTCCTTATCTGCGGAGATGGTCAAATCGACCTGCCGCATCTTTTTCTCGATCAGCACCCCTTGGGGGGTGAACTCTTTGACAACAGCAGCTCATCCGATGAAAACAATACCCTAACTCGGACTCTGGAGAAGGCGGAAAAAGAGTTTATTCTCCAAACGCTCAATATGGTAGACTTCAATTGTACCCGGGCAGCTAAAGTTATGGGTATCAGCCGGCGCACTCTTTATGATAAAATAGAAAAGTATAACCTTAAAAGATTCTTCCAGGCCTATAATCAAAGACGCAAGGGCCTCGATCAGGGGGAGACAACCACCGATACCCCAAAGCCAATATAGAGCTAGGCAAAAGGCAATAATGCCATAGCATCCATCAATAATGCCATAGCATCCATAGTAGTATAGCATCCATAGTAGTAAAGACAAGCACAATAGCAACAATAATGCCACAGTAGTAAAGACAAAAATAAAGACAAACAAGGAGATTTGTGAGGGCCTTATGAAGATATTAATAGTGGGAGGAGGAGGCAGGGAACATGCCCTGGCCTGGAAAATTCATCAAAACAGGGAAGTGTCAGCAATCTATGCCGCACCGGGCAATGCAGGCATAGCGGAGATCGCCGAATGTATCCCGCTTCAGGTATCCGATATCGCTGGACTGAGCAGGCTGGCCAGGGAAAAGGGAATTGATCTGACTATTGTCGGCCCGGAATTGCCTCTTTCCCTCGGAATTGTTGATGAGTTTGAAGCTCAGGGATTGGCTGTCTTTGGTCCATGCCGTGAGGCAGTGGCCATTGAATCAAGTAAGGTTTTTGCTAAGAGGCTGATGAAGGAAAATAATATTCCTACGGCCTCCTATGAGGTATTTTCCGATCCCCAAAAAGCCAAAGAGTATGTACGGCACATTGGGCGGCCTTTGGTAATCAAAGCCGATGGCCTTGCGGCTGGCAAAGGAGTAGTGATTTGTCAGCAGCCCGAGGAGGCTCTAAAAGCCATTGAACTTATCATGGTCAAGCAGGTCTTTGGGCAGGCAGGGAAGCAGATTATCATCGAAGAGTACCTATCTGGAGAAGAGGCTTCTTTTCTTGCCTTTACTGATGGGCAATCAATTATTCCCCTGGCCTCTTCCCAAGACCATAAGACCGTCTATGATGGCGATCGGGGGCCGAATACTGGGGGTATGGGGGCCTACTCTCCGGCACCGGTCATTTCTGAGCAGATGCAGCAGAAAATCATGACCAAGATCATGGCGCCGGCAATTGAGGGGCTGGCTCGGCTTGGGATCACTTATCGCGGGGTCCTCTATGCGGGCTTAATGATTCAGGACAATGAACCCATGCTCCTTGAATTTAACGCCCGATTTGGCGATCCTGAAACCCAGACTATTATCAGGCGGCTTGAGACTGACTTGGTATTGGTGATTCAAAAGGTGCTTCAAACCAGACTCCATGAGGTGCGCCTAGACTGGCGGCAGGAGGCCTCAACCTGTGTAGTCCTGGCCTCGGCAGGCTATCCTGACTCCTATCAGAGCGGGAAAGAAATCATAGGGCTAGAAGAGGCGGCCAGGGTAGATGGAGTGGTTCTCTTTCATGCGGGAACCACTCGGCAGGAGGGGAGGCTCCTGACCAGCGGAGGAAGGGTTCTTGGGGTAAGCGCCCTGGGTGAGACAATTGCCGAATCTATCTCGCGGGCCTATGCTGCGGTAGCCAAAATCAGCTTTGAGGGAATGCACTACCGCAAAGACATTGGCCAGCGGGCTCTAAGCCGCTCTTTACCTAAAAGCAGAGCGGCCTGAAAAGAGAGTTTTAACTTCTTGCTTATGAGACTAACCGGTTCTGCGCGGCAATCGCAATCTATTGATCAAGCTATTGATAATTTAAGCCCTTTTGCTCATGAGGCTGACAAAAATTCTATTTTCCCATTTCCTTAAATCCTTTCCCATTTTAGGGATGCACAGATGTCCCTACACTTCCCCACCTCTTAAGGAGGGGGCGATGGGAAGGGGGAGGCTTTTATTCACCCTCCGCTAAAGCCTCCCTCATCAAGGGGATGAGGAAGAAAGCGGCATGGAGAAGTCTCACCCAAAAGATAGCAAACATCTATCTTGCTACCGGACACATTTTATCTTCCGGTTTTGTATATGCCTTCCTAAGTGCAGGCATTTCATGTCATTCTCGCGTGAGCGTGAATCCAGAGGGTTGCTGCAATTATACTATGGATTATCACTTTCGCTGGCATGACAATAAAAAGTGTCCGGTAGTGAAACATCCATCAGGAATGGGAGATTATTGAACAAATTAGTATTTTATGTTAATATAACTCTGTAATTTTTTATGGAGATTGGGCAGTATCGAGCAGTATTCGATGATCAGTAAAGAGAAAACAAAACCTATTATTGAATCCCTATTATTTACCCAGGATAAGCCCCTGACGGTGAAAAAGATCGAAGAGGTCATTCCGGAGCTGGAAGAAGGGGAGATCAGGACCATCGTGTATGAGCTGATGGAGGAGTATAAGGCGGAGCAGAGAGGAATTCAAGTTATTGAAATTGCAAATGGGTTCCAAATGTGCACCAAGAAGCAGTACGAGGAGTATGTTCAAAGACTCCTCACGCACTCAAGAAGCAAAAAAATCTCAAAACCAGCTCTTGAAACCCTGTCGATCATCGCCTACAAGCAGCCGATCACTAAGGTTGAGATTGAAGCTATCCGTGGGGTTGAAAGTGGTGGGGTAATTCGAAGTCTCCTGCAAGCGCGATTGATCAAAATGGGGGGAAGGAAAAACGTCCCAGGCCGCCCTATTCTTTATTGTACCACCGAAGATTTTCTGGCTCATTTTGGGCTGCGCGATCTTTCCGATCTGCCGCCGCTTCATGAAGTCAACCAAGTTATAGAAGAGCAATGAGCCAAGATTCCCACACAGGATAGAGATGGCCTTCCTTGGCACAGAAAAGATGACTCCCATCAGCAATACCGTAAGGCTACAGAAAGTATTAGCTCAGGCTGGTCTTGGCTCGCGTCGGCAGTGCGAGCGACTGATTCTTGAGGGTGAGGTGCGGGTCAACGGTAAAGTGGTAACTGAGCTTGGGACCAAAGTAAACCCTCAGAAGGATGTTATCTCCTACAAGGGTAAGCGACTTCCTCCCCCGGCGAAGATAGCCAAGGTCTATATTCTACTCTATAAACCGCGGCGGTTTATTACCTCTCTCCATGATGAGGAAGGTCGGCCTACGATCATGAATCTCCTGCCACCCTTGCCCCAGAGAGTCTTTCCGGTCGGCAGACTGGACTATAATACCGAAGGGCTGATCCTCCTGACAAATGATGGCGAATTGGCCCATGCCCTGACTCATCCCAGCCACGAGATTCCCAAGGGCTATCTGGTCAAGGTAAAGGGAATCATTGAGGAAAAAGAGGCTGTCAGCCGGCTGAAAAAAGAGGGTATCCATCTTGGTCAGGAACACCTGAGGGTTGACTCTGTCTCCCTAATTAAGACTACCTCAAAAAATAGTTGGCTGTCAGTCGTCCTCCATGAAGGGAAAAATAGAGAGGTCAGGAGAATATTTGAGGCTCTTGGCCATCCTGTGTTGAAATTAAAACGTACCCGATTTGCTTTTTTGAGTCTCGAAGGGTTGCAGCCAGGACAGTGGCGGCTTCTTACGCCCTTGGAGGTAAAAAGATTGCAGGAGCTCTCACGGAAGGAGAATTAAAAGGATTAGGCAAGTGAGAAAACTTGAGGATAACTCTGGTATGTATTTGTCATAACGAATGTATCATTGCTTGACAGTAAGTTTTTTTTCTGTTACCTTAGCGGAATCAGGCCTATGGGGAAATGAGCCAAAAAGCATAGGTTGGTGAGCATCCACACTTTGATTAAGGAGATTTTTCAATGAGTGTTAAAGAATACCAGATTGATAAGTTAAGGAACATAGGATTGCTGTCTCATGGGGGTGAGGGGAAAACCTCGCTAGCCGAGGCTATGCTCTTTGATGCCAAGATGGTGAACAGACTAGGCAAGGTCGATGATGGATCATCCAACCTGGACTATGAGCCTGATGAAATCTCAAGGAAATTAACCATTAATGCCAGCGTGGCCTACGCTGAGTGGAAAAAACATAAAATCAATATCATAGATATCCCTGGGGATATCAACTTCATTGGCGATGCCAAAGGAGCCCTGAGGGTAATCGACGGAGGCATCCTGGTCATCAGTGCTGTTTCCGGAGTAAAGGTGCAGACGGAAAATTTCTGGTCGCAGGCCAGGGAATTGAAAATCCCTGTCCTAGTGTTTATCAATAAGCTGGACCGTGAGCGAGCTGACTTCTACCGCACGGTAGAAGACCTGCCCAGCGCCCTTGAGATGAATCCCTTGGTTTTACATCTTCCGATCGGCTCGGAGCAAAATTTTGCAGGTATTATTGATCTTTTCAATCAGAAGGCGTACATTTATAAAGGGGACGATAGCGGTGAATACCAGGAAGTAGCTATCCCCGCGGATCAGGAGAAGCGGGTAGAAGAGTTTCGCCAAAAAATGATTGAAACTATTGCTGAGGCAGATGACAGCCTTTTGAAAAAATACCTCGAGGGAGAGGAACTAAGTCGTGAGGAGCTGCAAGCAGGCCTTCGCAAGGGGATTCAGAGTATGAAATTCAGCCCGGTTCTGTGTGGTTCAGCGCTTAAAAATATCGGGGTTCAGCCTCTGATGGATATGATTGTTGACTTTCTTCCCTCTCCTGCTGACCGGCCGCCAGTGGTTGGGAAGAACAAGGCTGGAGAGGAGGTTGTGCGCACGGCCAGAGAGGATGAGCCTTTTTCTGCTTTTGTATTTAAAACCATTGCAGACCCCTACTCAGGTAAATTGACGCTCTTTCGGGTCTTTTCTGGATCTTTAAGTTCAGACTCGATCGTCTATAACACGACTAGAGAATGCAAGGAAAAGGTCGGCCAGATCTTTGCTCTGATGGGGAAAAGTCACCAAAACTACGATCGAGTCAAGGCAGGAGATATTGCCGCTTTCGTTAAACTGAAGGAAACCTCTACTGGTGATACCTTGAGCGCTGAGCAAGACCCGATTATCTTTCCGCCCCTTGTCTTTCCCTCCCCGATTATCTCTTTTGCCATTGAGCCCAAGGCCAAGGGAGACGAGGACAAGGTCAGCAATGCGCTCCAGCGGCTGAAGGAAGAGGATCCGACCTTGCAGGTGTCGCGCGATCCTCAGACCAAGGAATTTATTATCTCCGGTATGGGCCAGATCCATGTCGAGGTGATCGTTGACCGAATGAAGAGAAAGTTCGGGACCGAGGTCATCCTCAAAACGCCCAAGATTCCCTACAAGGAAACCATCAAGGGCTCAACTAAAGTGCAGGGTAAATACAAGAGACAGTCAGGAGGAAGAGGCCAGTACGGCGATACCTGGCTCGAAATCGAGCCTCTCCCCAAGGGCGGAGGGTTTGAATTTGTCGATAAGATTGTAGGAGGGGTTATCCCCAAGCAGTATATTCCAGCTGTGGAAAAGGGAATTTTAGGAGCTATGGAAGAGGGGATACTGGCCGGCTATCCGGTTACGGACGTCAAGGTAACTCTCTATGACGGCTCCTTTCACGCCGTAGACTCTTCGGAAATGGCTTTTAAGATTGCGGCCTCGATGGGCTTCAAGAAGGGATTTATGGAATGTAAGCCCACGCTTCTTGAGCCGATCATGAAGGTGTCTGTAGTTGTTCCAGAAGAGTCGATGGGTGATATCATGGGAGATCTTAATTCGCGGCGGGGACGAATCCAGGGCATCGATACCAAAGGACGCTATCAAATCATTCGGGCGGAAGTGCCTATGGCTGAAATGCTAAAATATGCCCCAGATCTTATTTCAATGACCGGAGGCCGCGGGAGCTTTACCATGGAGTTTTCTCACTATGATGAAGTGCCCGCTCATCTTATAGATAAGATCGTCGCTGAAGCCAAAAAAGAGAAAGAAACTGAAGAGCGATAACTACTTCTTAAGGAGGAGAAATCATCGATGTCAGGACATTCAAAATGGAGCTCAATCAAACATAAAAAAGCTGCCCTTGATGCCAAAAAGGGCAAAGCATTTACGGCGGTCATCAAGGAAATTACCGTCGCCGCGAGAATGGGAGGCGGGGATCCGGCAGGCAATCCCCGGCTGCGGGCAGCCATTGCTAATGCCAAAGCCGTGAATATGCCTCAGGAGAACGTTATCCGGGCCATTAAGAAAGGCACCGGAGAGCTCCCCGGAGTAACTTACGAGGAAGTTACCTACGAGGGGTATGGCCCAGGCGGAGTGGCGATGATACTTGAGACCATGACTGATAACAAAAACCGTACGGTAGCGGAAATGCGCCATATTTTCTCAAAGCATAACGGCAACCTCGGCGAAAGTGGCTGTGTGGCTTGGATGTTTGACAAAAAGGGCCTGATCGTGGTCGATGCGGACAAGGCTGATGAAGACAAGCTGATGGAAATCGCCTTGAATGCCGGAGCCGAAGACATGAGGCGAAATGACGACGTGTTTGAAATCATCACCCTGCCGGAAGATCTGCACACGGTGCGGGAGGAGATCGAAAAGCAGGGGATTGAGATCGCGAGCGCTGAAGTCAGTCGGATTCCTAAAACTACGGTTAGACTAGAAGGCAAATCAGCCGAGCAGATGATCAAGCTTATGGAACAGTTAGAAGAGCATGATGATGTGCAGCACGTCTTTGCCAACTTCGACATCCCGAATGAGATCATGGAGCGGCTTGGCGAATAGGCCTCATCAAGATGAGGCGGGAGAAGCTTGAAAAAGCCCTTAGGGCTTCAAGGAAATGACAAAAGATGCGGATTATGGGCATTGACCCGGGTATTGCCCATACCGGCTATGCAGTAATCGACAGCCAAAGCCAAGAGTTGTCTCTCTGTGAGGCTGGTATTATCACTACTTCATCGAAAACCAATTTTGCCGAGCGTTTGAAAAAAATTGGCAATTCGCTACAAGAGCTGATTGAAAAATATCAACCTTCTGAAGCCGCGGTCGAAGATATTTTTATAGCCACCAGCCCACGGCTGGCTCTGAAGCTGGGTGAGGCGAGAGGAGTAGCTATATATGTAGCCACAAGGTGCCAAGTGGCCATATATGAATACACTGCCTTGCAGGTCAAGGAAGCTATTGTTGGCTATGGAAGGGCAACCAAGGATCAGGTCAGGCGGATGGTTCAGACCCTCCTCAACCTCAAGGAGCTGAAAGTTCACAATGATGCCTCGGATGCTCTGGCCGTCGCTGTATGTCACTGCCACTCATTGGGCCTGCGGCGGCTGCTTTCAAATCTTGCCCTCCAGGGCGAGGCGGGCAAGATACCAAAAGACCCATCAAAAAAGGCTTATGATCCATGATCGCCTATCTGCACGGAGAGCTCAAGACCAAAAGCAGCGAGCAGATCGTCATTGATATCCACGGCGTCGGCTACCTGGTGTTCATCCCCCTGTCCACCTTCTACCAACTGCCCGAGGTGGGGAAAGAGGTCAGATTGTTTATTTCCACTGTGATCCGTGACAGCTCATGGCAGTTATTCGGCTTCTGCTCGATTGAGGAAAAAGAGCTTTTTGAGCTGATGCTAGGGGTGAGCAAGATCGGCCCTAGATTGGCCAGAAATATCCTCTCTCATATCTCTGCTGAAGAACTGCGATTAGCCATCCTGTCCCAAGATGTAGCTAGAGTGCGGTCTGTTCCTGGTATCGGTGATAAGACTGCCCGAAGGCTTATTCTGGAGTTAAAAGACAAGGTATTCCCAAAAAGAGAGGATGCTAACTCCATAACGGCTGCTGGATCGACAGGCCAAAAGCAGACCACAGAAGGGGAAGAGGCTAAGCAGCCCGAGGTGTGGCTATCGGATAGCGACAGGGTAGCCAGCGATGCCGTCGAGGCCCTGATCAGCCTGGGATACAGCCGGCTACAGGCCGAGCGGGCCGTCAATCAGGTCATCTTTGGCGCTGGAGAGCAGCTTTCGATCGAAGAGCTAATCAAGAAGGCGCTCAACAGACTAGCTGGGTAATACTCCAAATGGGATAAATTTTTATGATAAACACCAAAGAGATTGAAAAACGAATCATCAGCGCGGAGCTGCGCGGCGAGGACCTATCTCTTGATCTCAGCCTTCGGCCTCAAAACTTTCAGGAATATCTAGGGCAGGAGCGGGTCAAGGGAAACCTTCAGGTCTTTATTCAGGCAGCCAAAAGGCGCTCTGAAGCCCTCGACCATTGTCTTTTCTACGGGCCACCCGGCATGGGCAAGACCTCACTTGCCTACATCATCTCCCGCGAAATGGGCACTAACCTGCGGACAACATCTGGGCCAGTGATCGAGCGGCCCGGAGATCTAGCCGCGATTTTGACCAATCTCAAAGATCTTGATGTCCTGTTCATTGATGAGATTCACCGGCTTCCGGCCGCAGTGGAAGAGATTCTCTATCCAGCTATGGAAGATTTCAAACTGGACATTATCATTGGCCAGGGACCGAGCGCCCGATCAATCAAGATTGACCTTCCCCGATTTACCTTGGTGGCGGCCACTACCCGAGCTGGACTGCTTACCTCCCCCTTGCGAGATCGCTTTGGAGTTATCAGCCGCCTTGAGTTTTACTCTCCGGCAGAGCTACAGGCTATTGTCCTGCGGTCAGCAAGAATTTTAAACATTCAGATCGATCCTGATGGAGCGATGGAAATCGCCAGACGATCCCGGGGCACCCCACGAATTGCCAATCGGATCCTCAAGCGGGTCCGAGACTTTGCCCAGGTCAAGGCCGATGGCCGGATCAGTCGGGAAATTGCTGATCAGGCCCTTGAGATGCTCGAAATAGATAAGGCTGGGTTTGATAAAATGGACCGACTGCTCCTGCTTTCGATCATTGAAAAATTTGACGGCGGACCGGTTGGTCTTGAAACCCTGTCAGCGGTAATCAATGAGGAAAAGGACACTATTGAGGATGTCTATGAGCCATACCTTCTCCAGGAGGGGTATCTGCAGAAAACTCCCCGAGGTCGAGTGGCTACAGTCTTGGCCTATGAGCATTTCGGCCTAAAGAGGAAGGATGGGCTGTGATAAGCGAAGAAATATGAACAAAAAAATGAAGTAGGGGGCATCTCTGGGCTGGCATCTTTAGTCAGCAAGGGTCTCCCAACAACAAGGTAAGGTTCTCTATGGACGAGGCTAAGTGCAATGAAATAACTAAGGCTGAGTGCAGGGAAGAAAAAGAAAATCCCAAGAGTGCGGCCAGAGTAGTTCTTTTTCTCCTTCTCTCTACCCTGCTTGGCATCCTAGGAGGGCAGCTCCTGGGGACAGTGCTAGTTGCGGCCAGCAATCATCAGCTCATGACCGAGCAAGAGTCGATCGCCCGTCTTGGGTATTTAGCTATCCCAGGCCGCTTTCTGTATCAGGAGATGACAGCCAAATCCACCTATCTGGCTGGTGGTATTTTCTTTGCCCTGTCAATCGGGCTTGGCTGCGGATTCTTCTGGGGGCTCATCCTGTGGATTTTCTCTCTATACCGAAAAAGATGGCACCACTACCTACGGCTCCTTCCTATCGTTATTATGTCTGCCATCTTGATCTGGCAGGGAAGAGGCACGGACAATAAGGTCCTCATTTTTCTTCTCCTCTTTCCCCTGACTATCTACGCGCTCTCTTTTCCTCTGCTGGCCAAGGCTAGGATTAGGCTATCCGATGTTGGCAGATATGGATTTCTCTTTGTGATCTTTTCCATACTCCTTTGGGTAACCTTTCGGCAACTTGATTTTATTGACATCCGAGACCGAATTCTGCTACCAAGCAGGGTAGGGCGCCAAATTGATGACTTCTACTATCGCTATACCCTTTATCCGGCTCGCCTGGTTCAACCACTCTGCTACCGACTCCAGAATGCTATAGCGATAGATCATGAACGATTCCCCAGGGAGCGGCTCTTGGCCATACAGTCAGCCTTGAGAGCGCAGGACTGGTTTGCGGTCCCAAGTGAATTAAATGGCCGTTTGCAGGCCGCACTTAGCTACAGCCAGGCCCAGGATGAAATTCTGTTTTACTGGAGCAAAGAGCAGCCCGTGAAAAATAGCTGGATGCGCCAGGCCAATCCCATCTACCGTATCTCTTGGCAGGAATTTATAAAAGAGCCATCAAAACATCTCGAAAAGTATAGCCTAGCTGCAGATACCTATCTGCTGCTGCGAACAGGGTGCGGGATAGGCCTATTTTTCATTCTCCCTCTGGCCGCTGCTTTTTTCCTGTTTGTCGGCTGTATATGGTTAATCAGGCAAGCGCTTTTACTGGCCGAGATCAAGTTAGGGAGGCTGAAAGAAACTGTCCTTGCCCTGGGGATCATCCTGACGCTGTTCCTGGCGATCAATGCCCGCTTTAAGGTAAAATCTAGGCTCCCTGAGTCCCGTTTTGGATTGTGGCAAATAGCTAGAGCACGAGAGTCGGGTGATAGGATCGGCGCTCTCAAGCGGCTCAATGACACACTCGATGCCCAAAGCTGCCGTGCTCACCAGGAGGATATCGCTAACCTGGCCAGAGACAAGAATCCGGTAGTGCGGAGATTGGCGGCCAAACTACTTGACAAACTGGCAAGCTCAGAAGAAGAGTGGGCTTTTTCCCTCCTGCTTTCACTCCTTGAGGATTCAAACATCAATGTCGTCTACACGGCTGCTGAGTCTGTTAGTAAGTATCCTGGCCAGCGAGCCAAAGATCTTCTGCTCGATATCCTGCGCACTGACCGGCCCTGGTATCTAAAGATGAAGGTTTACTGTGCGCTCAAAGAAAAAGGCTGGCAGCAATGATGATCAGCCAAAAGGCAGATCAAGAGCCGCTTTGCCAAGAGCCGGGCTGCTCAAGCAAAGCTGGCTGCCTGCGGCCAGCCCTGTCTATCCCTTCTGCTTTGTGCCTCCTTGTTCTGATCGTTTTGGTCGAAATCGGGGGCAGCCGCCTCTTCTCTCGCCTTCTGCTGGTGGCAGCCAATGGTAAGGCACTCTGGGATGAGGAACTCTGGCTCACGGCTCTACTTAGGCTCATTGACCTTGGTCTCATTCTGCTCTTTGCCTTTCGGTCCGGATACGGGATATCAGCCATTGGGATCAGACCGAAAGAGTGGCGGCGTGGAATACGCACAGGGCTCACCTGGAGCTTTGTCTTTGGCCTGACGGTTATGCTCATCTGGGCTGTCGCCTTCTTTGCCTTTCGGGTCAATTTCGGCCAACTCCTAATTTTCTCTCCTTATCCCTTCTCCTTTTGGCTGCTCCTTTTGGTCGGGGGGACCTTTGCTCCGATGGTTGAGGATTCCTTCTTTGTTGGCTGTCTGTATAACTCTCTTCGCCGAAAGCTCTCTCCTCTGTGGGCTATCTTGGGAGTCTCTCTGCTGTTTGCTCTGCTCCACAATGTCCGGGGTATTCCAGCTACTCAGTTTATCGGCGGCCTAATCTTTACCCTAGCCTTTGAATCCTCTGAGAATCTCCTGACCCCGATCATCATCCATATCTTAGGTAACTGCGCCCTCTTCACTCTAGCCTACTCTGCCTGGATCAGGGGAATAATGATCAGGTAGAGACCTCTGCTGTTCAAGCCCTGACCTTCCCGATAGACAGGATTTATTTCACCGATAAAAAAACAAAAGGCAGCTCTACTTACTGATCAGCATCAATAGTTATTAATTACAATATGATAGCTAAATAATACATGATAGCTAAATAAATACCACCAAGTAGGGAATTTTGGTAAGCCTGTACTTTTCAGGCTCACAGGGCATAAATTATCCCCGCTTATTTTTATTTATTTATTATATTTATATAGGAAATTTAATAGTAAATTATAATGATTATCCAAAAAAGAAAACAACAGCAGGAGATTTCCGGCAAGTTTCAGGATGAGGAAAAGAAAACTTGGGATAGTTCGAATATCTTCAATCGGCTAGGCTTACTGATCATTGGTATTGCGGCCATTGCGATCTTGCTGATCCTGTTTTCATTCTATTCCTATGAAAAAAGAGCTGGAGAGAGGCGCTTGGTCAAAGATGGCTTTAGCCTGTGCAGCCTGATCGCTGATCTCATTCAACATGAGTTTCAAATGGAGACCCAAAAGCGCAACCTTAATCTGCTCGACTATGTGGTCAGGGAGAAGGGAATAGTTTACTGTCTGGCTGAAGATGCCGAAGGGGAGACTCTTGTTCGTCTCGGCAGACAGATGCCCGAAGAGGGCTGCAAATTCAAGGCAGAGAATAATCAGCAGGCTGAACACCTGCTGACTCAAAAGCGCCTTGAAAACCAAAACGGCGAGGTTATCTACGAATTCTCAAAGCCGATTTACCGTGAGGGGAAGAGAGCTGGCCTGGTCAAAATCGGGCTGGCCTTATCTGATTATATACACTTTAACCAGGAGATAGGCTTTCTTTTTGGCGGGATTGCTCTTTCGATTTTCGGGCTGGTATTTCTCTTCTATTATCTGCTAAAGAGGCTTTTTTCTCCACTGCACCAAATAAACTGCCAACTGAAGCGGATAATCACGGGAGAGGAGGAATTTCCGAAAATAGAGATTTCTTTCCGTGGCGAGATCGGGCAAATAGCCCAGCAGCTTAATCATGTGCTCTCAACCCAAAACATGAGAAGCCGCAGGCAGGAGGAGATTAATGCTGAGCTAGAAATATCAAACAAGGTCCTGCTCTATGAAAAGATCAGGCTGAGGGCTATTCTCGATAACCTGAATATAGGGATTATTGTCATTGATACTACCGGCAGAACCATTTTGGCTAACAAGCTTGCTGGCCACTTCTTGAGGGAGGAGCTCCAGGATTACCTAGGCAAGCCCTGGAAAGATTTTCTCCATGACCATGAGCCAGACCTGGTTCCGGTTTTTACCAGGTTTTATGATAAGGGGAATATCTATGGCCATGATTCTGTGGAAATCCAAAAAAACGAAGGGAGCAATCTGGCCATATTTCACCACACCTGCTCATATCTGCTAAATGGAGAGGATAGCCCGCTAGGCTTTCTCTGGATGATCAGCGATATCACCTCGCAAAAGCAGTCAGAGCTGTCAAAGTATGAATTTGTAAATCATGTGGCCCATGAGCTCAAGACTCCGCTCAATACCTTGGTATCTTATAGTGAGATGCTCCTTGAGGGGGAGGTAAATGATGAGCAAACCAAACGGGAATTTTTCAATAGTATCAACGAGGAGGCTATCCGTCTGTCGCGGCTGATCAATAACCTGCTCAACATATCAAAGATCGAGATGGGATGCCTGAAGATCAACCGAACGCTTATCAAGGTGGATAAACTGCTACGGGATTGCTATCAGACCGTGCGGGCTCAAGCCTTGAATAAAGGGATCGACTTTACGATGGATCTGGCTGATAAAATGCCTAATCTGCTCTTGGATAAGGACCTAATCGAGGTAGCTATCTTAAACCTCCTGACCAATGCTATCAAGTATACTCCGGCCATGGGCAAAGTTACCTTGCAGGGAATCGTTGAGGAGGAGAGCGTTCTGATTAGGGTTACTGATTCAGGCTACGGAATTCCTGAAGATGAGCTCAACCATATCTTTGATAAGTTCTTCCGGTCAAGCAAAGAAGAAATCAAGAAAGAGCAGGGAAATGGCTTAGGCCTATCTTTGGCTATGAATATAGTGCAATTACATAAAGGCGACATCAAGGTGGAGAGTAAATGGGGAAGCGGCAGCTCTTTTACCATCATCCTGCCCAAGGAAGAGGTTTATATTTGAAAGGGGAAGAGAGGAGCTTGAGATGGGAGCGGAAAAGAAAAAAGTGCTGATTGTTGATGATGAGCCTTATGTCATTCGGGTAGTAAAACTGAAGCTTGCTAATGCAGGCTATGAGGTGATTACTGCCTCTAATGGCCTTGAGGCTCTCCAGAAGATCGAGGCCATGAGACCCGATGTTGTAATCAGCGATGTCAATATGCCTAAATTGGGCGGCAAGGAGCTTTGCCTGCGAGCCATTCCCTTCAAACAAGAGCAAGGGTTTCTGACTATTGTCATTACCTCAAGCGTTGACAAGGCTGACCGTGATTGGGCTCAATCGCTGGATAAGACCGTATTTCTCGAAAAACCATTTAGCCCTAAGGAACTGCTGAAAATCATTGACCAATATTGCGGCTGAGCACATTATGGAAAGGCTCCGATTATCCGAAGAAATATTTTCTCGACTCGATTTTGCGCCCCTATTTAGCCTGCTAAAACGCGGACAAAAATTCTTAAACCAAGATCTTGAGTTACGAAACTCTAAAGGAGAGGTTGTCTTATCCTGCCCTAAGTCGCAGATCCCTATGCTTAGCGATCAAGAATATCGCGATCTTCTCCAGAGGGAACTAAGCCAGGGGAGGATACAGCAAATCAGTCTTGATCAAAGCCACCATCTGACCGCAGTGCCGATTCTGAAAGATGACTCCTTGATAGGGGTTCTGCTTGGCTGCCGTCGGCAAGATGCGGGCGCAGGCTCACGAGCAGGAGGAGACAGCCTAAAGCTGGCCAAGTATAAGCAAGCTAAGGATCTGGATTTGAAGATTTATCAGCATCTGGCAGACATGATCGCCAAAGAATGCCTCACTCAGCTTGAGATCATGAGCCTTTCGGAAGAGCTGGCCAGCCGATATGAGGAGCTGAACCTATTTTATGATGTGGGACAGTGGCTTAGGGGGGTTCAGGAATCAGATGAGAGCATCCAGTTAATTATTGATAAAATTAGCGATACCCTTGAGGTTGATCATAGTTTTATCAGCCTTCCCGGCAAAAACATCTTGACTATGAGTGGATGTTTTGAAAGCTGGGAAAATAATGGCGGCGCCAGAAGCCACCTTGAGCGCTTAGGAAATGATCTTCTGAGCAGTCTGGCCAATGATGATTTTATTATCTGCGACCAGATTAACAGCTGCTGGCTCTTAAAGGCCCATTTCCCCTATCCTGCCGCGGTGAGTCTAATAGCCGTTCCGGTAAATATGAACAGCCTTCGCCAGGGAGTCCTTGGGGCTTTCTTCCTGCATGATGAGCCGCGAGGGAAGAAGTTTACGGCCAGCGACGTGCGGCTTCTTCAATCCATGGCTGAAGTTATTTCCATCCTGCTTAGCAATACCGAGCTTTATCATAATCTGAAGACGTTTCTGGTGAACGTAGTCAAGTGTCTTGTCTCGGCTATAGAGGCCAAGGATATGTACACCCGTGGGCACTCCGAGCGGGTCAACCATATCTCGATGCTTATCGCCGAGCATATGAATCTGCCCCCCGCGGTCAAAGAAAGTCTCAACTGGGCCTCTATTCTTCACGACATCGGCAAGATCGGCATTCCAGAAAAAATTCTGACCAAACCGGGCAAGCTGACCGATGAAGAATATGCCGAGATTAAGAAACATCCCGAACGAGGCTACGTTATCCTCAAGCCTATTCAGGGATTTCAGTCATCTTTGGACGGTGTGCGCTTCCACCAGGAGCGGTATGATGGGCACGGCTACCCCCAGGGGCTAAAAGGGAAGGATATCCCTTTGAGTGCCCGCATCATTGCTGTTGGTGATACCTATGATGCTATCACCAGTGATCGGGCCTACCGGCAGGGCCGCTCTCATCAAGAAGCTGTGGCTGAAATCAAAAGAGTCGCAGGAACACAACTCGATCCAGATATTGTCCGGGTATTTTTGGAGGTGGCCGAATCCCATAAGGAAGAGTTGCTGAAACTGGAGCGACAACCAGAAGGAGGGGGAGTAGGATGAAAATTAAAGAAACCAAGTTGGGCCTGATTTCCATTCTCTCTCTAGTCGGGCCTCTGGTCGAGGAGCACACCGGCCTCCTGAGAGAGAGGCTGGAGCGGTGCCTCAATAGCGGTGATATCCGGGTACTCATTGATTTAAAAGAGGTTCCTCTTATTGATAGTGCTGGGCTTGAGCTCTTATGGGATGCTCTCATGAAGTTTCGCAAGGTAAACGGCAGCTTAAAACTGGCTCAGGCTAGCCCACTGGTCATGGATATCCTTTTGGCTACCAGGATGAGTAATACCTTTGAAATCTTCTCTGATCAGGAAAAGGCGTACCGGAGTTTCCTATGAGGGCAATCAATGGGCTGCGAAGAAAAAAGCTTGGAGAATGTCTGGTTGAAGCCGGATTAATCAGTAAAGATCAACTGGATGATGCCTTGAGGATCCAAAAAGAGACCGGCAAGAGGCTTGGCCGGATACTCCTTGAAAAGAAGCTCATTTCCGAAGAAGCACTGGATACGATCCTCAGCGAGCAGCTTGGCATACCCCATGTCTGGCTGCGCAAGGGGCTCATTGATACCAAGATTGTTAATATCATCCCGCAGGATAAGGCCAGACTTTACCAGGTTATCCCTATGTTCAAGGTCAAAAACACACTCACTGTGGCTACGGCTGATCCGCAGGCCATTTTCGTTTTTGACACCCTAGCCAAGATGACCGGCTGTCAAATCAATCCGGTAGTTTGCCGAGCTGATGATATTCTGGCCGCGATCGATGAGTATTATCAGGAGCGGGAGCATGTTCAGGTGGATGACTTTCTGGCTGATCTTGAAGAGGCTGACCTACAGCTTGTGGAAAACCCCCTGGACAAGGATTATCAGAGCATCTCGGCTCAGGCCGAGGACAGCCCGATCATCAACCTGGTTAACATGATCATCCTCAAGGCAGTTCAGGATGGAGCCAGTGATATTCACCTTGAGCCGGACCGAAACAAGTTTCGGGTACGCTACCGGATCGACGGCGTACTATATCAGGTAATGACTCCACGGGCTGATCTTTTTCCAGCCGTCATCTCCCGGCTGAAGATCATGGCCAATCTGGATATTGCCGAACGCAGACAGCCGCAAGATGGCCGTATTCAGATCAAGGCCGAAGGCAGGATGATCGACCTTCGCTTCTCCTCACTTCCGGGTATTTTGGGGGAGAAGGTGGTCCTGCGAATTCTGGATCGCAAGAGAGCTATTCTGGATATCAATCAACTTGGTTTTGATCCCGATCAGCTCAGACGATTCAAAAAAATACTCAAAAACACCTTTGGCCTGATCCTGGTTACCGGACCAACAGGCAGTGGCAAGACCACCACCTTGTATTCTGCGCTTAACTTTCTCAACACCATGGAAAAAAATATCGTTACCATTGAAGATCCGGTTGAATATCATATGGAGATTATCAACCAAAACCAGACCAATGAGGCCATTAACCTAACCTTTGCCCGCATCCTGAAGCACACCCTGCGGCAGGATCCAGACATCATCATGGTTGGGGAAATCAGAGATCGGGAGACGGCTGAAATCGCCATCCAGGCCTCGCTAACCGGACATCTGGTCTTGTCAACTCTCCACACCAATGATAGCCCAGGAGCCATTACCAGGCTGTTAAATATGGGTATTGAATCCTGTCTTATCTCCTCATCCCTGACTGCGGTTTTAGCCCAAAGGTTGATTCGCAAGGTCTGTCCTGAATGTCGAACCCTCTACTATCCCCACAAGAATATTCTCGCCTCACTCGGCTGGGAAGAAGAGAAGAATCTACAATTGGCAAAAGGCGAAGGCTGTCCTGCCTGCTACGATTCAGGCTATAAGGGACGGATAGGCATATACGAGCTCCTTGAAATTGATGCTGATTATCAGCGTCTCATCCTTGAGAATGCCGGAATTAACCAGTTTCGGGAGTTGATGGTCAAAAAGGGAGAGCGAACGCTGAAGGATGAAGGCTTAAAGAAAGTCAAAGAGGGAATCAGCACGATTGAAGAGGTCAACCGGGCAGTATTGATTGGGGATTGATTCTATGGCGGTAAGCATCAGTCAACCAAAGCTGAAAATCAAAGAGAAAAGCTCACAAAAACCTAAAGACCTGTTTTCCTCGCTCTCCTGGAGCAGGCGGGTAAAGGGGAAAGAACTGATGCTGTTTACTTCTCAAATGTCGCTCATGCTGGAGACAGGCAATCCCTTAAATCGTGCTCTCGGGGTCATGGTTCCTCAGATTCAAAATCCTTACTTCAAAGAGATCATTGAAAAAGTTCTGGAGCAGATCGAATCAGGCCAGCTCTTTTCTGAGGCGCTGGGGAAATATCCCAAGGTCTTCTCCCCTCTCTTTATCAGTATGATCAGGGCTGGAGAAAGCGGCGGTCTGCTCAAGCAGATGATGAAACAGCTAGCCGACTACTATCGACAGCGAGAAGAGTATATCAGTGCGATCCGAAAGGCCCTGACCTATCCCATAATTCTGACGGCCTTCTCCATTTTAGTCGTCTTTTTTGTCATTGCCTATGTTTTTCCCAAACTGGCCATATTCCTAGAGGGGAAGGAAGCTCTTTTGCCCTGGAGTACCCGTCTGCTCATGGGATTGAGTCATTTGCTGAAAAATTACTGGTATCTCATCTTCCTGGGGCTAGCAGCCTTGGCTTTTGGGATCAGAGCCTTGGGAAAGAATCATAAGGCAGTGGCCTTTTTTGAACGACAGCAAATGAATATCCCTATTGTTAACCGGATGCTGATCCAGTTCTATACCTCTCATTTTCTGTCAACCCTGGGATTTCTAATGAGCGCTGGAGTGCCGCTTCTTGACGGACTTTTGATCACCAGGTCCCTGGTCCGAAATGCCCTATACCGCAACTTCATTCAGGAGTTGATCGAAAGTGTAGAAAAAGGAAAGGGGTTTTCTCCTCCTTTCCGAAAGCAGTCATTTCTGCCTGCGGCCGTCAAGGAAATGATCCAGACTGGAGAGGAAACCGGCAGTCTGAACCAGGTTATTATTCGCCTCGGAGAGCATTATAGTCAGGAGTTTCGGAAAGGGATGGAGTCATTCTGTGGCATCCTTGAGCCAGTGATCATCATCTTTATGGGAGTTTTGGTCGGCATCATTGTTTTATCAATTATTATCCCGATCTTTCGCCTGTCGAGCGGAGCCCATTAGCAAGGGGGTGATATTTAGCTTGCTGGATTAAGAGAAAAGTCAAGGCATAGAAAAATGATTCGATAAAACCTGTCAAATTAATTTTTAAGGAGAAGATACTATGATGAGAAACCACAAACCCTTGGGGAAAAGATTTTGGTTAAATGATAATGGCTTTACCCTGATTGAGCTGTTGATGGTGGTTATTATTCTTGGGATCTTAGCTGCGGTGGTCATCCCTCAATTTTCATCTTCATCCCAAGATGCCAAGGTATCGGCCTTAAAATCAAATCTAAACAGCATCCGGGGAGCCCTGGAGCTCTACTATGTCCAGCATAACAGCACCTATCCCGATCCCAATAATTTTACAGCCGCTCTTCTAAAGTACACGGATCAGAGCGGAAATATAAGCAACACCAAGGATGAAACTCATAAATATGGTCCTTATCTCAAGCAGGGATTTCCCAAAAATCCGATTCCTCAGAACGAAGCCAAAGCAGATCAGGTTGAGATTGATAAAAATATCTCAGAAATTGGTAAGGTTTCAGCGGCTGAAGATCCAAATGCTGCCGGCTGGAAATATGTAGCCAAGACTGGTGAGTTCATTGCCAATCATCCCGACTATGACCAATATTGAGAGTGGGTGTAAGGGTGTAACCCTTATTTAATGCATACAAGTAATGCTTACAAGAAAGTGGATTCCTGCTTTGGCAAAAGTTACGATTTATCGTGGATCGCCTACACTGACTTGCGGATCTTGCGGCTTTACCCTCTTGGAGCTCCTTTGGGTATTGTTCATCCTGGCTATTTTGCTGTCAGCGGTAGGGCCACAATTTTCAGGAGCCATGTTTCAGATGGCATTAGAAAAAAAGGCCAGTGAGATCTTCATGGCTTTGGCCTGGGTCCAGCAGCAGGCTATCAACCAAAATACCACCTTAGGCCTCTTTTGTGATCTGACCGAAGGACGCCAGAAGGTTACCTGCTACCGGGCCATAGGGTATGATTCGCAAGGGCAGCCGATTATTGATCCCAATAATGTGCTCAGGAATCCTTTAACCCAAAAACCCTACCTGATCACCATTGATCAGGAGGAGTTATCTCACGATGCCAAGCTGACTGAGGCTAATTTCGGAGGAAACTCGTGGGTAGAATTCAATTCCCTTGGAGAGCCAAACCAGCAAGGCCGAATTACCCTGGCCGGAGCCTCATCCGCTCAGACTATTGTCATTAGTCGGATCGGCAGGCTAAGGGTTGAATAGCCCCAGGCAATATACAATTATGCTAGGCATTATTTATAAACATTATTGATGCTTATGATCTTATTGATGTTATTGATATTTATTATGATGATATTCATAAGATGAACAACCAGTATCTATATCAGCATCAGCAGGGGTTTTCACTCCTTGAGGTGGTTTTGGCCATGACCATTCTCTCCCTGGCTATGATCCCAATAGCTCAGAGCCTTTCTGGGAGCCTGAATATCGGCTTTGATGGCCAGCGGCTCGCTAGCCAATGCTATCTTGCCCAGGCTAAGATGGAGGAGATCCTAGCCCAGGAGTTTGATCTTATGGCCAATGCCAGCGGCACTGAGATTTTGGGGGTGAATATCCCCTGGCAGGTAACGGTTTCCCTCTATGATGGAGATGGAGACTCGATTGGGGAGCCAGACTTAAAGTATATCCGGCTCAAGGCAGGAGATATCCAGCTTGAGACCCTAAGATTTAGGGCGCTCTAAGGCTTTAATTATGTGTCGCCAGGTGCGCAGGTGGGAAAAAAATGCCGGTCTGACCTTGCTTGAGCTGCTTGTGGCCATGAGCATTATGTCGCTTCTGGCCGGGGTAACTTCAAGGGTTCTGGCCACAGCCTTAGAATCATGGGATTACAGCCGGCATCAAAGTGAAGCCATGCACAGTGTCTGCTGGGCGATGGACCATATCTTGAGTCGGGCAAGATCATCAAACCGCATCCTGCTGCCGCTAAAGAGTGTAGGCTCAAATCAGCCTCAGCAGGTATTGGCCTTTTCAGCTATGATCGACACCGATGGAGATGACCTAATCGATGAGGATCCAGGGGTGGAGATTACTGCTGATGGCGCAGCGGGAATTTTGGGCATCGACGATGATGCTGATGGCCGCATTGATGAGACTACTGCCAGGGACGATGATGAGGATGGATTTTGGCTTATGTGTTGGCTGCGGGTAGATGAGGATTGGATAGATGGATTGGACAATGACGGCGATGGCTTCATTGATGAGGATTGGCGCGCAGATATAAACAATGACGGTTATCCAGGGATAGCTGGTAAGGATGATGATGGCGATGGGTTAATTGATGAAGGTGATTTCAAAGATGATGATGAGGATGGCCTGATTGATGAGGATCCGGTTGAGTATTGGGTCTATTATCTTGATCCCAACGGGAATTTAACGGAAAGGTATTATACTGGCGGACAGCCTGAGATTATCCTGGAGCGAGTAAACACCTTTCAGGTTACCCGCGCGGAATCAGGCAGCGGCGCTTCTGGTTTCAGCCTGGTCCTCGGGGTATTAACTCCCGATGGGGAGGAGGTCGTTATGAGAGCCAGCATCTATCTCAAGGGTATCGGCAGGTGAGGAAAGAAAACCTCTTTGTCCGTGAATCAAGATTAAAAAATCAATCCGGCTTTGCTCTGGTCATGGTCATGACCACTGTTCTTATCCTTGAGCTTATCTGCTTTTTTCTAGCCCAAACTAGGGGCGTTCAGACAAAAGCGGCCTTCAACCGAATCCAGAAATTGAAGGCTCGGTATTTGGCCGAAGCTGGCCTTGCTCATGGGCTGTGGCGGCTTGAGAATAACCCGGACTGGAGAGTACAAATGGCTGATCTTCCCTTGGGGGACGGCTCCTACACGGTTTCTTTTTCCGAGGATACGCTTGGGCGAAAAATAGTGATCGACAGCCAGTCTGTGGTTGGCGGGGCCAAATCCAGCGCCCGCAGAACCGTTCATTGGCTGGTGATCCAGCCGCCCTATACCAGCGATACTAAAGAGGCTGATACCTACATTAAAAAGGGGGAGCCGGATACTGTTTTTGACGACAAGAGTGAGCTCCTCCTAGACAGCGAGGAAGGTGGGGGGAAAAGATGTCGCACCCTGGCTCGGTTCAACTTCAGCAAATGCTCACTCCCGCCTGATGCCAAGATCGTGTCAAGCTTTTTCTCAATGTATCTTTATCAGATACCAAAGGAAGGTTTTATCCCTGATATCTATCGGATTCACCGGATTATCCAAGATTGGCTGCCCTCTGCAACAACCTGGAAAGAACGAAATAAAAATCTGCACCTTGCCTGGTCAGCCCCTGGCGGTGCTTTCGATCCAAGCTATGAAGATAGCAAAATCTTTACTACTCTAGGCTGGCAAAGGTGGCGAACCACAAACCTGGTTCGCTTCTGGCTGAAATATCCAGCCCAAAACTATGGCCTTATCTTGGAGACAGATATCCGGGCAGGAAATAATGAATATAAATTCCGCAGCAGCAGCTATTCGGACAACCCTACCCTTCGGCCCAAATTAGTCATCTACTACCTAGACTCAAGGAGGCCTTGATGATAGGCGCAAGAGCTACCTATTCAGCCATCGGCCTTGACATTGTCCCAGACAGAATAAAACTTCTGCAACTAAAATGGCAAAAAGGGACTCTCTCAATCCAGGAGGCTGCCCAGGCTGAAGTTGCCCCACCGGCTGAGAAAATTGGCGGCCAAGATGGGGCAGGGCTTAGCAGCGCGCTGAGAAAGCTTTTAGCCAAAGGGAAATTTAAAGGAAAGCAGACTATCGCTGCCTTGCCGAATCATATGGTTACCACTATCCCGATTCGATTCTCGCTCAAGGAAGGGGAGGATATGGATCAGGCTATTCTTCGGGAAGCCAACAACTACCTTTCTTTTCCCCTTGAGAAGGGGGTTATTGATTACCTCAATCTTCCCCTCAGTGAGCAAAGGTCAGCAAAAGCCGCCCTGCTGATAGCCAGCAGAAGGGAGGATATAATAAGCTGCCTCGATCTGCTAAGAGAGGTGGGGCTTGATCCTTCGGTCATCGAACCCCGCTACTGTGCGCTGTTTCGAGCAGTCAAATGGGCCCGGCAGGGAGAGCGCCTGCCGGATCAGTTCATCTTATCTGTAGAAGAAAACTGTACCATGTTCCTAACAGTGGTAGATGAGCAGATTTTGGTGGTACGGGAGATAGCCTGGGGGACAGGTGCTATCAGAGCACGAATGGGAAAAATATTGGGACTGACTGGGGAAAAAGTGGATCGAATTCTCCACACAATTGGAGTAGATCCGGGAAAGTCGACTAGGTTAGACCGGGGGAGAGCCACCGGCTCCTTTTTAGATGAAGGTGAGCTTGGCCAGGTGATCTATGAGGTACTCAGTCCGATTCTGGAAGAACTCTGCCAGGAAATCCAAAAAGTCCTCTCATATTGTGTTTCCCTCATCCAACAGCGGGTAATTGACCGAGCAATCCTGCTCGGTGAGGGAGCCAAAATCCGCTTCTTAGACCGATTTATTCACCAGAGGACCGGAATTCAGGTCATGGCCTTACCTAGCATAGCACCAATCGGAGAATCAACTTACTCTAACACCTTTTTCGATGTCGCTCTGGGCCTTGCCCTGCGCGGCATCAGGGAGGGTGTGCCCAGCCAGCCGCTCATCCTTCACGAGGACCTTTTGACCCATGCCCGGCTTTCATGAAATTAACCTAATTCCAACTGAGATCCTCACCCAAAGAATGATCCGGCAAAGGATTAGGAAGTGGTCGATCCTGCTTCTTTGCCAGATTATCTGCTTCTGTCTTCTGGGAACATCTTTTTATGGCTATCTAAAGAGGCTAGAGAGCCAGGCCGATACGCTTCGCCGACGCACTCGCCAGACCAAGCAGATAGAGAGCAGGCTGCTTCTGGCCTATCAAGAGGTCAAAGAGCTCTTACAAAAGCGACAGGTCCTGCTCGGCAGATCACAAAACCAGTGCCTTGCGCCGGTTCTGTTCAATCTAGCCGAGGCTCTCGATCCGCATACCAGACTCTCTAGCCTCCAAATCGAAAGAGAAATGGTCAGCACACCACAAAAAGAGATTCAAGATTACTATAGCCTTAAATTATCTGGCATAAGCCGATCTTACCAGAACCTTAGCACCTTTCTCCTAAATCTTCAGCAAAACCAATCCTTTCAGCAAATCAGGCTGATCAGATCGGATGGCCATGAGCAGGAGAGCCCTTCGATCAGCTTCGAGATAGCCTTAATCTATAAGCAGCAGGCAGGACAAAACCAAGCAGGGGCTGAAAAAGTTTTTTACCAAAAAGGCGCATACCATGCAACTGAATCAACGCCAGATTGATATTATCTTTGCCGCCACAGGAGCGCTCATAATTATCGGCTATGTCTTCCTGTTTCAGAGGCCGATAAATGCCAAACTCGGTGGGTTACGCTCTGAGATCAAAGAGATTTCACTGAGCGCTGGTCCCTCGACAGAAATCATGGAATCGAAGTTGAACCAGCTAAATCAGATAAAAGCTAGCCTCAGTCAGGAAATTAAATTACTTGAGGCCAGATTCTCTTGCTCTGATCACCTCTGGGACCTGATGCAAACCTTAAGCCGACTAGCTGAAGAAGCCGGCCTTGCCGTTGCTCTAGTGCAGCCTGAAGGAAAACCAGAAGCTGGCCAGAGCCAGCAAAATTCACTCCTAATCAGGCTAAGCGGCGATTTTCCCTCATTCTATCGCTTCCTGGCCAAGTTTGAAAAATCTACTCCTGGCCTGAAGGCAAATTCCCTTAAAATCGAAGCCCAACCCGATGCATCTCAACCTACTCAACCTACAGAAACTAAGTCGCGGCCACAAATTCAACCTGACCAGCTACAGCAGACCGAGGCTCTCCCACCCATAATAAGCCAAACCGACTCTACCGAACTCTCCCTGCCTGCCGCCCATGATACTCGGCCCCCGGTGGCGGGGGAGAAATACCTGGAAGAGGTTCGATTTGATCTTCTCACCCTGCCCTCATCTAATGAGGTAGAAGAGGGGAGGTAAAGAGAAGTGAAAAATGAGATTATGAGATGAGATAGATATAGAGATAAGATGAAATATAAAGATATAGGGTAAGTAAAAGATAAAGTGAAAGGCTAAAAAAATAAAAGGCTAAGAAGCAGAAAAGACAAGGAGAAATCTCAGCTCATGGACACAAAAATATCAAAATCAGACAGGATCAAGCTAACTATCCTGACGGCCATCTTGCTCGTGGTCCTGCTCTTTAACGGGAAAATCAAAGGAATTGTCGCTTCCTGGAAAACGCAGCTTCAGCAGGACAGGCAAACCCAATCTGCAACCTTCTCCGATGGGCCAAAAGGGGCCAGGGCGTCGCTTTCTGAGATCAGCCGAATCATCAGCGAGGAGCTTTCTATCCCACCCTTGGACCAAATACTTAAAGCTAATCAGGAATGGCCAGATAGGGTTGAGCGTGATATTTTCAAATTTCAATCCTCAAGTAGCTATAGACAGCAGTCCGCAGCAGCTACGGCCACCAGAAGTGATGGCCCGCTAAAGAATAATAAGCAGCGAAACAGCGAAGAGCCTGCCCTGAGCTGGCCACAGCCCCCCAGACTTAAACTGGAGGCTACCCTAACCGGAGGAACCCCAATGGCCGTAATTAACGATCAGCCCATGATGCCAGGCCAAAGCATAATGGGCTATCAACTACGTGAGGTAAGGGACAAGGAGGTAGTGCTTTCAAAAAACGGCCGGGACATTATCCTGACCCTCGATCAGGAGGAAGAATGAGTCCACGATCGCCAGATATGAATAAACGAACCATAGGTCTTATTCTGCTTACCATTGGTCTTTTTCTAATGATAGTAACCAGATCAAGCAAGGCTGAAGAAGGCCTACCTTTAACCCCGCAGGGAAAAGGCACGGACGATGGAGGAGAGTCATCTTCCCTCTACATCCGGGATATGGATATCAATACCTTGCTCAAGGCCCTGGCCATAAAGCATAATGTTAACATCATTAGCACTCCTGAGGTTAGCGGCCGAATTAGCTTGAATCTTAAACGGGCAAGCCTTGAGGATACCCTGACGGCTATTGCCAGGATTATGGGACTGACCTGGACCAAGGAGGGCTCAGTGTATATTCTCAGCCCTGAGGGTGGAAGTGGTGGGCAAGCAGCTCAAGAGAAGGCTAGCCGTAGCAGCCAGCAGGATGTTCAAAATAATAGCAAGCAGAAGGAAGAGCCCCAGGGGGAGAGAGAGGCTTCCAAATCAGTCAGAGTTTTTCGGATCAATTATGCTGATCTTAAGGAATTATCCAAGGTGATTCAATGGTCTTTGGAGCAGGCCAGAATCAGCGCCTATCCCCAGGAAGGAATGCTCCTGGTTGACGGCACCGAGAAAGAACTTAAAGCTGCCCAGCGCCTGATCCAGTCGCTAGATATTCCTCCCAAACAGGCTCTAATCGAAGCCCAAATCCTGGAAATTAACCTCAGTGATGATCTGGCCTATGGGATCGACTGGGGCGCTACCTTCTCTCAGGGGGAAAATACCGAGGGCAGGATCAACTCGCCCGGATCGTGGCTTTCTCCTCCACCTCGACCTGGAGATTCTTCTCCGCAATTCTTCTTTGGCATCAGCCGGCCCCATTTCTATCTCAAACTGAATGCCCTAGAAAAAAAAGGTAATGTAAAAACCCTGGCCAAGCCGCGCATCATGGTCCTTGATGGAAAGCCGGCCCAGATTCTCATCGGTGGCAAATTGGGCTACTATCTAACCACCTCGACCCAAACCAGTACCCTGCAAAGCGTTGAATTTCTGGATATCGGTATTCAACTCCAGTTGACTCCCCATATAACTGAAGATGGCAACATCCTGATGGATATCCACCCTGAGGTAAGCGACGGGTCTCTAAGTAGCGGATTGCCGCAAAAGACTACTACCTCAGTTACCACCTCGATTATGGTTAAGGCAGGAGAGACTGTTTTTATCGGCGGACTGATCCGCAATTCAGAGATAAAGGCTCGAGAGCGGCTCCCTCTGCTGGGAAAAATCCCAATCCTAGGGGCTCTTTTCTTTTCCAAATCCTCGACCCAAAACCAGAGGAAGGAGCTGGTTGTCCTCCTCACTCCACGGCTGGTTACTGCCGGACAGTCTATTATTACGGATAAAGAACATAGCCCAAGTCCTCAGAATCATCAAGATAGCCAAAATCATCAAGGCAGGGGGCCGCGGCCGAATAAAAAGTTACCAGAAGGGACAGACAATAACCAGAACACTAACAGTCAGGGGAAAACACAGGAAGAGGTCAAAGATGATGACGGCAGCAGAGATAGGGAAAACACCACCCAGCCTGAAAAGAAGCCGGCAGAAAACAAAAAACTTAAAAAATCACCCCAAAAGCTTGAGCTCTGGCTAGGAGAGATGACCTGAGGGGCTATCCTTCTTAAAAAATCTTTCATTATCCTTACGCCAGGCTGCCCCTGATCCTTATGCCAGGCTGCCCCCTGAGGTCGGCTCTTTCTCCACTGCTGCGGGAGAGATTTGGAAAGACAGGGTAAAGGTAGTCCCCTGATTCGGTACACTTTCAACCGCAACTGTCCCCTTGTTTTTCTTGATCAACATATTGACAATTGCCAGCCCCAGTCCGGTCCCCTTGGCCTTAGTAGTGAAAAGGGGAGTAAAGATTTTGCGGATATTGATCGGAGATATACCTACGCCGGTATCGGTAAAGGAGAGCATAAGCTTTGAGCCTTCACAACTTCCCCGGATCGTTAGCTTGCCACCCGAAGGCATAGCCTGAATAGCGTTAGAGATAATGTTGTGGAAAATTTGCTCAGCGTGGTCTGGATCGACAAAGGCCTTGGGGAGCTCTTGCGGATAGTCGATAATAACCTGAATATTAGAGGGGATATTGATCTTTTGCAGCAACTTTTGCAATATCTTCTCCAAATCGACCTGCTGAAAATGAGGGGGTGAGGTGCGGGAGAAATCCAGAAGGTCCTCGACGAACCGGCTCATTTTGTGGATTTCCTCTTCCAGGGTATCAATGAATTCTTCAATATCTTCATTCTCGCCCCGATTTTTGAGAAGATATAATATACCCGACAAAATGGTCAGGGAACTGCGAAACTCATGCCCTACACTGCCGATTAGCTGCCCGATAACAGCTAATTTCTCCTTATGAACCATCTCCTCCTGAATCTTCTGCAGCTGTCCGGTTCGCTCTTCCACCTTCCGTTCAAGTTCTGCATAAAGCTTCCTGATTTCATCCTCGGCCTGCTTACGCTGGGTAATGTCTCTGGAAAACTCAACCGCCTGAATCACCTCGCCCTCGGCATTGCGGATCGGGAAAGCAAAAACCTCAGCCCAGGAGGCTGACCGCTGCTCATTGCCTTCCCTATACCGCAAACGATAGGCAGGCTTTCCAGTCTGAAAAACATCAATAATCGCACAGGAGAGACAGGGTTCGGTCCGATTTTGGAAAGCCTCGTAGCATTTTCTGCCGACTATATCCTGTACCTGAAGGTTATAGAGCGATGCTCTGGCCGGATTACACATCAAGATAGTAAGTGAGCGGTCCTGAATATTGAGCGGATCGGCAATGCAGTTAAATACCGCCTCCAGTTGATTTTTGGTCTTCCGTAGCTCCTCTTCGGTCTGCTGGGCGAATTTTATCTGACCGATGATTCCAGCTAAAAGTCGCAGAGACTCGATGTCCTCAGACCGCCAGTCGCGTGGGCTGGTTAAATCCTCAAAACTGATAAAACCAAAAAATCGATTAAAAGCCCACAAAGGGATGATCAAAATAGCCTGAATTCCTAAATCCCCGAAAGGATAAATTCCCGCTGCCTGCTCAGCCCCACCCTTTCCCCACGGAAAGACAATATGCTGATTTTTTCTCAAAGGGCTCATCCACTCAGGTAGAGAACTTGTCGAATTTGTCTGCCACCACTTATGATGCCTGGAGGATGAGAGACCTGGGGCGACCCACTCATGTAAAATACCCAGAGAATCTTCCTGAGGCTGAAGCGCAACAACATAAATCCTATTTAAAGCTAGATACTGGCCGATCTGTCTCATGGTCCCGGCCAGGGCCGGACGAAAATTATCTGAGGCTGCCACCAATGAAGATAAAAGAGAGGGAAGAATTTCTTTCATCTTGACCTCCCATAAATTTCTTATTGTTATAGCTATGAGGCTAATTAAGCAGAAAAGGTTATCTCTCTATTATAATGATATTGAAGGGAGGAAAAATCAAGTAAAATAACTTGACAATGTTAAATTAGCCATAGACATATTGATTTTAATAATAGAAGTTTAATAATAGAAGAGGGGTTTTCTTATAGGGGAAAACCCTTTTGAAAAAGGGTTTTCCCCTAGCTAACCCCTTTCCTAAAACTTTAGTATTTTAATATTAAAGTTTTAGGAGGATAGTTTGGAACCCTTATTGAATAAGGGTTCCTTCCAACTAAAATGGTTTATTCCAACCAAAATCCCCTCCCCTTGACTTTTGGGCTGAGATACTCTATAGTTTGCTCTATGAATCAGATTATCGGCAAGCTCCCATTTCTTGGCCACAACAGTACCTATTCAAAGGCTGTTGAGCACTATAGGCAGGGAAATTTCGAGCAGGCGATTGAGGGATTCTGCAAGATTGTTTCCCAGCCTCAAAAGGCAGGTGTTTTTTATAACCTTTCTCTCTTTTATCTCAAAGAATCATATCTGCAGCTAGGGTTCGCTTACGAGCATCTGGGAATATATAAGCAGGCAGCAGAGTATTTTGCCGCGGCTGCCAAAATCAGTGGCCACTATCCTGATATCCGCTATCATCTTGGTCTTTGTTTATGCTTTCTTGAACAATTTGACCGAGCGAAAGAGGAACTTAGCCAAGCACTAAAGCTAAATCCAAGCTATACAGCGGCACTTGCGCTTTTAGGATTTACCTATGTTAAACTTCACCGGCTTAGTGAGGCGGCAGAATGCTACCGCAAGGCCATAGAAATCAATCCCCGCTATGCTGATTACCACTACCTCCTTGGCTGCCTCTATGGCCTCTGGCAGCAGTTAGATCTAGCTAAAGAGGAATTCCAGCAGGCGCTCGATATCAATCCCCACTATTTTGATGCTAGGGAAAAGATCGCTCTCATTGAGCAACACTGCCAAAGCGGGCAGCAGAATAATCCAAAAACCGGTTGTCAAAATTTAATTGATGAATTTTCAAGAGCTTTTGCCACACCACCGATTGATATAGCCCGGCCATTTGGCCCTGCGGTTAAACTTGCCGAGGGAGAAGATGTTATCTACAAAACCATTCTGTTTTACGAAAAGGCCGTGCAACTTAATCCAAACTATGCTGATCTTCACTATCGGCTTGGGATGTATTATGCCAAAAAGAGACTTAATCAGCAAGCTATTGAAAGCTTTTTGCAAGCTCTCAAGATTAACCCAGGCTATATTCAAGCCATGATCGGCCTGGCCCTGACCTATCTGAAAACAGGGGCGCTGGATCAAAGCATCGACACGCTGCATCGGGCCATTGCTGCCCAACCTCACTATGCGGATCTGCATTACTATCTGGGAACTCTTTATGCCGAGAAGGGGAATATCGAAGAGGCAGTAGGGGAGTTTAACCAGGCACTGGCCATCAACCCTGATTATCCTGAATGTCAGGCAGCTCTAGCCATGGTCTATGAAAAGTTAGGACAAAGGGAGCAGGCTGCTCACTGGTGGAATCTTTATCTGAAAAGTTATCCCCATCTTGAAGGGAGAGAAGAGATACGGCAATATATTGGCAGTCAGCTTGATGAGGGCAGTTAAAATTCGCAGGATTTAGGGGAGAAGGGAAAAAAGATGTTAGAAAACCCCTTTGGTTTGAAGTTACTAAACCCTTTACACTTTTTTCGACTCCTGTGGCATGTGCCCGATTTTCTCAAGCTCTTCTTTCGTCTTTTTCTAGACAGTCGCGTTCCTGTTTACCTAAAATTATTTTTGATCGGAATTTTCCTCTATATCATCAGCCCGATTGATTTGGTGCCAGATTTTCTCCTGCCCGTGATCGGGGGATTTGATGACCTTATTGCCTTGATAGTTGGTTTAAAAATCTTTTTATCCTGCTCACCGCCCGAAGTGGTCCGGGAGCAGGTAATCCGTATTGACCGGGAAAAAAAGCTGAAGAGGGCGATTTGAGCGCAAGCAGAATACTAGCGCAACCGTGAGCTTACCGATGGCAATAAAAATTGCACTAGCCCTGGGAGGGGGAGCAGCCCGCGGCTTAGCCCATATCGGGGTCCTCAAGGTGCTGGAAGAAGAGAAGATTAAAGTTGATCTGATTGTTGGCACCAGCATCGGTGCCATTATCGGCGGGCTTTATGCTCTTGATCCAAGGGCTGAAAGACTGGAGAAGAGGGTCCTGGAGTACCTTGAGAGTGAACCGTTTAGAAAACTGCGTATAGATTCTTTTCATCAGGATAAGGCCAAAGAAAATAGCAATCGGTCCAGAAGGTGGCTCTTGCCACTTATCCCTACTGGTTTTCTGGAAAAGGGTATTTTCTTGAGTCGGTCATTGACTCGGCTGTCGTTTATTTCTCCTGATATTGTCCGTGAGAACAGCCGCTATCTTTTTGGCGACTCTAAATTTCATGAGAGTCGTATCCCGCTCTACCTGATAGCCACTGATATCGGCTCAGGTACTGAGGCCATCCTGAGCCGTGGGCTGATTAGAGAGGCTGTGGCTGCCTCTTGTGCCATACCGTCGGTTATGCCGCCAGTCTGCATTGACGGCAAGATCCTGGTTGATGGAGGCTGCGTCAGCCTTGTGCCCATCCAGGCGGCACGACGGCTGGGAGCGGATTTGGTTATCGCCTGCAATGTAGGCAAGAGCCGCTTAGCTCCTCTAAAGCCGCTCAAAAGCGGTCTTGAGGTGATTATACGCTCCTATGATATTACCCTGTTTTATCTTCGGAATCATCAACTTAAGGAGGCTGATGTCCTGATTTGCCCTAAGGTGGGTGAGGTTAATTGGGCTGACTTTTCCCGGGCCAAAGAATGTATCCGTGAGGGAGAGGGGGCAGCCCGAGAGGCTATCGGGGAGATCAGGAGGAAAAAACTGTGGAAACAGATCCGGCGTTTCTTTCTCTTTAGGGCTTAAAGATTCGCTCTTATATATCAGACACCATAAACCCTATATCAGATGAAGGGGTTTAGGCTCTTATTAGGGTTATGTCTCTCAATGGTAGCTAATAAATAAAAGCGTAAAGATTTTTACTATACTTTTGCACTTTTTCTCTGAACCCTTGATTTTAGTGGGTTTGGTATGAAAGATAATTTTCAAGAAGTTCAAGGCATGGGGAGAGTTCTGCAAAAGTGTAGATTTTTAAAAAATATCAAATATCATAAGATTATGAAAAAGACAGCCGAGAATAATGAACCAAGATTGCCATTTTCTGCTTCCAACCCGACGAAAATCATCCTAGAAAGTATTTCAGACGGTGTATTTACCGTAGACAGAGAGTGGCGAATCACCTCCTTTAATCGGGCTGCAGAGGAAATCATGGGCATTGACCGCCGGGAAGCCATTGGCAGGCTATGTTCTGAGGTCTTTCGCTCCAGCATGTGTGAGGTGGATTGCGCTTTGCGCTGTACCCTAGAGACAGGAGCGCCGATCATCAATAGATCTGCCTTTATTGTCGATGCTCGGGGAAGGCGCATTCCCATCAGTTTATCTACGGCTCTTTTGCGAAATGAAAAGGGACAGGTTATCGGTGGAGCAGAAACCTTTCGTGATTTGAGCCTGGTTGAGGAGCTTCGCAAAGAGCTTGAGGGCCGCTTTCAGGCAGGCGATCTGGTGAGCCGAAGCGCCTCAATGCGCCGCATATTCGATGTCTTGCCCCAGGTGGCTGCCAGTGACAGCACTGTACTTATCCAGGGTGAGACCGGAACAGGCAAGGAATTGCTAGCCCGCACCTTGCATAACCTCAGCCCGCGGGCTATCAAACCCTTTATAGCCATAAACTGTGGGGCTCTGCCTGATACCTTACTGGAATCAGAGCTCTTTGGCTATAAGGCAGGTGCTTTCACTGGTGCGGATAGGGATAAGCCAGGCCGATTTGCCCTGGCCGAAGGTGGGACCATGTTTCTTGATGAAATTGCCGAAGTGAGCCCAGCCTTACAGGTTCGGCTGCTGCGGGTTTTACAGGAAAGAGTCTATGAACCGCTTGGCGGCACCATATCCATCAAGGCCAATGTGCGAATAATCGCCGCCACTAACCGCAATCTCGAGGTCCAGGTTAAAAAGGGACTGTTTCGCCAGGATTTGTACTATCGGATCAACGTGGTCAGAATGGAGCTTCCGCCTCTGCGAAAACGCAAGGAGGATATTCCCCTTCTGGTTGATCATTTCATATCTCGGTTCAACCGCACGCAAGGCAAATCCATCTCCGGCGTCAGCTCACAGGTTATGGCCTTTCTCATGGCCTATGACTATCCTGGCAATATCCGGGAGCTGGAAAATATTATCGAATATGCCTTTGTTCTCTGTAACCAGGGCCTGATCGAGCCTTGCCACCTGCCGGATGAATTTGTCGCCCGCGATCTGCTGCCTCCTAGGAGTGGTGAAATAGCTACCGCCATCAGGGCAGTAGAGGCTCAGACAATTCGCCAAGCGCTCCAGCGAAACCACTTTAACCGCCTGGCCACAGCCCGGGAGCTCGGCATCCACAAAAGTACCCTGTTTCGCAAGATCAAGTCCCTTGGCATCAGCCTGCCTGAAAGAGACGGACGCTATCGCGGCTGAAAAAGAACAGACTGAAAAAAACAGACAAGAGACGGTTGCCCAGCCATTAGTAGGAATAGGAGCAAAAAAGCGACTTCATTTTGTCTATAAAGTTGCTTTTCTGCTACTCAATAAGGTGGCGGCTGCCATCTGCCAAAACGACAAGTCGTTTATTTGACTGCTTTATCTCTCCTTGTACCTTTATTCTTCCTCAGATGGCATATCGGATGCTTATTACTCATATTAAGAAAGCATCAAATCGGAGAAAAATGTTCCCTATGAGAACAGCCTTAGCAATTTGGAATGGGAGGATTTCGCCGGTGTTTGATGTCTCCCGGCAGATTCTCCTTTTAGATATCGAAAACGGAACTATTGTTGCCAAAAGTAGCCAGAGGTTGGATGAGCATGACCCGGTAAGAAGGGCAGCCAGATTATCCGAGATGGGGGTGGAAACGCTGCTCTGTGGAGCTATTTCCAAACCCCTGGCCAATTTACTGACTGCATATGGGATCAAGATAATATCTTTCATTGCTGGAAATGTGGAGGAGGTCATCTCGGCTTATCTGGCGGGAGATTTACCTAATCCGACAATGGTCATGCCTGGCTGTCGAATCAGGTGCCGGAAGTTGCGAAATTGACCGGGTTGAGGATTTTTTAGAATCCGAATAATGAGCAGCGATAGTTATTTCAGATGCTACCCCTCGGGATCTCTAGGTAGGGAGGAATATTAGGCCTAAGAGCAGACACCGGAAGCAGTAAGCCACAGTCCACCCACACAGTGCGGGACCATCAGGGGATTCCGAGGGGATGATAATTTCGGATAAGATAACATTAGCTCGCTCATCTCAAAGATCCTCTTAAATGAGGATCAAAGATAGCTCTTTTTTCCCCTGCAGGGTGCGCTTGAAATGGGACGATCACAAGGATCGTCCCTTGCCCAAATAACTTTTCCCCTGCACGGAGCGCTTCCCTACTTCCCCTTGGGAGAGAGCCGGAAGAGTAATGAACAAAAAAGGTAATGACCACAAAGCCTAGCCCTCCTCTTTCCGGCTCCTCCCCCTTTTTATGTCTGCCTTGAAAAATAGACTTTATCGGAAAAAAGTGTTAAACTAAATATTAACCATGTTCTCATAATTTATTAAAGTTTAAGGGAGGAGGTAGTAAATCGTCCTTCAAATTTAAAGATGGGGAACATCTTGGTGAAGAGGGTTAAACTCTTAGTGCCCTTGGTGTCACAAATGTTGGGTTTAGGCCCCTCTGCGCTTCAAAAGCGCTTGACATCAACTACCAATAACTTTAAATTATGAGCTTGATATGAGGCATGCTGGGTCGAACTTTGCCTTAAGACCAGAAAGATGAGCTTGTTAAGACCAGAAAGATGCGCTTGATGGATGAAAAAAACCAGGTGATGTACTGAGCATCGAAGAGTTGGCCGCCTACCTGAAAATGCCGAAGTCAACACTCTACAAGCTCGTTCGGGAAGCCAAGATCCTCTCCCAGAGAATCGGCCGACACTGGCGTTTCCAGAAAGGAGCCATTGACCATTGGCTTGAAAAAACGCGGGCGAATTAGCTTGGTTCGGGAAGAGAGATCGCTAATGGCGGAGCCACTCGCCGATAGAGTCATAAAGAGAATTGGCCAGGCTGCCGAGCTGTACCACCGGCTTGTCATGTTGGTGGCCCCGGCTGGTGCGGGCAAGACCGCCGCTCTCCAGGATGTCCATGAGCGCACGGCGGCTCCTCTGGTCAACGTCAACCTCGAGCTTTCCCGGCGAATGCTCGACCTCACCGAGCGCCAGCGGGCCTTGCAGTTGCCCCGCCTCCTTGCAGATATCGTGGGCGCATCCGCAGCCGATGTGGTTTTGCTGGACAACATCGAGGTCCTCTTCGATGTCTCTCTCAAGCAGGACCCGTTGCGGCTTCTGCAGAGGCTCTCGCGGAACAAGACGGTGGTCGCGGCTTGGAGCGGCAAAATCAGGACTGAGGCACGAGGACTGAGGACTGAGTCAGAGACGTCCGAAGACTCAGCACTAATCACTCAGTCCTCATCACTCTATTTGGTCTATGCGACGCCGGATCACCCAGAATACAGACGATATCCAGTTCACGATTTTTTAATTGTTACGCCAGGGACGGAATGAACATGGACATCCTATTCGACAACGAGAAACCAGAAATCAAACACCATAAACCCGTGACCTGCTTGGGGCTAACGTTCCCGAACGACGAAGAGCGGCAGAAAGCTTTTCTCGGCATTTTGCGAGCAGGCTTGCAGGAGATGCGAGAAAAGCTTTCCGTCCCCTTTACGAGTCTCGAAGATACTTACCAGCGGCTGAAATCCCTCGAGCATTGGCTGCTGGGCAATGACGAGCAAATCCGCTACCTGGCAGGACGCATCGCCCACGCTGCATCATCGACCCGCGACTCACGACCCGTGCCCCGAGACCTCCTCAGCCTTTACAAGGACGAGGTCGGCTTCCCGCACGGCAGCGACGAGGACATCCTGGCACTATCCGACCCACCCTACTACACCGCCTGCCCCAATCCCTTCATCGCCGACATGGTAAGGTATTGGGAATCCACGAAGGACACGAAGATGTACGAACAAGAGAAATCTCTTGGTGGGGCTTCGTGTGCCTTTGTGGATAAACCCTATCACCGCGAGCCCTTTGCCGCGGATGTGAGCGAGGGCAAGAACGATCCGATCTACAATGCCCACTCCTACCACACTAAGGTGCCGCACAAGGCCGTAATGCGCTACATCCTGCATTACACCGAGCCTGGGGATATCGTTTTCGACGGCTTCTGCGGGACAGGGATGACCGGCGTAGCAGCGCAGATGTGCGGGGATAAAGCAGCGGTCGAGGCGCTGGGCTACCGGGTGGATAAGGACGGGGTGATCTATCAGAAGGAAACCGAAGAGAGCGGCAAAACCATCTGGAAACCATTTTCGAAACTTGGCGCGCGGCGGGCTGTCTTGAATGACCTGTCGCCTGCTGCCACCTTCATCGCCTATAACTACAACACCCCGGTGGATGTCGTGGCCTTTGAGCGTGAAGCCAGGCGCATCCTGAAGGAAGTGGAAGCCGAATGCGGCTGGATGTATGAGACCCTGCATGTAGAGCCTGCTTCCAGCAGGCTTATATCAGCAATAAACTTCGAGCCCTGCAATCCATTTCAGACAAACGAATCAACCTTCAGAAAAGATAACCTACCCCACATCCAGGTTCCCGGGGCCACTTATTTTGTTACATTCAGAACACACGACCTGCGCGTTCTCAGTGAACCAGCCAGGAAAATTGTTCTGGATGCGATTTTATTCTGGGATCAAAAGCGCTGGAAGGTGTTCACTGCGGTGGTTATGCCAGATCATGTTCATATCGTGGCCAAACCTCTCGAAAAACAAAAAGACGCACCCTGGGATCTATCTGAGATTCTTCACAGTGTTAAAAGCTATTCAGCCAATGAAGTGAATAAATTGGAGCAAAAAACTGGGACTACAGTATGGCAGACGGAAAGCTATGATCGAATCATCCGCGATAGCAAAGAACTGATGGCCACACTGGCTTATGTAAACCATAACCCGGTCAAAGCTGGCCTGGTAAGGCGGCCGCTGGATTATGAATGGCGGTATGTAGCAAAAGAATTGGTTTCAGCCGGCTGGAAGCCGGCTCCACTGGGAAAAATCAACTATACCGTCTGGTCCGATGTCTTTGTCTGCCCAAACTGCACCCAAGAGGTAGTCTTCTAGGAGGCTGCCGTGAATAAGGAAGCGGGCAAAATCCATGACAAATTTCCCTGCCCCCACTGCGGCACCCTGCTCACCAAACGCCTAATGGAACGGGCTTGGGTTACCAAATTTGATAAGGCTATTAATCAGACCATCAGGCAAGCCAAACAAGTGCCGGTGCTCATCAACTATAGCGTGGGAAAGCAGCGATTCGAAAAGACGCCCGACGCCTTCGATCTAGCACTTATCGAAAAAATTGAGCAGATGGAAATACCATATTGGTTTCCGACGGATCGTATGCCGGAGGGCTATAACACGGAGCAACCTAAAGTTTCCCACGGCATCACCCATGTGCACCATTTCTATACCAGACGGAATCTGTGGGTGCTGGGGGGGATGTATGATAAGGCATTTAAGGCACGGCACAAATTGAGCTTGTTTTTCATACAGTATGCGGCGCTGGGATTCGCGAAAATATCGCGGTATGTCCCTACTCATTTTTCGCAAGTAAACCGGTATCTTAGTGGCACGTTATACGTCGGTTCGCAACAGGTAGAAGTGTCTTCCGGTTACATTCTTACCGGTAAATTGCAGAGACTCATAAAACATGAAGCTCCACGGTTTGGCGAGATCAAGGTGGCATCCATTGGTTGTTGTGATTCTTCAGTATTCCCAATACCAGGCGAATCCATCGACTACATCTTCACCGACCCACCCTTTGGTGGCAACCTGATGTATTCTGAGCTGAATTTCCTCTGGGAGGCGTGGCTTAAGGTTTTTACCAACAACAAGCCTGAGGCCATCGAAAACACCGCCCAGGGCAAAGGGCTGCCAGAATACCAGAAGCTCATGACCGAATGTTTCAAAGAATACTACCGGGTGCTCAAGCCGGGCCACTGGATGACGGTGGAATTTCACAACTCCAAGAACGCGGTCTGGAACGCGATCCAGGAGGCCCTGCAGGCCGCGTGCTTTGTCATTGCTGATGTGCGCACGCTGGACAAGCAGCAAGGTTCTTTCAAGCAGGTAACTTCAGCATCCGCGGTCAAACAGGACCTCATCATCTCCTGCTACAAGCCAAACGGTGGCCTAGAGGAACGCTTCAAGCTCGAAGCGGGGACGGAGCAAGGCGTTTGGGACTTTGTCCGCACTCACCTGAAGCAACTGCCGGTATTTGTGAGAGCCTGCTTCCAGCAGGCTGAGTTCTGCTTCCAGCAGGCTAAGCAAAGTAGAGCCTGCTTCCAGCAGGCTAAACAAAAATAAAAGTCAGCCGGTGCAGCAAGAAGATAGCCTGCAAGATGCAGGCTCCACCTTGGAAATCATCGCCGAGCGCCAGAATTACCTACTCTTTGACCGCATGGTGGCCTTTCATGTGCAGCGTGGGGTGATGGTTCCGATATCCGCTGGGGAGTTTTACGCTGGGCTGGCCCAGCGTTTCCCAGAACGGGACGGGATGTACTTCCTGCCCGAGCAGGTGGCTGAGTATGACAAAAAGCGGATGGCTGTCCGAAAGTTGCTGCAGCTTCCGCTCTTTGTGCAGCTTCCGCTCTTTGTGCAGCTTCCGCTCTTTGTCACGGATGAGGCCTCAGCCATCGAGTGGCTCAAACAGCAGCTCACACGGAAGCCACAGACCTTCCAGGAACTGCACCCCCAATTCCTCAAGGAGATCAGCGGCTGGCATAAGCACGAGAGGCTGCTGGAGCTTTCCGAGCTGCTGGAGCAGAACTTCTTGCGCTATGACGGCAAGGGGCCTATTCCAAAACAAATCGTCTCGTGGATGAAGCAGAGTGCTACATGGCGGGAGTTGATCAGTCGCGAGTCGCGGGTCGCGGGTGACGGATCAGAAGACTCGGGACTCGAGACTCAGGACCCGAGACTGCTTCGCGAAGCCAAGGACCGCTGGTATGTGCCTGACCCGAACAAGGCCATCGACCTGGAGAAGCTGCGCGAGCGGTCCCTGCTCAAGGAATTTCAAGAATATGTGGCGCTGGCTTCCAGTGTGGCGCTGGCTTCCAGCCAGCGGAAACTGAAGGTCTTCCGCCTTGAGGCGGTCCGGGCCGGATTCAAGAAGGCATGGCAGGAGCGCGACTATGCCACCATCATCGCTGTGGCCCGCAAAATTCCTGAGAACGTCCTCCAGAAAGACCCCAAGCTCCTCATGTGGTACGACCAGGCGGTTACTCGAGCGGGGGAGGAGTGAGAACCACGAATGGACACGAAGGAACACAAATTACTGTTCAAAGATGAGGTATTCCAGATCGTTGGCTGCGCCATGGAGGTGTTCAATACGCTTGGGCATGGGTTGCTGGAAAAGCCGTATGAAAATGCACTCGTTGTTGAATTTGGCCTGAGAGGAATCCCTTACAAGCAGCAGCCGCGCTTCGATGTAATTTACAAAGGTGTCAAGGTGGGCGATTACATTCCCGATTTGATTGCCTTTGATAAGATCGTGGTCGACGCCAAGACGATTGACCGTATTACGGATGTTGAACGTGGCCAGATGCTCAACTACCTGAAGATTACCCAGCTCAAAGTCGGCCTTATCCTCAATTTCAAAAAGCCAAAACTCGAATGGGAGAGACTTGTCCTATGAACTTATTTGAGTCCATTCGTGTTCATTCGTGGTTGTATTCCCCGGACCACGGGCAGCTTTGTCAGGTCATCGAAGTCCAGACGCTCTGGGGCGAGACGACCTGCCATGTCTGGCTGCCCGGGAGCGACTCGGTGGTCCGCATCCCGGCGGCTTCCAGACTTAAACCACTGGATAGTGCAGGTACCGGTTCGGCGGACCATATCGCCTACATTGCTGCGGCCGCGCGGGTAGCAGATGCACTGACACAGGACGTCCTGCTCGCACCCATTGAGTCCTCCGTCATTCCGCTTCCTCACCAGATCCATGCTTTATCCCGCGCCATTAGCAGCGACCGGGTGCGCTATCTCCTGGCGGACGAGGTCGGCCTGGGCAAGACCATCGAGGCTGGGCTCATTATGCGGGAACTTAAGCTTCGCGGACTGGTCAAGCGGACGCTGGTCATCGCCCCAAAGGGGCTGGTCACGCAGTGGATTGCCGAGATGGCAATGCACTTCAATGAACGGTTCCATCAAGTTCTTACGGAAGACTACCGCACCTTGAAGCGCATCTCGGCAATCCACAGGACTGAGGCACGAGGACTAAGGACTGAGTATGAAGAAAACCGCTTAGTCCTCAGCACTCAGTCCTCAGTACTCCGCCGAGACGCACAGAATCCTTTTCGGATATTAGATCAGATTGTGGTTCCCATGGATTCCGTCAAACCTGCGGCGGGAAGCGGCGGCGCGGCGGCCCGCGAACGGTTCGAGGACCTGATCTCCGCCGGCTGGGACCTGGTCATCGTGGACGAAGCGCACCGTCTGGGCGGCAGCACCGACCAGGTGGCCCGCTTCAAACTGGGCCAGGGGCTGGCCGAGTCCGCGCCATATCTCCTGCTGCTTTCGGCGACCCCGCACCAGGGCAAGACCGACGCCTTTCATCGGCTCGTTTCCCTTATCGACACCCAGGAATTCCCGGACACGAGCAGCGTCACCCGCGAGCGAGTCCAACCGCATGTCATCCGCACCGAAAAGCGCCGCGCCATTGACGTAGAGGGAAACCCGCTGTTCAAGCCGCGGCGCACACAGCTTGCTCCGGTCTCATGGAAAGAGCGGCACCGCGATCAGCAGCTCCTCTACGAGGCGGTCACAGAATACGTACGCGAAGGCTACAACCAGGCCATGCGGGAGAAACGCAGCTATATCGGCTTTCTGATGATCCTGATGCAGCGCCTTGTGGTCTCCAGCACAAGAGCTATCCGCATTACGCTTGAAAGGCGGCTCGAGGCGCTCGCCGCACCTCAGGAACAACTGACCCTGTTCCCCCTCAACTCCGAAGAGGAATGGGCTGACTTGGACGGCCAGGAGCAGATCGAGGTGTTGCTTCGCACCCGCCTCAAGGCGCTCAAGAACGAGCGCGCCGAGGTAAAGATGCTCTTGGAGGCCGCGGCTCGCTGCGAGCAGATCGGACCAGACGCCAAGGCCGAGGCACTGCTAGACTGGCTCTACCGCCTCCAGGCCGAGGAGAGCGACCCTGAGCTTAAGGTACTGGTGTTCACCGAGTTCGTTCCCACCCAAGAGATGTTGCGTTGGTTCCTAACAGAGCGCGGGTTTTCAGTCGTCTGCCTGAATGGCTCTATGGACATGGAAGAGCGTAAGCGGGCCCAGGAGGCATTCGCCAAGGATGTCCGGATTCTCATCTCCACCGACGCCGGCGGGGAGGGTTTGAACCTCCAGTTCTGCCACGTGGTGATCAACTACGACATCCCCTGGAACCCGATGCGACTCGAACAGCGGATTGGTCGGGTGGATCGTATCGGCCAAGCTCATACGGTGCGTGCGGTTAACTTGGTCCTCGAAGGATCGGTTGAGCATCGGGTCCTTGAAGTACTGGAGCAGAAGCTCGCCGTCATCTTCGAGGAGTTCGGCATTGACAAGACCGGCGACGTCCTTGACTCGGCCCAGGCGAGCCACATGTTCGACGAGATGTATGTCGAGGCGATCCTCAACCCCGAAAAGGTGGAGGAATCCGTGGAGAGCGTGATTGCCCGCTTGCAGGAGCAGGCTCGCGAGGCGCGCACGACCGCATCGGTACTTGGCGCGACCGAGGATCTGGAGCCTGGCGAAGCCCAGCGGCTGCTGACTCACCCCTTGCCCCATTGGATCGAGCGTATGACCGTGAGCTACCTGAAGGCGCACGGCGGCCAGGCCGAGAAAAGACGCCAGAGCTGGAACCTCACCTGGCCCGACGGTGAGACCTACGAGAATGTAGTCTTCACCGGCAAGGAAGCCGAGAGGCTTCCGACCGCCCGGCATCTTACCCTTGAAGAGCCTAGGATTCGCGAACTGGCCATGCGACTTCCCCGCTTTGCGCCGGGCCAGCCGGTTCCTATCGTATCAATCCCCGGTCTCTCCGGGGAGGTCCAGGGCATCTGGTCCTTGTGGCAAATCTCGATTGTGAGTAACGGGTCGCGGGTCGCGAGTCGGTGGGACGGCCCCGTGACCTTGGGCCCAGGACCGGAGACCCGCCGCAGGCGGATCATGCCTCTCTTTTTGGCCGACAACGGCATGGTCTATATGCCGACGGCCAGACACGTGTGGGATCAGCTCCTCGCAGCAAACATAAAGGTCCGGTCCGTCCTTGACGCCAAGGTCTCCCAAGCCTCTTTAGCAAAGCTGCAAAGCGCCGCAGAGGAACACGGGAAACCTATCTACGAAGCGCTCCTGCAAGAGCATCGGGGCCGCATCGCACGCGAGCGTGAGAAGGCAGACTACGCCTTTGCCGCACGCCGCAAAACCATCGAGCGAATTGGCCTGCCCCAGGTCCGCAACTATCGCCTGAACCTCCTGACCCAAGAGGAGCGGAGCTTCCATGAGCAGCTCGATCAGAAGGCTCACACCTATCCCGACATGGTGCCGCTGGTTGTGATTCGGGTGGAGGGCGGTGGCCATGAGTAGCTGGCGCGATCAAATCCTGAAGGAATTCACTCCGAAGGTCGCTCGACTCACCCTAGTGGCCGATCCGGACGGACTGCTCCTCGAAGAAGGCATTCTCGAAGGCATCCGCGAGCGTGGCTTTGAGCTGATCCCGTTCGAAGACCGTATCGCGTTCCGCTACGCCTATGAATCGAAGTTTCGCTCCCGCTGGGACCGCGGGGAGCACACGGACCTCGTTGTGGTATTGCGCTCCCAAGCAAGCGACCTCAGCGGGTTACCCTATGATCTACTCCAGGCCGGTCGCAAACTCTCCTTCAACCTCGGCGAAATCTTTCCGAACCTAAGCTGCCCGGTTGTGAGCGCCCTGGACAGAGGAGATCTCGATGCCTTGTATCAGGCTTCGATCCGACATGCACCTGGCCAGCTTAGCGACAACGCCACCAAGGAGTTCGTCCTCCGGCACGTCTTTGAAATCGCTCCCGAGCTGATCAAACAGCCATCGGACCTCCTGCGGGTACTCCTGCGCCGTCACTACCGCGGACAACGCATCCCTGCTATCCTCGACGAGCGGTTCATCCAGCTTCTGCGCCAGACTAACATCTTCGACGAATGGCCACTTGAGACACTGGTGGCGGACAGGGAAGCCTTCTTCGCGTTCCTCCAAGAGCGCTGGCCGATCTTTCTTGACCGTGAGGCAGCCAAAGGGGCGTCCGGCAGGCCTGCCGAAGCCTCGGAACAGGCAGGCCTGTCTGCCGTGCCGGGCACGGCACAGGCAGTCGTTCGTGAGGAAGAGAAGCCCTACGGTCTATCCATCAAGGGACCTGTCGAACTTCCCTTCGACCACCATGACATCCGGGTCTACATCGACAACCTGTTCGTCGAGGGTGTGCTGCATCCAGTCCCACACGAGTATGCGGAAACCCTGTCCAAAACCTGGGTAGGCATCGGCGTTAGAGCGGCTCCCACAGAGGACAGGTCCCGTCGTCTGGCCAAGCTCATCGACAGCCTAGAGGCATCCATCCCGGCCAAGGACGCGAAGCACACGGACTGGCTCCACTTTGCCCGCGGATGGGCGGAATTGAAAGTAATGAGTAATGAGGACTGGGGACTGAGTGAAAGACAGAATGATCGTATCGATGCACTTACACGAAGGGTCGATCAGCGATTTCTATCTTGGATACAGAGGCGATATGCAGGACTTATCCAGTTGCCTCCAAATCCGCCGGCCATGGTTCATCATATCCCGCTCTTTTTGGCCAACTCACTACCCGGTCCTCATCACTCATCACTGCGATCACCAACAAAGCTCGCTTTGTTGGTGATCGACGGCCTTGCCCTGGACCAATGGCTGGTGATCCGCGAAGCACTTGCCGCAAAGCAGCCCGGACTGCGATTCCGGGAGCAGGCGGTCTTTGCCTGGATTCCTTCGCTTACCTCAGTCTCACGCCAGGCAACTTTTGCCGGCAAGGCTCCCATCTTTTTCCCGAACAGCATCCAGACCACGGACAAGGAACCAGCACTTTGGGCGCAGTTCTGGGCAGATCAGGGCCTCGCACCAAACGAGGTCGTCTACCTCAAGGGTCTGGGCGACGGCGGCCTGGAAAGCGTTTCCGAAGCGCTTTCTCATACCAAGGCAAGGGTCGTCGGGCTGGTCGTGGACAAGGTCGACAGGATCATGCATGGGATGGAAATGGGCACCGCCGGGATGCACAACCAGGTGCGCCAGTGGGCCAAGCAGCCGTATCTGAACACACTCCTCGATCTGCTCTTGGATCGGGGCTTCCTTGTTTATTTGACCTCTGATCATGGCAACATCGAGGCGGAAGGCTGCGGTCGTCCATCCGAAGGGGCTGTGGCAGACCTGCGCGGCGAACGGGTCCGCATCTATCCCGACGCGGCCCTACGCGCCAAGGTGAAGGAACGCTTTCCCGCCGCGATGGAATGGGGAACCGTTGGTCTCCCGGAGGACTACCTCGCCCTGCTGGCCCCCGCTCGGCAGACGTTTGTCCAGGAAAAGCAGCGCATCGTGAGCCATGGCGGCGTTTCAGTCGAGGAACTCATCGTCCCTCTGGTACATATCGAGATGCGAGGCGTGGGGAAGTGATGAGTGATGAGGACTGGGTAATGATGAGTTACGAGTTGAGAGTTGTGAGTTGTGAGTTGTGAGTTTAATGACTCGTAACTCGTAACCCATAACTCGTAACCCGTAAGAGGAATTCTGAATGACATACAGGAGAAACCATATCGGATTCAGTCAGCGGGTGCGTCTGGAATGGCTTGAGCAGACAGCCAACCTGGTCTTGGCAGGGAATGACAAGGCTGCGATCAATGATGCCTTGCAAGAGCTACTAAAGGACAAGGTTTCCATAGGCGGCCAGGCGAAGGGATGTAATCGTAATAAAATTATCTCTATCATGCGCAAGATTTGGGTAACTACACCAGAGGATCTCATTCCGTTGCGAAACGACGGTCTTGCCTTTCTTTCTACTCAGTACTCAGTCCTCAGTCCTCATAACTTGCGCCTAGCCATCCACTGGGGGATGGTCATGGCCGTCTACCCGTTCTGGTCGTGTGTAGCCACTCAGACCGGCCGTCTTCTGAGGCTTCAGGGCTCCGCTGCCGCGGCTCATGTCCAGCGCAGGGTTCGCGAGCAATACGGCGAGCGGGAGACCGTTTCCCGAGCAGCCCGCCGCGTGCTGCGTTCGTACCTCGACTGGGGCGTGCTTCAGGAGAGCGGCGCAAAGGGCATTTACTCTGCCGGGACAACGCTGGCTGTTGAGGATTCCCGACTGATCGCCTGGCTGGCCGAAGCGTCCCTCCACGCCCGGGCCAGCTGTTCGGCTCCGCTGAAAGATCTGATCGACAGCCCGAGCCTCTTCCCGTTCCGGATCAAGCCGGTCCACGCCGAAAGCCTCGTGGCTGCGTCATCCAGACTCGATCTTCTCCGCCACGGGTTGGACGATGAGCTGCTCATGCTGCGAAAGCAGACAACAAAGCCCCAGAGATAGCGAAGCCGCATTGTTTTACTCCTAATTTTATGCCAAATAGGGTACCAGGTCGATTCGTATAAAAATCGCTCTCAATTTATTAGACGCCATCGCTGTGATAAAATAGAAAAGGGAGTTGATAAATTATGAAAGCCATGTGTTGCGGTCGAAAAGACACATTTCAGAGTTTGCTGGATGAAGGAGCCTGCTACAGAGTCCTTCGCAACCATCGATGGTCCGATGGGATTATCCGCTGCCCATACTGTGGACAGAGCGGGGTGACAGGTCCCTGGACTGTTCCCTGGGAGAGTGCGTGCCATAGGTACCATTGCTATAGTTGTGGGAAAGAATTCAATGACCGTACTGGTACTATCTTCGAAAAGAGCAAGCTTCCTTTGTCTGCCTGGTTTTTGGTAATGTACCTGGTAGAGTTGGGGAAAACAACATTGCAGATTGCCCGAGAGATTCCCTGCAATTATCTCACAGCCTTGAGAGCTGTACGGATCATAAGGAATCGGGAGATTAAATTGGAGCAAGACAGACGGTTGTCCGGAGTCATTGAAGTGGATGAAATTTATCAGACATCGGGGCATAAGGCTGGTCGTCCTGCGAATGATCCTATCGCCGTGAATCGGCCTGCTCGCAGGAGAGGAAAGAAATAGGGGCCTGGAAGAGGATCGGCCCAGAAGGATTCCCCTGTAATTAAGGGCATGGCCAATCGTCAAGGCGAAGTAGTGGTAGAGGTTCTCCCAGATGTAAAAGAGGAGACTTTGAGAGCGGCCTTTGAGAAGCGGGTGGAAAAGGGTAGTACCATTTACAGTGATACTGCCTCTTGCTATAGCTTTTTGGGAAAAGCGGGCTATAAGCACGAGACGGTCAACCATAGCCAAAAAGAGTATGTTCGAGGAGATGTACATGAGAACCGTGCCGAGAGCCTTTGGTTGTCTTGGCTGCTCTTTATACTCCCTTTCAGAGGGGTATCCCAAGAATACCTGCCTGATTATGCTAAGGTATTTCAATTCCAGCGTAATCATCGCAATTTGACTGCTTTTGAACGATCTATGTTTATCTTAAACTCGACATTGCAGAATGTTAAAGATTTTATTGCCACACTCATGAACCTTTTTTACTCATTATTCTTTCACCACAAAGGACTCACTCTGGTGTCTGATATATGAGAGCGAATTTTAATAAGAGATAGTATAAATATACAGAAAGTAGTATAAATATGCAAAAATATGAATATATAATAAGTAAAGTCTTTATTATTAAGTATAACTAGCCTGAAATCAGGCTGTCAAATCAAAATGGTCATTTTTTTAAATGTTCCCTATTTTTTATTGGCAAACCTCATACCCATCCTACCCCTTGATGGGAAGGCTTTAGTGTTAGTGAGGGTGAATAAAAGCCTCCAACCTACCATCGCCACTATTGGCTCATCTTCCCCGCATCTGTCCCTGAATCTGTCTGGACAGATCAACGATGCGCTCAATGAGCTTTTCTTCCTCTAAGTGCAAAACCTTTCGGTTCCGCATAAGCAGGGCTCCATTGACGATCACGCTATCGACATCAGCGCCACTGAAAGTATAAACCAGGTGAGAATAAAAATTGTATACTGGCAGAAGGTGGGGTTTTTGGAGGTCGAGGATAATCAGGTCTGCCTTTTTGCCAACTTCCAGCGAGCCGATCCTGTGGCCTTGACCCAAAACCGCCGCCCCTTCCCTTGTGGCCATGCGAACGAGTTGCCTAGCCTTGAGAGCGGTCGGATCCTGGCTGAAAACCTTGTGTAGCTTGGCCGCAGTATCCATTTCCCTGAACATATCAAGGTCATTATTACTGGCACAGCCATCAGTGCCAAGCCCCACAGTGATTCCCCGCTCAAGCAACCGAGGAATGGAGGCGATGCCAGAGGCCAGCTTCATGTTGCTCTCTGGCACATGCACTACCTTAACCTGCAATTCTTGAAGCAGGTCGATCTCCCGCTGATCAAGCCATACACAATGAATAGCCATAACTGTCTCATCCAGGACCCCAAGATCAGCCAGATGCTGCACTGGCCGCTTCCCGTACCGATGTACAATCTCCTGGACCTCCTGCTGGGTTTCGGCAAGATGAAGGCCAAAGGGGACAGCATGTCGCTCAGCCATCCTCTTGGCCTTCTGAATCGTCTGAGGGCTACAAGTATAGGCCGAGTGACAAAAGATAGCTGGGCTGATCCGATCAGACCACTTCCATTGGCAGATAAACTCTTCGGCCAGCCTCAAGCTCTCCTTGGGATCAGGAGCGTCAGGAGAGGGAAAATCAATGATACCTTGAGCCACCACAGCCCGAAGACCGGCATCATTAGCTGCCCGGGCAGCCTCTGGCTCGAAGAAATAGGCATCGCTCAGGGTAGTAGTGCCAGATTTTATCATTTCAAGACAGGCTAGCATGGTTCCAAGATAGACATGCTCTGGGCTCATAAACCGAGCTTCAGCCGGAAAGATATAATTTTTCAACCAATCCATCAAGGCAAGATCATCAGCCAGCCCACGAAATAGGGTCATAGCCGCATGGGTATGAGCATTGATGAGCCCTGGCATAACCAGATGGCCTTTGGCCTCAAGAAGGGTGGAGGCTTGATATTTATCCGACAGATTTGGCCCGATGTCCAAAATAGTATCTCCCCTGATGGCAATATCTCCTGGATCAATAACCGAATCCTGCTCATCGAGGGTCAGTATTATCCCACCGCAAATCAATAGGTCTGCTTTCTGCATTGTCTTTTCCTCAGATTTCTGCTTCGCCTCTCCTCAAAAAAAGTTCATTGGTTTAAAAACCTGAGCACCTGCTCTTTTAACTCTCTGGCCTGGGCCAGAATCCTCTCAAGGTCAGCCTTGACAGGCCGCCGCTCTTTGACCAGCAGCTCCCCATTGATCCAGACACTATCGACGTCAGCTCCTCGTGCCGCATAAACCAGTTGAGAGTAAATATTGTAGAGAGGAACCAGATGAGGTTGATTTAGATCAACGGCGATAATATCTGCCTTTTTCCCCGGCTCCAGGCTGCCGATCTCATCCTCCAGACCAAAGGCCCTGGCTCCTCCTATGGTGGCCATCTCCAGCACCGTTTTAGCCCCCATGACCGTTGGATCTGCGGTAAAGACCTTGTGGAGCTTAGCGGCCATATCCATTTCCTGAAAAAGGTCCAGGTTATTGTTGCTGGCACAGCCATCAGTGCCAAGCCCTACCGTGATTCCCTGATCAAGCAGCCGAGGGACGGGAGCTACGCCTGAGGCTAGCTTCATGTTGCTCTCCGGCATATGAGCTACCCTAACTTTGCGCTCTTTGAGCAATTCGATATCCTGCTCCTCGAGCCAGATGCAATGATCGGCCAGCACCTGATGATCCAACACTCCAAGAGATGCCAGATGTTGAATCGGATTTTTCCCATACCGCTCCTGAATTAGCCGAACTTCTTGCCTAGTTTCGGCCAAGTGAATAATAAAAGAAACATTATATTTTTCAGCCAACTCTTTACTCTTCTTTAGAAGATCGGGCGAGCAGGTGTAAGGAGAATGGGGCTCTACAGCCGGATAAATGAGCGAATCCCCCTGCCACTGCTGAATCAGCTCTTCAGTATACCGAAAACCGGCCTCCAGCGGACCATAGTTAGGCGAGGGGAAATCATATAGAACCTCACCCACAACGGCTCGCATATTCATGTCCCGGGCAGCCTGGGCGGCTGATTTTTCGAAAAGATACATATCGCAAAAGGTTGTTGTCCCAGAAAGCAGCATCTCAAGGCAAGCAAGCTGAGTGCCAGCATAAACCAAGCTGTCGGAAAGCTTCCTCTCTGCTGGGAAGATATATCCTTGCAGCCAATCCATCAGGGGAAGATCGTCCGCTAGCCCCCGAAAAAGGGTCATGGCTGCATGAGTATGGGCATTGACCAAACCCGGCATGATTAAATGGTGAGGAAGATGAAAGACTTCTCTAGCCTGATATTTTTTCTCAAGCTCATCGGCCCGGCCCGTCTCAATGATTCGGTCGGCCTGAATAGCCACGGCGCCATATTCGATGGGATCAGGCTGGCCAGACATAGACAGAAGCCATCTGCCAATGATTAGGACATCAGACTGCTTTGGCTGCCGACCTGATGGTTCAATTGCTGTCATGATCATTTCTCCTTTATTTTTCTTCTCTCATCTGCCTGCTCATCATTCATCCTGAATCCAGAGCGAACATCTGAAAAGCTTTATATTCTTCCAGAATGTTAACTCACACATTTTGTGAAAGTTATGGCATAAGGTTCATCAATCTGCTGAGTCTGAAGGGGAAATTTCAATCCGGGCGACGATCTTCTCGATCAGATACCTCAGAGTAGCTTCTGTCCTGGCCGCTACAGCCACAACCTCCTCAAAGCTGATTGACTGGAAAGCATCGGGCAAATTGATGTTAGTAATAATCGAAAAGCCAAGAATACGCAAACCCGCATGAACGCCGACAATGACCTCGGGGACCGTAGACATGCCCACTGCATCAGCCCCGATGGCCCGAAGAAACCTGGTTTCGGCGGGAGTTTCAAGATTTGGTCCGTGTACGGCGACATAAACGCCTTTTCTTAAAGGGATCCTCTCCTCGAGAGCTACTTGCTCTGCCAGGCTGACGAGCTTTGGGTCATAGGCATCTTTCATGTCAGGAAACCGAACCCCTAGCCAATCGGGATTCGGACCGATCAGGGGGCTGGTTCCAAGGAGGTTGATGTGGTCTACAATAACCATCAGATCTGCGGCCTTGAGGAGGGGGTTGAGCCCACCGGCAGCATTACAAACGATCATGATCTGAACACCGAGCTGCTTCATGAGCCGAATTGGAAACGAGATCTGCTGAGAAGTATACCCCTCATAATAATGAAAGCGCTTAGAGAGGATGAGAACAGGCTTTTGAGCAAGCCTACCAAGGGCTAGCCGCTCCCGATCAGTTGACTCTCCACCGCAGGGAAAGCCCGGAATCCGAGCATAGGGGATGGCCACAGCCTCATCCAGCCGATCTATCAGCGCTCCCATGCCAGTGCCCAGGATAATGCCAATCTTGGGAGTCAGGCTGGTTTGCCCCTGAATGAAATCTGAAGCCTGCTGAAGCTGCTTTTTGAGATCTTCCATATGGTTATTTTTCTCCTTAACGTTATTTTGACAATTAATACCAGCTTATACTTTTAAAACTTATACTTTTAAAATACGAGCTTATAATTTTAGACTTTTTGTACTTGTGGATTCTGCGCCTGCGCAGAAGGGACGAAAATTCAAAAGCATAATACAGCCTTACCTTTTAAAATGATCAAATCCCGCAGCCAAGAAAGGAGCGATCTGCCCCTGCCCATAAATAAGATGAATACCTTTGACTTTTTCGGTAATTTCACCAATGATGCTGACCGAAGTTAAAGTCTGCCGCTCAATCAGTTCTTTAGCCTTATAGGCTTGATCAGGGGCGGCAGTAAAGAGAAGCTCATAATCCTCTCCACCGCACAGGGCATAAGTTAAGGGCTCTTTGCCAAGCATTCGGGCGACTTTGGCCGCAGCCTCAGAGACAGGGATTTTCTCAGGCCAAAGAATAGCTCCTAATTCGCCCATCTCCCTTTGCCCACCTAGCCGGGGACAAAGCAAGTGCCGCAAATCCGTGGCTACTCCATCACTGACATCAATCATGGCTGTGGCCAGATGGTGCCGACTGATAATCCTTGATTCGGAGAGCCGAACAACCGGAACCCGGTGCCTGTGGACCGCCTGCTGATAGCAGCAGATATCTTCAGGCTTAGAGCCTGAAGCCGCTTGAGCAGAAAAGCGCCCACTCATGGTTAAAAGATCAAGCCCAGCGGCAGAATCTCCGATCTGTCCAGTCAGCAAGATTAAATCTCCTTCTCCTGCCCCCTGCCGGCTGATCAGCTCAGAAGGCTGGACCTCTCCAATCAGAGTAATGTTGATTACTAACCCGTGATCATTTAGCTGAGGAAAGCTAGCGTTCGTATCCCCCCCTAAGACCAGGAGAGAATATCTCCGAGCTACCTCGATCATGCCCTCCCAGAGCTGATCAAACTCCTCCAAGGAGAATGAGGAGGGGAAAGCCAAGGAGATAAAAGCAAACCTTGGCTCACCGCCCATAGCGGCGATATCACTGATATTTACGATCATGGCCTTTTGCCCGATTTCATGAAGAGAGGAAAAGGCCCGACTGAAGTGAACATCCTCAATCAGCATGTCAGTCGTAACCAGCAAATATTTCCCCTCTGCCCCCTCAAGCACTGCGCAGTCATCTCCAATGCCAAGGATAACCCCCTTCTCGGCTGCCGCCGAAGCAAGCATAGCCTGGATGCGCTCGATAAGCTGAAATTCCGCTGGTATTTTGGAAGAAGGCATGGGGCTTTCACTCCATGTTCAGAAAATCATGAAATATCCGCCAAAGATAAAAATAATCAACTTATAATGCTATTATAGATTTTAATTGTTTTCAAGGCAAAATGCGCAGCTCACAAAATCCGAGACAGGTTAATACGAGAGATTAGGTTAATAGAGAGACTATTTGCTTGGTAACTTAATTAAACAAATTACATACAGCTCACTCATACTACGCGGTTTTCTCTATTGAGTAGTGAGAGGCTGATCGAGCGCCTAAAAGGGTGAAAGTATAGTTCCTGCCTAAAATTACCAATCTCGTATTTAGGAGACTTTACGATGATTGGGTACATTACCTATTGCTTTAAGACTATGCTTTAGTATTTAAAGACTATGGTTTAGTATTACAACGAGACATTGTTCCTTATACCAGCCATTTCATCTGTCCCGCGATGGAGAAAATTCGCGCGTTATCCTCATAAATTCCTACTTCAAGCAGGAAATATGTTCTGGGAGTCTCGTTGTAGTATTAAGGCAAGGTTATGAAAATGGATCCGGCAAGGGAAGCAAAGACATGCCCTAGGTTTTCACCCCGGCTGATAGTCTGCATCAGCCGGGGTTTATTTTCGACTTCAAAACAAAAAAGCGCTATCTTAGAGTAGGATCTTCATCTTTACGGCTGATCGGTAACTACAAGCTCTTGTACCGGCCTGCCGTCGCTCCACTCACCCATAAAGCGCTGCTGGGGGGTATTGCCAAGGGCATACTCACGGTTTTTCCCATAAAAGGCAGCCTCGGTTAGGGCATCGAATAATTTCCATGTACCATAAAAGTCAAGAGCGTTAGTTGCATATTTTAAGCTGCCAAACACCTCGCTCAAGCTGGGTAGAAAACTGCTCCCTATTGGTAATTCACAGGTTGGGGCAAAATGATCAGCAATCAAGGCAGGCTCTCCATATTGATCTGAAACCAGGGTAATAAAATCCTTATTCTGAGGCGGAATTTGAGAGGTACGGTAAAAAATTTTCCGGGCATCTCTACTACCTGCAATCTGGTCCTGATCACCTACTACGGTAAGCAGGAGTGTGTCGGCGGCAATCAGGGATAAATCCTCAAGCGGCAAAGCAGGCACACCTCCCGGCTCAACCGACATTATTGCTTTGACGGCAGGTGCCCCATCCTGCTCTGCTGCCCAGGAGGCAGCGATATTGACTGCCAGAAGCCCCCCGAGAGAGTGCCCCACCGTGGCCACCTTGTCAAGGTCCGCGGCCACATGCCCTGGCCTCTTAAGCTCTCTGAGGGCATCCTTTATGGCTGTCATGCAATTGGCAGTATATTTTGAGAATCCCGTAAACATATCAGTATACGTTTGATAGACGGGATAGATAACGATATTTCCTCTTCTGACCAGGTGGTTAATCCAACTGCCATAATCGGTTGGGTTTATTCCGCCCCATCCATGCGCGAAAATGACCAGCGGTGCAGATTCTGGTTTTGGCTCATCTGGTTCGAAAAGGTAGTACTTTAAATTACCTTGACCATGAACCGAGCTGATAATCGCGGCATGTGGGTAATCGGATCCTCCTGGTCCACTTCGAGGTTGAGGTGGGGGAGTGGCTGCCTGAAGATTGGATACGGCCAGGGGAGAGAGAATTAAAAAAGAAAAAATCAAAAATATAAAAAACAGTACGTAGCGGCTCATGGGAAAGCTTATCGAAAAGTTTTTAGCGAGAGAGTTTGCTTGAGCTGACATCGGGGTAGCCTCCTAATCTTGTGAATAAAGTTGAAAGCAGCGACAAATGGTAAAGGCAAAAGCGTAAAAAATGAGATAAAATAAAGTTAAAAAGCAGTTAAAATACAGTAAATATTTCCTCTGATTTTATCGAGATCTTGGCAAGTATGCTTCGGAAAAAAGAAATGGAGACAGACAGAGGATGGCCGACTTTTCAAAACTATTTTTCAATTAACCTCAAGCGACTCTTACCATTTTCCCCCCACTCCCCGCACTTTTCGCTCTCTTAGAGATTTTATTGTGCCTTTTTGAGATTTTATTCTCCTCCCCTCATTTAGACTGACTTTTTACCCTTGACAGCAAAAATATCTCTATGCTATAGATGAAAAGGCATCTTCCGGTTTATCACCCCTTAGAAATCTAATAGCCTCGAGCGACCCTTACGGATTTTGTGCCTTACCCTTATTTTTTTGTGATAATGGGTAAAAATTTAAAATCAAAAAAACGATAAACTTTCGGAGGTATAAGAGGCATGGTGGCATATCCTATCATTGATCGGGTGGCAGTTCCTCTCTATATTTTCTCACTGCTTGTCATTCTTCTTCACTTCTTGGGCAATATCCTTAGTGGTCGCTTTCAAAACCGTTTTCTTAAGGGGAATTTTAAACCAATAACAGAGACTGAATATATCGAGGCGCCAATCAGGCTCATGCACTGGATCCATCTTGTATGCATCGTGGGGCTCACCTTTACCGGTCTATGTTTGCGGTTTGACTGGCTAAAGCCGCAGCATATGCAGATGAAAATCCATCACTATTGCTTGATGGTAGTTATACTGGTTAATTTTCTGGTTAGATTCTGGTATGCCTTCTATGGGAAGGGAAAAACCTATCAGGATTTTGCCTTTGGGAAAAAGGACATTCTCAACACGCCGGCAGTTTTGAAATATTATCTTTTCCTTGAGGATCACTATCCTCATATCGCTAAATATGCCTCATTGCAAAAACTGTCATATAACCTTTTCTGGATCATGCTGATCGTTCAGGGCATAACCGGGTTTTTGATCCTATGGCCTAAATTTCTCTTGGCAGGTGTAGCCACATATTTTGGGTCCGTTGAGTTGGCCGAACAATTTTTTACTGGAGTCCATGCGGCTATCATGTGGTTCTATGTTATCTTCACGACAATTCATGCCTATATTGCCTGTATGGAGGGATGGCCATTATTTAAGCTGATTCTTTTCAATGTCGAACCTCAGGTTGTTGAAGAATCAGCTTAAGTGAAGCTGACAAAACAATAATACCTTTTCCTTTTCTTTATTATTAATAAACCAATAAACCAATTAGGGAAAAATATGCGACTGTCATCCTTTCAAGGAGGTATTCATCCTCCGCATCACAAACATGAAACAGAAAACAAAGCCATTGTCAGAGCCCCTTTGCCCGAGCGAATTATTCTTCCCTTAAGTCAGCATATTGGTGCACCCTGCAAGCCTCTGGTAAAGGTCGGCCAAAAAGTTAAGGCTGGGGAGAAGATCGCCGAAGCCGAGGCTTTCATTTCTGCCCCAATTCATGCAAGTGTTTCTGGTATCGTTGAATCTATCGCTCCGCATCCCCACTTCACCGGCGCTGAGATGATGAGCATTACCATCATTCCTGATAAAAATCAGGAATCGATACCCTTACAGGAGATACCCAATCCTGAGGCTGAGCCGATTGAGAAGATCAAATCCCTGGTTAAAGAGGCCGGCATTGTGGGCATGGGAGGGGCTGCCTTTCCTACCTTTATCAAACTCTCCCCTCCGAAGGATAAACGAATTGACAGCCTGGTTATCAATGGCTGCGAGTGTGAATCTTTCCTTACCTGTGACCATCGTATCCTTCTTGAGCGAACGGAGGATTTTCTCAAGGGGGTCAGTCTGGTCTTGCGGACCATCGAAGCCCAGACTGCCTATATCGGCATAGAAATCAACAAGTCAAATGCTATTGAGGCCGTTCAAAAGTGCATCGAAGCATCTGGCTTTCAGAATATCCAAGTAGTTGCTTTGGAAACTAAGTACCCACAAGGGTGCGAGAAGCAACTTATCAAGGCCGTGTTGAATCGGGAGGTCCCTTTGCGCAAACTTCCCAGCGAGGTCGGAGCCGTGGTTCAAAACGTAGGAACCATTTTGGCTATTTATGAGGCCATCAGGTTCGGCAAGCCGCTAATTGAGAGGGTGCTGACTGTAACTGGGCCAGGTCTTCAGAATCCTCAAAACATACTGGCCAAACTGGGAACTCCAATCAGCCACCTGATCTCTTTCTGCGGCGGATGGAAAGATGGCCCCCCTGGGAAAGTAGTGGTCGGCGGACCAATGACTGGTTTTGCCATCGCCAACCTCGATATCCCTATTGTCAAGGGAACTTCTGGAATCGTGGTCTTTCCCCGGCACATGGTTCCTGATCCTAATAAATATTGGCCATGCCTGAAATGCGGAAAATGTGCCGATATCTGCCCCATGTTCCTGTTACCGAACCTGATTGGGTATTATTCAGAAAATGAACGCTACCGCGAGGCGGACGAATGCGGAGTTTTAGATTGCATGGAGTGTGGATCGTGCGCCTTTGTCTGCCCTTCCCGCAGACCGATGATTCAGTTTATCAGAAAAGCCAAGGCCCAAATTATGGCTCAAAAGAAAAAACCAATGGTGAGAGGTTAAATTCCATGAAGGAATCATTAATAGTCAGCCCCCCTCCGCATATAAAAACTTCTGAAGGTATTTCTGAAGCCATGCGCGACGTCATCATCGCTCTTGTTCCTACTTTGCTCGTCGCCATCTATTTTTTTGGCTTTAATGCCTTATTTGTAACTGCTGTCTGCATCTTATCAACTGTTTTGACCGAGTTCTTTGTCAGAGCCGTTCTTGACCGGCCTTTTAGCCTAAACGATGGGAGTGCTGTGGTTACCGGGCTGCTGCTGGCCCTTTCTCTGCCACCTACCACTCCCTGGTGGCTGGCCGCCCTTGGCGGGATAGTGGCTATTGCTGTGGCCAAGGAGCTCTTTGGAGGATTGGGGAAAAATATCTTCAATCCTGCTCTGTTTGCCCGAACCTTTCTGTTTGTCTTTACCGTCTGGCATCCGCTGTTGGAAGAATATATTAAACCTCTGTGGTGGAAATCTCATTCCTTTACCCAGCTTTTGACCACTAAATTTTTCGAAAACGGAGTAATTGTTACTGATCTGCTGGCGAGGAAAAGGATAGATGGAATTACAGCCGCGACTCCCTTGGCTATCGCTCGGGCAGGCTCGCCGGTCTTCAGCACTCTGTCAGGATATGAGAGTTTGCTGATTGGCAATATCGGAGGCGTTATCGGCGGATCATCCCTGGCTCTGCTGCTCGGCGCCGCCTACCTCCTTTACAAGAAGCATATCGACCTCTATATTCCGGGCAGTATCCTGATCACCACCGCCCTTCTATCGATTGGTTTTGGTAAGGATCCTATTTTTCAAATCCTGGCCGGGGGGCTAATTCTGGGAGCTTTTTTTATGGCTACGGATTGGGTTACCAGTCCGGTGACTAAACGGGGTAAAATCATCTATGGTATCGGGATCGGCATTTTCACCTTTTTCGTGAGAAATTATGGAACTAGGGTCGAGGGAATGTGCACGGCTATTCTCCACATGAACGTTGTTGCTCTCTTTATTGATCGCTATACTCAGCCACGGCGATTTGGTGGCTAAAGAAAGTAACTCTTCTCGGGGAGAAGCCTAGAGAAGACCACCAAAAGCTTATCAAGCCAATAACAAGATAAATTTATAATTATTTATTTGACTTTACCCTTTCTTTGCATAATATTATTTAATAAGAAGTAGAGCGTGATGATAAGATAGCTCTTTCAAAGATAGCTTCTGTTTGGCCGCCCCAGAATGTAGGCCGAAGCGTCCAGATTTTTCACGCTAAATATCTTGTCGGCAGGCCGCCCTCGGAATGTATGGCGAAGTGTTAATCTACGGGCTTCTTATCGGAACCAGCGCAAGGCCGCCCCAGAATGTATGGCGAAGCGACTGATAAGTACAAGACTTACAAAATTTATTAAGAGAAAGTCAATCCCAGCCTATGAAAAAACAACAAAAAAAGCCTCAAAGCAGCTTTCCTGGGAAACGCCATGAACTTAGAAAACTATGACTTAAGCAACGTACTGTTGAGTATTGGAGATGGGGTTATCGCCCACAATGAGAGATGGGAAATAGAATTTCTTAACCAGCCGCTCCTTGATATCTATGGAGATCAGGTAGGCAAGCATTGTTTTGAGATCTTTTTCGACCGCGACTGTCCCTGCGAGGAGGGAAATTGTCCAATTGAGCAGATTTTTAAAAAGGGGAAATCCTCATTTCAACAAGTTAAAAAAGACAAATACGGCAACTGGCTCGAAATAACCTCAGTACCTGCTCATCCGAAGACAAAAGAAGCGGAGCAGAAAACCAGCTCAATTATCAGCCTGGTCCGCAATGTAACCAAAAGGATGAATCTTGAAGAGGAGTTACGAGTCAGAAACATGGAGCTGAAGCTCAAAAATACCGAATTGGAAAACTTTGTTTATACCGTCTCACATGATCTTAAATCTCCCCTTGTCTCGCTTCAAGGCCTGGCTGGGGCTCTGCTGGAGGATTACTCTGATCGGTTGGATGAGCAGGGGAGAGAATTCCTCCTGGACATCAAAAACAGTGTCAATCGGCTGGGCTTGCTCGTGCGCGATCTGCTAGATCTTTCCCGCATCGGCAGGGGCCAAAATCGCAGAGAGGATGTGCCTGCTAAAAAAATCATCCAGGAAGCGATTGATAAGCTTAAATTACCTTTGAAAGAAAAAGGAATTCAGCTCATTATTGACGAGGATATGCCGATTATTTTCTGTGATAAGGAAATGATTGTGCTCGCTCTGGTCAATCTGTTAAATAATGCTATCAAATTCATGGGTGAGCATAACGAGCATCCACGGATTGCCATTGGCCATACGATCAAAGACGACTATCATGTCTTCTTCGTTCAAGACAATGGAATCGGCATCGAGCGAAAATATCACCAAAAGATTTTCGATATTTTTCAGACCCTTAACGAGGTTAAAGATCCCAATAGCACTGGAGTCGGATTAACCATTGTTAAGAGGATTATTGAAGGCCACAAAGGTCGGGTCTGGGTTGAATCTGAAAAGGGGCAGGGCTCGACATTCTATTTTTCTATTCCTATAAAAAAGTTAGGATAATCGCTGATCAATCATAAGATTATTGCCCTGAAGGATAGGATTCTACAATCACATGAATATTCTATTGGTTGAGGATGATCCAATTCATATTAAATTGGTGGAAAGAGCTTTAAAAAAGAGTGGATTTAATAATCAGTTAATCGTGGCCAGAGATGGAGAAGAAGTGTTTAATTACCTTTTCAATCAGAATATGGATCAGAGGAGCGAATTGATGAGCGAAGAGTTTGTCTATCCTCATCTGATCCTTATGGATATCAATCTGCCAAAAATCAATGGGCTTGAAATCTTGCGCCGAATTAAGCAATCGCCGCAGCTGCAGCATATCCCTGTAGTTATCCTGACCACATCCAGCAATCGGGCCGACCTGGAAAAATGCTATGAGTATCATGCCAATAGCTATGTTATCAAGCCATTAGATTATGAGGAATTTAATCAGAAGATCCGCTCTATCGAGCACTATTGGCTGATGGTTAACGAGATACTTTACCGATGAAGGGAGAGTAAGCTATGCAAATTCAAAATCCCCGGTTATTATTGGTAGAAGATGATTTAATTCAGGCTAAGCTGATCAAGCGTGTTTTAGATAAAAGCAATTTACAGTACTTCTTTACCCATGTTTCCTCTGGTGAGGAATGCCTGGATCTGATTAAGAACGAAAATGAGTTTGATATCGTTCTTCTTGACTATTCCCTGCCGGAAATGGATGGGTTGAGCGTCCTGCGCTCCCTCAAGAAAATACGGCCTGATTTGCCGGTTATTGTCATCACTGCTCATGGAAGTGAGGATATTGCTGTCCAGATCATGAAGGAGGGAGCCTTTGATTACGTGATCAAGAAAGATAACTATGTTGAGCGGATTCCTTATGTAATCAAGGAAAATTTACAGCGGTTGCTTTTTGAACAGGAGAAGGCTAAGCTTGAGAGCCAACTTCGTGAGTCCGAAGAGCGGTACCGAAATTTATTTGAAACCTCACTCGATGGGATCATTATACTAGACCCAGAAGCTCGGATTCTGTCTGCAAATCCCGCCTCCTCAAAAATCACTGGCTATTCGCGGGATGAGCTATCTAACATCGACCTTGGCGATCTGTTCCACTCCTGCGGTGGGGAGAAGTTTCAGGAGATGATAAAGAGCAACACCTCCAAACGGGACCTTGAATTTGAAATTCTTACTAAGAATCAGGAAAAGAAATTTGTCCTAGCCTCCTTCTCCCACATTAAAAATGATCGTGGTGAGACGATAGGTATTGGCCTTGTTTTCAAAGATATTACTGAGAGGAAATTGGCCGAGCAAAGAATCGAAGAGCTTTTGAAGGAAACCAAAGAAAAATCAAATGAGCTTGAGCGGGTTAACAAGATGCTAGAAAATTATATCACTGGGCGAAGAACTCAGGTTTAATTTAATTATGGTATCTAACCACGGTCATCTGCTTCAGTTCTATTTGATCGAAAACAGGAGGGCCACTTCAAAGAGGAGAAAAGATTAGATTTAACGGCTTAACCAAATCTTTCTATAAGTAGCTGCTCTATCTTATCAAGAATTTTTTCCGCTACTTTCTCTTTACTCATCAAGGGAAGATGAAGGAGCTTTCGGTGTGCATCAATGATGGTTACAATATTGGTATCACCTTCAAAACCCGCCCCCTTTTGAGTAAGATCATTGCTGCAGATAAGATCTAAATTCTTTTCCTGTAATTTGGCCAAAGCATTAGCCTCGACATTTTCAGTTTCAGCGGCAAATCCAACCAGAATTTGATCTTTTTTCATCCGGCCTAAATGCTTTAAGATGTCTGGGGTAGTTTCTAGTTCAATAGAGGTGAGTGATGAGCTACTTTTTTTAATCTTCTGACTGGCTCTGCAGACGGGTTTGAAGTCGCAAACCGCAGCCGCCATGATGACGACCGAAGAGGAGGAGAAATGCTCATCAAGGGCCTGCATCATCTCGCTGGCAGTTACTACTGGAATATACTCGATCCCGACAGAGGGACGGGGGAGAGATGTCGGGCCGCTGATCAGAGTAACCTTGGCCCCCCGTCTGAAGGCAGCCTTGGCCAGAGCGAAGCCCATCTTCCCCGAAGAGCCATTGCTGAGGTATCTGACGGGATCAAGATACTCTCTGGTAGGACCAGCCGTAACTACTACTTTCCGTTGACGAAGGGGGCTCTTACCGCTAAGTATTTCTACCACTTGGTTGATGATATCTTCAATCGGAGCCAGCCTCCCCTTTCCACTCTCTCCGCAGGCCACTTCGCCTACCTCTGGTTCGATGATCACCACTCCCTCATCGGCCAGGATCCGAAGATTCCTCTGAACGAAGGGGTTAGCATACATGGCCGGATTCATGGCCGGAGCAAGCATAATGGGTGAGCGCACTGATAGAAAAAGTGAGGTTAGGGAATCATCAGCAATTCCGGCAGCGAATTTCCCGATCACATTGGCTGTAGCTGGAGCCACCAGCAATAAATCAGCCTTCTGGGCCAAAGCAATATGCTCTGGCTTGAATTCTTCCACCGGGTCAAAGAGACCACAAACGGTCTTTTGGCCTGAAAGGGTTTGAAAGGTAAGGGGAGAAACGAATTTGGTAGCATTCCTGGTCATGACCACAGTTACTCGAGCCCCTAGACGGCAAAGCCCTCTCAGGATCTCGGCCGCTTTATAGGCCGCAATACTTCCGGCCACCCCAAGAACGATCTCTTTTTGAGTTAACATTTGCTTTCGGTTATTTCCATTTTCTCAGACCGCAAGGGTTCCATAGCTTCATCCACTGGACTTGTTTTTTCCTGATAAGGCGGCAGCGATACCCCATCACCCCCACCTCTTGCTTCAGCAGGTTCATCTTTATTCCAGACATAACGAACCTTTCCTGCCTTAAGTTCCTCCAAAGCCAAGGTAACAGGTTTAGTAAATTTAGACCTCACCAACGCCACCTGATTTGGGCTCAAGCCTCTTGTCTTGGCTTCAGCCAAAATCTGCTTGCTTCTCTTAGCCGCAGCAATTACCAGTTGAAACCTTGAGTTCATCTGGGATTTGGATCCTTGCTGAGGATATTCTGTCATTCTCTTGCCTCCCTGTATATATATATTTTTAAAATAAATCGCTTTTTACCTGTTTCGTCTAATTAGTGTTAATCTATGGGCATAAAAGTTTCTGGACAAAAGACCTCATCTTTGCGGGTCTGCAATGCTCCGCTACCATGATAGCCTTCACCTTCTCTACCACTTCTTCCAAATCATTATTTACGATCAGGTAATCATACTCCCAGCAGCTCTTGATTTCTTCACGGGCAGTCCTGAGTCGATTTTCTATCTCCTCATCCGTTTCTGTTTTTCTACTCCGTAACCTTTCTTCAAGTACCTGCCAGGAGGGAGGGAGGAGAAAAATCGTGATTACTCCCTTAATCCTCTGCTGTAGGGTCCGTGCACCTTGAACGTCAATATCCAAAAGGACATCTTTTTTATCCTGCAGGGCAGCAATAATAGGCTCCTTTGGCGTTCCGTACAAATTTCGGTGCACCATGGCCCACTCAAGCAGGGTATGGTCCTCGATTTTTTTCTGAAAAACCTCAGGTGATACAAAAAAGTAATCCCGGCCATTCACCTCACCAGACCTGGGCGGACGGGTAGTGCAGGAAATCGAATAGTAAAGATTTTGGAGACGAGAGAGCAGAATATTGCGCAGCGTCGTCTTTCCTACGCCTGAGGGAGCTGAGATTACAAAAACAGACGATTCATAGTCTTTAAGATGCAATTCCATAAGGTGAATAGGCAGCTATAAGCTTGATGCCTCTAGGCCGATCCTCTGCGAAATAGTCTCAGGCTGTACAGCTGAAAGAATAATATGGCCGCTATCAGTGATAATAATAGATCGCGTCCGCCGACCATGGGTAACATCGATCAGTTTTCCGCTCTCTCTGGCATCTTCCTTGAATCGTTTCATCGGTGCTGAATTGGGAATTGCTATAGCCACGATCCGTGAGGCAAAAACAATGTTTCCAAAACCGACATTAATTAACTGATTGTTGCTACTCAACGAATTCCTCCATACCTCAAGTTGCCGAGAGCATCCTAAACCAAATGAAATTATTCTATATTTTGGATCTGCTCTCGAATTTTTTCAAGCTCACCTTTGATTTCAACTACTTTTTGAGAAATTTCAGCATTATTGGATTTATACGATAAGGTGTTAACTTCCCGATAAATTTCCTGGAGCAAAAAATCCAATTTCCGGCCTATCTGACCATCAGAGACCAAAAACTCCTTCATCTGATTAAAATGGCTTTTGATCCTGGTCAACTCTTCGGTGATATCAAGCTTTTCAGCTATCAGCGCGATCTCCTGCTCTAGCCGCCCAGGATCTATAGGGAGCTGGGGAAAATGCTCAGCAATTCGAGCTGATAGCTGATTTTTATATTCCCCGACTAATAGCGAAGTCTTTTCTCCGATCGAATTGATAATAGCTTCTATATAGCTAAGCCGCTGCTGAATATCAGCGCACAAGAGCTTCCCTTCAGCTTCCCTCATCTGCTGAATCGAAGCGATCGCCTGCCGAACGGCCTTCTCGACAAGCGGCCAGTAAACATCCTGCTCCCCGTTTAAGCCAGCTTCCTGAACCTCAATTATATCCCGAATAAAGGGAGTCATTGAGGATAAGCTGACCTCTTCTCTGATTTCAAGATGATTGCACAATCCAAGTAGCGCCTGATAATAGCGGGTGGCATTTTCATAGTTTATCTTTAACTGTGCCCCCTCGCTCTGTTTATTCAGGCAAACATACAGATCGATCTTTCCTCGATGAAAGGAAGATGAGACTATGTCTCGGATCTTTTTTTCCAGGCTGCTAAGAGAAGGGGGTAGCTTTATATTGATATCAAAGAATCTGTGATTGAGAGATCGACCCTCCACAGCAACGCTTACCCCATCCCCTTGCGCTGTTCCGCAGCCATATCCAGTCATGCTGACAATCATTTACCCATTCTCCTGCTGGTACCTATCTCCTGCTTTACCATCTGACAAAGTTTATTTCCCCAGTTTGAGGAAAAATGATATATTATTACTATATCAATGTCAATGAATTTGTATAATTTTTCTGTCTCATTCGCCTTGACTTTTATTTTTGATTATACTATCTTATATATTTTGTAGTAAATTTTTTCTGATTTTTCTCTAGCGCGCTCTCAATAATGCAAAGCTCTTCTGAGTGCTGGCGTCTAATAAATTTTGACTGCTTGGGTTTTAATCTATATGGGAAAAATAACTACAAGAGCAGCTTTCGGCCTCTTTATCGCCGCCATCATTATCATGATCATGCTGCCGCCCTTTTATCTTCAAGCAGCGACTTTCCCCTTTTCTTATCTTGAGAATGTCCGCTACTCTTCATCTAAAGATTATACCAGGGTGGTTTTTGACCTCTCAGCAGCTACCCGCTTTCAGGATCATCTCTCCGATGACCAGCAATCAGTGTTTATCAGGCTTGAGGATTGCAAAGACAGAAGAAGTCTCAAAAAGACCATGATGCTGAAGAAAAGCCCCCTGGTCAAACAGGTGCAGATAAATACCCACGAGAAGCCCCGCAGCAGCCTAATTGTCCAAATTTCCTTACGTCAGATGGCCGACTATAAGATTTTCACCCTGAAACCCGACCTAGGCAAACCACACCGAATCGTTATGGATTTTTTTGAGCCAAAACAGAGCCAAAAAACTATGCCTAAAACCGCCGAGGCAGGGCCAAAACTTGACGAGACAGAGAAAAATCGTAGTCAGGGAGAAAAGGAAGAGGAAATAAAGGAGGAACCTAGGGCTGAAAGTAAAAGGCCACCTGGGAGCAGCGAACAGGCGGAAAACACCAGACAGAAGGATGGCCGCAAAAAGACAGGGGGCAAGAAGGTCATCGTTATCGACCCAGGGCATGGCGGCGAGGATCCAGGCGCCATCAGCAGCAGCGGAACCCGAGAAAAAGATATCGTTCTTCAACTGGCCAGGGAAATAAAAAGCTATCTTAATCAGAACTTTCCCGATATCCAGGTCTATCTGACCCGCGATGGGGATTACTTTATTCCCCTTCGCAAAAGGATCCTCATCGCTCATCAGCATCAGGCAGACCTATTCATCAGCCTCCATACCAATGCCAGCAGAAAACCAGAGGTTCAGGGAGCCTCTGTTTTCTATTTATCCGAAACCGGGGCCAGCGACAGGGCTTCACGACTTTTGGCCGCGAGAGAGAACTCTTCAGACCTTATTGCTGGAGTCAAGTTCAGCAAGGATAAGGAAGTCAATACCATACTAATTGATCTTGTTCAGACCTATACCACCAGCGAGAGTATCCGAATCTGCCAAACAGCTCTCGATAGCCTGGAAGCTTCTGGATTCCATAATAAAGGGGTTAAGTGCGCTAATTTTGCAGTCTTAAAATCACCTTCGATCCCATCCGCTCTCCTAGAAATCGGCTATATTACTAATAGTCAGGATGAAAAAAAACTAACTAGCCGGACTGACCAGCAGCAGATCGCCCGGCAGATTGCAAGATCAGCAGTAGACTACCTGCGAGGAAAGGAGCAGGAGGAGCCGCCCCCTGCTCCTTCAGAAATGCCCGGTATGTTCGGCCAGATGAATATAGACAGCAGAGCAAAAGCTGAGATCAAGACTACTACAGGTAGCGGAAAAATCCAAAGGGAGTAAGAATTCTTATCCACGGAATCCAAATAAAAAACGGAGTAATCAGTATCCCTGCTTGAAGAGTAGTTTTTACTTTCATGATTTCACCCCCGGCTTCTTTTTATGGTTACTCGTAAGTTCTCCTGGATAAGGGCTATTTATCACCTTGTGCTGAAAATACATTCAAACGGCCCTCGCGCCTTGGAGGAATGAACCCTCCTCCAAGGCGCGAGGGCATCTTTAACTATGCTGAAATTATTACCTTAAACTGATAATTTATAACCATATAACCGTACGCTGCCTAAGCAAAGAGATTGAAGAAACTCCATGGAGTTAATGCAGTCCAGCTAAAGATCGTAAGACTCCAGGGAGTAACCCGAAACCCTGCTTTCAGATTGGTGGCTATCTTCATTCTTTTTTTTCACCTCCTTTCGTTTAAGATTATCCCTCGGGTCCTCCTGTGCCTGTATAATTCACCTGTGCCTGTAAGCCGCGATATTAGGCAAAGAAATTGAAGAAACCCCATGGAGTTAACACACTCCAGCTAAAGATCGTAAGACTCCAGGGAGTAACCCGAAACCCTGCTTTAAGGTTAGCTGCTATTTTCATGATCTTGTCTCCTTATTCTAAAGATTATTCAGCGGTTTTTCAGTCTGTCTTCTTTCAGGTCCGGCTTTATCCGCTCTCTGGCTCCTCAAAACCAGCAAGCTCCTCTTACCTCACCCAGCTCTCTCTCGTAGCCGAGCTCCCAAGGAGCGCCACAAGCCTTGCCTTTTGGCCGGTGTCGCTGAAGAAAAAGCTCTCTCTCTATGGCGGGAAGCCCATCCTACCGCTGCCGAATGGACCTTCCCGCCACTTGCCTAGTCAGGCGATTTGCTCTCCTAGGCAAAGAGATGGAAAAGGCCAAATGGAGTTATTCCGAAAATATTCAATAGAGTTAAACTCCATGGGGTAACACGAAATCCTGCTTTGAGGCCAGTTGTTATCTTCATAATTTCACCTCCTTATCTGTTCAGGGATTATCTCCAGCTAGAGGGGTATTCTCAAGCTGAAGGGGATATGCCCCCCACATGGGTGCCATGCGGGAGCGGGTCTAATCATAAAGCCTCCCTGCAAAATAAACTTTCCGGTGCGCTTGTCTTCTGGTTGATGCTCTTCCTTGTTGAGTGGCATCATTCAGCCATCAGCACTAAACATATATCGTCATTAAACAGAAAGATTATTTACTATAAAAAGATGTATATTTTATTAAATTAAGGTGCTAAATTTATGTAGATTTAACTTACAAAAATATCGCTGGCTGACTAACTAGTTTCCACGCCAAGTACGAGAGCAGATCCAATTACCCAATCAATCGCAGGGACGACCACCTATGGTCGCCAAAATTGCGCGTTTTTTTAGCGAAAGAACCATTTATAGATAATGAGGTATGTTTAGGTATGTTTAATGAGAATTTATAAACAGCATCGGAAAGAAAAGGATATTAAAAGGTTACTTGTCTCGAAGGAACATTAGGTTAAATCTTTTCTTCCAAGGAGGTCAAAATAGAAGGGAGGAAGAAGCAAAAAATGCCGGGGGGCGGAATCGAACCGTCGACACAGGGATTTTCAGTCCCTTGCTCTACCGACTGAGCTACCCCGGCATTATGAGACAAAAATTTGAGGTGGTTTAATATAAAGTGGAGAAAATATATCATGGAGATCAGAAGCTGTCAACAAAATTGAAAACCTCACCTTGAAATTTTTACTGGATTCAGAAATTCAAAAACAGAAAGCTGCGGGCGACAAAAAGGCTACGGGGGAGAATAAAAGCATAAGCCTCTCCCTGCCCTCGCCCCTGAACCATCAAGGGGGGGAAGACCTCACATCCTTAGGGGAAAGGGTTTGTCCAGATGTTCCCCATGTTGAAAAAATAATGTTGAAAATATAAAGGGGAGGAGAGAAAATAAAGAGAGAAGAAAGTTA